>JBOHHE010000001.1:0-6577 GCA_050700355.1 Pseudonocardiaceae bacterium
CAACTGCCACTTGCGCTCCCTCACCCAGCGCCCGCGGCGGGTCCGCGAGCCGGACCAACCCCGCTGAGATCGGGAAAGCAAGCATTCAGTTGACAAACGGCGGCATGCGCCGACGATCACGGTAGCACGCCGTGACGTGTCTCCCCCGAGCTGGTTATGAACCAGCGGCGGTTGCCTGGCGGTGCCGCAAGACCGGCGCGGGCGCGGGGTTGACGATGGTGCGTAGGAACTGGCCGGTGTAGCTGGTCTCGACGGCGGCGATCTGCTCGGGAGTCCCCTCAGCGATCACCATGCCCCCGGCCGCACCACCCTCAGGACCCATGACGATCACCCAGTCCGCTGTTTTGATCACGTCGAGGTTGTGCTCGATGACGATCACTGTGATGCCCTTGCCGACCAGCCCGTTGATCACGCCGAGCAACTTGCGGATGTCCTCGAAGTGCAGGCCGGTGGTCGGCTCGTCCAGCACGTAGACGGTGCGGCCGGTGGAGCGCTTCTGCAGCTCGCTCGCGAGCTTGACGCGCTGTGCCTCGCCACCGGACAGCGTCGGCGCGGGCTGGCCGAGCCGCACATAGCCCAGCCCGACGTCCACCAGCGTCTTCAGGTGCCGGTGGATCGCCGAGATGGGTTCGAAGAAGGCGGCCGCCTCCTCGATCGGCATGTCGAGCACTTCGGCGATGGTCCTGCCCTTGTAGTGCACTTCCAAGGTTTCCCGGTTGTACCGGGCGCCGTGGCAGACCTCGCAGGGCACGTACACGTCGGGTAGGAAGTTCATCTCGATCTTGATGGTGCCGTCGCCCGCGCAGGCCTCGCAGCGCCCGCCCTTGACGTTGAAGGAGAATCGGCCGGGCTGGTAGCCCCGGACCTTCGCCTCGGTGGTGGCAGCGAACAGCTTGCGGATCCGGTCGAACACCCCGGTGTAGGTGGCCGGGTTGGACCTCGGGGTCCGCCCGATCGGCGATTGATCGACCTGGACCAGCTTGTCCACGTGGTCCAGCCCATTGACCCTGGTATGCCGTCCCGGCACCTGCCGGGCACCGTTGAGCCGATTCGCCAGCACGGTCGCCAGGATGTCGTTGACCAGCGTGGACTTGCCCGAGCCGGACACCCCGGTGACCGCGACCAGGCAGCCGAGCGGGAAGGACACGTCGATGCCACGCAGATTGTGCTCACGTGCCCCGACCACGGTCAGCCGCCGCGAACGGTCCACCTTGCGGCGGGCCGCCGGCATCGGGATGCTACGCCGTCCGGACAGGTAGGCACCGGTGAGCGAGGTGTCGTGGCGCTCCAGCTCGGTGAACGGGCCACTGTGCACCACCTGCCCACCGTGCTCCCCCGCGCCGGGTCCGATGTCCACCACCCAGTCGGAGCTGCGGATGGTGTCCTCGTCGTGCTCGACCACGATGAGCGTGTTGCCCAGGTCGCGCAACCTGATCAGGGTGGCCAGCAGCCGGTGGTTGTCCCGCTGGTGCAACCCGATCGACGGCTCGTCGAGCACGTAGAGCACGCCGACCAATCCGGAACCGATCTGGGTGGCCAGCCGGATCCGCTGCGCCTCGCCCCCGGACAGCGTCGCCGAGGCCCGGTCCAGGGACAGGTAGTCCAGCCCGACGTCGAGCAGGAACCGCAGCCGGGCCTGGATCTCCTTGAGTACTGCGCCGGCGATCATGGCCTGGCGGGTGTCCAGGTCCAAGCCGTCGAGGAACGTCGCAGCATCGCTGACCGATAGCGCGGAGACGTCGGCGATCGATTTGTTGCCCTCGGTGGCGTGCGGGAGGGTGACGGCGAGGATCTCGGGCTTGAGCCGGGTGCCGTGGCAGGCCGGGCAGGGCACCTCGCGCATGTAGCCCTCGTACTTCTCCCGCGCGTACTCCGATTCAGTCTGGTTCATCCGCCGTTCGAGGAACGGGATGACGCCCTCGAAAGCGGCGTAATAGGAGCGCTCGCGGCCGTAGCGGTTGCGGTAGCGGACGTGCACTTGATCACCGGTGCCGTGCAGCACTGCTTTCTGGGCACTGGCCGGCAGACGCCGCCACGGGGTGTCCATCCGGAAACCCACGGTCTCGGCCAGCGCTTCCAGCAGCCGCTCGAAATAATCGGCGGTCTGCCCGGTGGACCAGGGTGCGATGGCACCCTGCGCCAGCGACAGTTCCTCGTCGGGGACGACGAGCTCGGGGTCGACCTCCTTGCGCACCCCGATACCGGTGCATTCCGGACAGGCCCCGTAGGGCGAGTTGAACGAGAAGGAGCGCGGTTCCAGATCGTCGACGCCGATCGGATGTCCGTTGGGGCAGGCCATCCGCTCGGAGAAGCGGCGCTGCCGGTGCGGGTCGTGCTCGTCGCGGTCGACGAAATCGAGCACCACCAGGCCGTCGGCCAGACGTAGGGCGGTTTCTACCGAGTCGGTGAGCCGCTGCTTGGCGCTGTTCTTGACCGACAGCCGGTCGATCACCACGGAGATGTCATGCTTGTCCTGTTTCTTGAGCTTGGGTGGGTCGGTGAGTTGGTGCACGGTGCCGTCGATCAACACCCGGGAGTAGCCCGCGGTCTGCAGCTCGGCGAACAGGTCGACGAATTCGCCCTTGCGGGTGCGGACCACGGGGGCGAGGACCTGGAACCGGGTGCCGGGTTCCAGGGCCAGTACCTGGTCGACGATTTGTTGCGGGGTCTGCCGGGAGATCGGCTCACCGCAGACCGGGCAGTGCGGCTCGCCGGCCCTGGCATAGAGCAGACGCAGGTAGTCGTGCACCTCGGTGATGGTGCCGACGGTGGAACGAGGGTTGCGGCTGGTCGACTTCTGGTCGATCGACACCGCCGGCGAGAGGCCCTCGATGAAGTCGACGTCGGGCTTGTCCATCTGGCCGAGGAACTGGCGGGCATAGGCGGACAGCGATTCGACGTAACGACGCTGGCCCTCGGCGAAGATCGTGTCGAAGGCGAGGCTGGACTTGCCCGATCCGGACAGCCCGGTGAACACGATGAGACTGTCGCGGGGCAGGTCCAGATCGACGCCGCGCAGGTTGTGCTCGCGCGCGCCGCGGACGACAAGGCGGTCAGCCACGGTGTTCCCTTCGGATCACGTGATCCCCTCGGACCTCGTGAGCCCTCGAATCCGGTGTGTCGGCGGCCGGACGGTGTGGCGGCACCCTCCCCCGAGGGCACGCACAGTAGCCGGAGCCGGGCGACGGCGCCCATGCTATGCGCCCAGTCTGACAAAGACGGTTTCGCAGGGGGCCCGGACAGCGGCTACGGTCGCCGACGTGGACATTCTCGACGACTATGACGGCGCGGTCGAACCCGGTGGGCCTGCGAAACGGCGGACGCTGGACGCGTTGACCGTCACCAAGCTCTCGGTCGGCCCGATGGACAACAACGCCTACCTGCTGACCTGCCGGTCCAGCGGCGAGGCGTTGCTGATCGATGCGGCCAACGAGGCCGAGCGGCTGATGGACCTGCTCGGCCACGGCCCGGACCGGCCCGAGCTGCGAACGATCGTCACCACGCACCGGCACGCCGACCACTGGCAGGCACTCGGCGCGGTGGCCGGCGCCACCGGCGTGCCCACCGTCGCCCATCCTGCGGATGCGCCTGCCCTGCCGGTGCCCCCGGACCGTCTGGTCGGCCACGGCGACACCGTCGACGTCGGCCAGGTGAGCCTGGAGGTGATCCACCTACGCGGCCACACCCCCGGCTCGATCGCCCTGCTGCACCGCGACGCCGACGGCACCCCACACCTGTTCACCGGCGATTCCCTGTTCCCCGGCGGCCCCGGCAAGACTCGGTCCCCCGGTGACTTCACCTCGCTGATCAACGACCTGGAGTCCCGGGTATTCGACCAACTCCCCGACGAGACCTGGTTCTACCCCGGACACGGCAAAGACTCCACCCTCGGCGCGGAACGCCCCCACCTCGCCGAATGGCGCGAACGGGGCTGGTGATCTCGGCGGGACACAGGGTGCTCGGTCGAATCACAAAAAATCCGCCGGGAAGCCCAGCCGGGAAGCACTCGGCCCCTCTCGCGGCGGACTGACGAGCAAGATTCACCTCGCCGCTGACACCCGCTGTCGTCTCCCCCCTGCGGCGACGTCGGATCAAAGCAACCATCCCGGAACCGGCCGACCAGCGCGCCCACCGGCTACGCCGCGACAGCAAGATCGGGCGATTACCAGCGTTCGACCCCGAGAGCTACCAGCTACGCAACATTGTCGAACGCGCCATCAACAAGCTCAAAGGCCACCGCGCGGTCGCCACCCGTTACGACAAACGCGACTACATCTTCCGCGGAACCCTCGACGACGCCTCACTCAGGATCTGGCTCCGAGACCCCATCCCATGATCCACGGGACACGCTCACCCCGAGGCGTGGAGACTATTACCTGGCCACCAGCGGGGACCACAACTTGGCCGTTGACAACACCCACTTTATGCGGTCCCGGGCTCCAGCGAGATCCACCGGCCGCTCTGGTGCCCAGATGCACTCGAAGCGATCCCGCTGGAGCCATATCCGCAGCCAGTAGGGGTGCTCCTGGGTAGCCCCCGTCAGCTGGATGTGCAGCGCCAGGGGTGCCGGGGTCGGGGCGGGAGGGCCGGGACGGGGTCCGCCCCGCCACCGCTGACGCGTGGTAGTCACGCAGGCGCCCAGCGTGGCTGCCCAGTGCGGGTCGCCGGCCCGGGCCGCCAGATAGCGCAGAAACGGCGAAGCGAGCAGCATCGCCCGCCCTGGCGGTTGTCGAGATCACGTATCAGGTCCATCAGGTGCTCAGCGGGCGGGCGTGTGGTGGTCAAAGGCGCGCAACCAGTGACGTCGAAGGCCCACCGGTAGGCGTCATAGGTGAGGGGTAACGAACGCTGACTCAGCAGCGCGCAGAGCTGATCCCAGGCCTCCTGACCCAGGCGCAGCGGCCGACTGGCCGACGTGTCCACCCAAGACTTGCCGAAAAGGGTGGAACCGTCCCAGCCCCGGTCGATGAGGAATTGAGGCCGCTGCCAGGCCACGCCGTCTCGATGTAGCTCGTCGAAGTCGGCCTGCACCTCGCGGGCGATGTCGATCAGATCAGTCACGCATTGCTCCAGCGTCCTGGCCTGTAATCGACCGAGGAGCAGCACCTGCAAGAACACTTGCAAGAACACTTGCAAGAACACCTGCAAAGACAGCGGGTGTCGCAATCATTGTGGCGTCCATAAGAGTGACATGCGAGCCATGCCCATCCTCCAACTGCACCCGACATCTTCCCTGAATACGTCACACTTTGTGGCAGCAACTGTAACTTCGCCACTTATGGGTGAAATGCTGAGGCTGGCCTACCAGATCCAGGAACCTTGCAATAAGCTTCGTCCTGTGATTCCGATCCTGGGGTCTTTGCTTCGGATCTGCGTCTACTCTCATGTGCTGGGCGGGCTCGGATTTCGGTAGTAGTCAGCTGCCTACATGGTGGAGCTGATACTGGCCAAGGGTGTCCAGTTCATTGGACTACTCTTCAATCACACAAGCGGAGGTAGTGCTCTGCACCAAACACCGCCTTTCGAGGCCACATCGTCCACGTGAATTGTGATACTATTCAAATGTATTAGACAGGCCCAGGCTCCGGCATTTGACGCGTTAAGATAATGAGCTGACGCCTACCCACGGCACACGAATCGGGAATCTGCCCGCCATGCAGGCGAGTGGGCGGTGAAACCCTTCTGTTCACGAGCCAGAGCGTTCTCCGCGAAACACGATTCCGACTACGTCGAAGTCATGTCCTCATCGTTCTCCTTGTTGGTACGGATAGAGATTGGCGGTATATGCTGTGACCGGGACGGTACAGTCGGATTCGGTGGTTAATGGCGAGCAGTCGCAGCTGAGTCTGAGCACGGCGGCTGCCCGTAACTTGGCGACGACGACCAAGTCAGTACCCCAGATGCAGGGGATCACATCGCGGTGGCTGTTGCGAGTGTTGCCGTGGGTGGAAGCAGCGGGCGGAACTTTTCGGGTGAACCGACGGCTGAGTTATGCGGTGGGTGACGGACGGGTGACATTCACCACGACGGGGGCCGAGGCACGGGTCGTTCCCGCCGAACTGCGTGAGTTGCCTGTGCTGCGAGGTTTCAACGACACCGAGGTGCTGAGTACGTTGGCGGACCGGTTCGTGCAGCAGGAGTTCGCGGCCGGTGACGTGATCGTGGAGGCCGACCAACCAGCCGATCAGGTGTTCCTCATCGCCCATGGCAAGGTGAACAAGATCGGTCTTGGGAAGTACGACGAGCCGACCCTGTTGAATGTCCTGGCCGACGGTGACTATTTCGGTGATCACGCGTGGGTGGAGTCCCAGGACACCTGGGACTTCACCGTCAAAGCGGTGACCGCATGCACGGTGCTGGCGGTGTCCCGACAGACGCTGGACGAGCTGGTGGGTCAGTCCGAGGGGTTGCGGGATCATGTCGAGGGGTTCCGGGCCGGCTCTGGGCACGCGCAGAACAAGCAGGGTGAAGCCGACATCGAGCTGACCTCGGGCCATGAGGGTGAGCTGGAGTTGGCGGGAACGTTCGTCGATTACGAGATCACACCTCGTGAATATGAGCTGAGCGTGGCCCAGAC
>JBOHHE010000002.1:0-3166 GCA_050700355.1 Pseudonocardiaceae bacterium
ACCAGGCAGTGAAGAAGTCGTTGATCCCGTGCATGACTGCGAAGATCAACGCGCTGCCGGTGACCCCGACGACAGAGCCGTAGCGCAGCAACGCGGTGGTCACGACGCCGCAGAAGGCCACCTCACCGATGCTGAATGTGGCCGGCGGTTTCCGGGACCGGCTCCCGGCACGTGACGAGGCGCTTGGTAGTGCGCCGGAACGCCCAGACGAAGACCAGCGCGGCCAGCACCGTCAGCGGCGTCCCCATCGCGATCTTCGCGACGGCCAGCCAGGTGGTGGAGTCGGCCAGGTACAGCCACTCCTTGACAACGAACCGGGCACCGAACACGGCCGCCGCGGCGAGAGTGGCGACGTCGTGCGCGCGCAGCACGACCTTATCGTCACGCCAGGCGTGCTCGCTGCCGTGCATCAGGTTCCAGATCACGCCGGTCAGCGGCCGGCGGACCAGAACCGAGCCGAACGTAACGATGAAGCCCGCCAGCGCCGCCCAGATCCCGACCACGAAGAAGTCCTTCGCCGACCCGGTCAGCGCGACGATGCCCACCGCGGCCGCGATACCCAGCAGCCCGCCGATCGCCGAGGTGAAGCGCTCCCCGCGCAGCAGCCGGAACCCGGTGAGCGCTAATCCGACAGCGATCGAGACGACGATCGTCATCGGTAGCGGCAGGAATGCGTTCGCCGCGACGAAGACGACGACCGGGACGGTCGAGTAGACGAACCCCATCGGACCGCCCATATGGTCGAGCAGTGTCGGCTGTGCCGCAGCCTGCCCGGTGGTCGGCACCGGCTCGGTGGGGCGCTCCGTCTCGCAGGGGTCCTTCTGGTCGATCATGGGTCGGTCCTTTCCGTCGATAAGAGACGATGCGGTGCGGTGGACCCAGGAGAACTCGTGCCGTTGCGGCACACTCAAGCCGAGATCAGTGTGGCGAGAGCCACACCAGCTCGGCGACGGGCAGCGGCGGCAGGGGTGCGAGGCGGTACGGGAGTGGTTCGGTGCCGTGCAAGTGACGGAGGAAGTAGTCCCAGGTGCGGCGCAGGACGTGGTGCATGCGGCCGAGCAACGCGTGCTCGGCCCCGGGGATCAGGAGCAGGTCGACGTCCTTGTCGGCCTCGATCAGGGCGTCGACCAGGCGCAGCGTCTGAGCCGGGAGCACGTTCTCGTCGAGTTCGCTGTGGATCAGCAGCAGCTTGCCCCGCAGGTTGGCGGCCAGGGCCGGGTTCGAGAGTTCCTTCAGGTCGAAGCCGTGCGGTCGCCACAGCAACCCGTAGATCGGAGTCTGCCCGATGAGTGCGCGTTTCTTCATGTGCGTCCTGTGGCGTCCGGGTTGCGGTGTACCGGGCAAGAAACTTCCCGCAGGTTGTTGACCAGATTTTTTGAGCCGAGCTTGTTGGCCCCCGTAAGGCCACATCCTGCTTCGGTTGCCTGGGCCAGGCGGCGGATGTATCACTGGCCTTACCCGCTAGCTCTTACGCAACAAGCCGTGGTGGTGCGACGAGTGGAGCTGGTGATGGCTGCTCGACAGATTCGGTGCTCGTCGTGGGGGCCGGTCCGACCGGGCTGACCATGGCTATTGAGCTGGCCGTCGTGGTGTGGTGGTCCGGCTCATCGAGCAGATGGCCAAACCGCCGCCGGCAGCCCCTGATCGATCCCCATGTGAGTGACGAATGGCTCCAGGTCGGCTTCGCCGAGCGCCGCAACTTGGTCGTACTCGCCGACGAACTGCGGGCCGGACCGGACTCGATGTGCTCGCCCACCGTGCCCTGCGGCGCCGAGCCGCCGGGCACGGCAGCTGAAGCCGGCACCCTGGTCAAGTCCGACAGCTGACGCACGCACATCGGCAGAAGAGAACGTTGGCAGCTCGCGTCTCACCTAGCGTCGCCCGCAAGGCGAATTTCCGGTCAGGAGCTGGGCACGCTCAGTGCTAGCCCACTGACTTCCGTGGTACGTGCAATTATGTAGGCGTGATGTCTGAGGTCACGTCCGCGGCCTGGACTGGGCAGCAGGTCGCCTCGGTCCGCGATGACCCTGCCGGCCGGATGGCCTTGATGGAGCGTTGCTATTTTGGCCCGTTCGGCAAGGCACCCCAGCATTTGCCGTTCCGCCGGGCGGCGATGTCGTTCATGCGCTGGCAGCTGCGGCGGGGCGTGCTGCAGCCGACGTTCAGTGACCGGCCTGGCAGTCCGTGGTGGCGTCAGGTGAACGAGCGCATCCTTCGTGACGGCTGTGAGGCGGTGGGCCTGAGCGGGGGCCTTCCCGGTCCGGCCTCGTCGCGCACAGTTGATCACTGGCTGTCCTTCGCCGATTACCCCACCGCCCGGGCCTGGTACCGGGCGCACAACGGGAGCGTGGTCGCCGCCTACCTTGAGCACCGCGGCCTCGCGGAGGCGGAGAACGAGACCGAGCGGTTCTTCATGAACGTCGTCCTCTGCCGCGTGCTCTACGCCCACGCCCTCGTCGCAGCGCCCCGGATCGCACTCGGCTGGCTTCGTCCGCTCGCCCCGTTCCTCGGTGACCCCAGACTGGGGATGACCGGGATCTTCTTGCAGCTGGCTCGCGTGCTCCCCGACGAGTACCCGCTCCGCGACAGCGTGCAGTCCCACCTCAGCAGGGAACTCGGATTCGGTCGCCTTGTCGATTTCGGGGTGATCGTCCCGAGATTGCAGCAGCTCTACGAGTGGTCAGCTCACGAACTCGCAGCGCCGGGCCTGCTTGACTGCGTCCGTGACGGAGCCCCGACCTATGCATGGCCATTTGATGACCGGCGCGTCTGGCAGCCCCCGAAATCATTCATCCTTCAGGTGATCCAACGGGCGCTCCCACCCGAACGACGCCCCCCGCCCGGGCTCGGGCGTGTCATGCCAACTGTGTAAGCCACGGATAGGGCAAGATCAGCCGTCGTGATCTCCGCGCGGTTGGGACTGGGTCATCCGATCAAGATTCTCAGCAAATCCGCACGTCAACGCAGTGACTGAGTATTCGGGCCCCACAGCTTCGTCCAGCTCGTCGGCGTGTTCAGTATGCCGTGTCTCACGCTGATGGATGCGGTGGGTCGTCCCCGGCAGCGGGATTCGAGCGGGGGCATCCCGGCGGTGCCCTTCATGCTCTATCTAGTGGATGCTGACGAGTAGACCAGTGAGCATCGTCTGGTCGACGAGGGGTGGGTG
>JBOHHE010000003.1:0-2910 GCA_050700355.1 Pseudonocardiaceae bacterium
TCCCATTCGGCTTCGAACTCGTCGATCTCTTCCTGGCTTAGTGAGAGGAGCCCGAGGTCAGAAGGGGTACGACCACCCGCTCCTGGCTGTTCGACATGGCGCACCAGGGCGTCCAGCGCGTCGAACCAGCCTTGCGCCAGGTCAGCTACAGTGGCCTCGTCAAGCAGGTCGCTCGGCGACGCCCAGGTCACTCCCAGCTCCGGACGGCCCTCGACGTCCTGGCTAAATGCGTTGATCTCCAGCAGATACGGCGCGACTGGCATGCTCGCGTCGAAGCCTCCTTCCAGCACACCAGCGCCGGGGACCGCGGTCCATAGCGTGTCCGGATTACTGTCCACGGTGAACCGGCCTAGATAGTTGAAACTGATCTGCGGAACACGAAGCGTCGCCAGCACGGGCGCGGTCTTCGGGTTGAGATATCTCAGGAGTCCGAAACCCACCCCGTGGTCGGGCAGTGCCCGGAGCTGCTCCTTGATCCGTTTCAGGGCATGTCCGGCGGCGGGTCCACCACACAACGCTTCGGCGATATCGATCGGGCCAGGATCCAGCCGCACCGGAAAGATGCTGGTGAACCAGCCGAGCGTGCGGGATAAATCCACACCATCGGCGATCTGCTCTTCTCGGCCATGGCCTTCCAGCGCGATCAGAACGGTCGGGTCCGCACCCAACCCCCGACGGCGGCGCCAGTCGGCGACAGCAAGCGCCAGCGCCGTGAGCAACACGTCATTCACCCCCGCGTGAAATGCCGTCGGCACGTTGGTCAGCAGGGGCACGGTCCGGTCCGCCGGGAGCCGCAGCGTCATACGTCGGACCGATGCCAGGTCACCAATGGGGTCCACGGGACGATCGGTGAGGGGCGAGTCGGGCCCGTCCAGAATGCCGGTCCATAGAGCCAGTTCCGCCACCCGATTCGGGGTTCGTGCGTCGGCCTCCACCAGCTGTGCCCAGCGCCGAAAAGAGGTTCCGGTCGGCTCCAGGTCGGGCCGGCGTCCCGCCGCGACCGTTTCCCAGGCAGCGGCGAGGTCGGGCAGCAGGATCCGCCAGGACACCCCGTCAACGACCCAATGGTGCACCATGAACAGCAGCCGTCCCAGCTGGCTCGCTCCGGCGTCGAACCACACCACCTGGGCCATCACGCCCGTCTCGGGCGCCAGCCTGCGGCTGGCTGCGGCCGACTCGGCGTCGATTATCGTGCGAAGCTGCGCCTCGTCCACTCCGGTGACGTCGACCTGCCGGATCCACGAGCCGGCCGACACCGCGCTCGGTGGATGAACATGCAACATCCCCGGATCGCTGGCGGTAGCCCGGATGATCTGTGAACGCAGCACGCCATGCTTGTCCGCGACGGCCTGCACGACGGTAACGAGCTGGTCCCGGGTCAATCCGGCGGGCACCCCCATCAGCATCGACTGATTGAAGCTGTCAGTTGGCCCGCCACACTCGTCGAGCCACTTCATGATCGGAGTCAGCGGCAGTGCGCCGATACCGGCCTGCGGTGCTTCGGCGACCGCCTCTGCTACATGAGTGGCCAGTGGAGCAAGCTCGGCCACCGTGCGATGGGTGAAGACCTGCCGAGGCGTGATCACCAATCCGGCCTGACGTGCCCTGATGACCAGCTGGATGGATACAATGCTATCCCCGCCGAGGGCGTAGAAGTCGTCATCGATACCAGTCCCGGGTACGCCGAGGACTTCGGCATACAGCGCACAGAGCAGTTTCTCCCGGTCGCTGCGGGGCCGGTGCCCCGTAGTTGATGCACCGAAATCGGGCACCGGCAATGCCGCCCGGTCCAGCTTGCCGCTCGGCAGTACCGGTAGCCATGGCAGCGGGACGAAAGCGGCAGGCACCATATGCTCCGGCAGCCATCGTGCCGCATGCGACCGCAGCGACTTGAGCAGCGCACCGGTGCCCCGGAAGGTGGCAGGTGTGTTCGCCAGCGCCGCCACAGGTCTGAGACGCAGCGGGCGATACACCTCACCGAGCTCCGCGTCGACCAGGGGGTCAGCGAACTCGACATCAACGCTGCCGTCGTACCGCTCACCCGACCAGGTCGTCGCGACGTGGTAGCCAAGCTCCGTGCCGAGCTCATGCAGCGCCTCCGGGTCCAGCATGCCGCTGGCCAGATTCCCGCCGTAGCGGGTGCGCAGTGCTGCGCCGAGCCCGGGTTCCTGATCGAGTTCCCCCTGGTCGAGTTTCCGCAGTGCAGTGAGATCGCTGGCGAGCCGGGCGTTGGGTACCCCCCGGATGTGCAACCTGGCGGGCCGCTGCAGCGCGAGGTGCTCGGACAGCGCCTTGAGTCCTTCGATCTCCGTTCCCCAGTGCAGCTGGGGTGCAGGCGCGGGGGACGGTGGCACCGGCACTTTGCGCAGCACCACGTCGTAGCGGTAGCGGCTGAGCTCATTGTGGTATCGGGCGCGCTTGATGCGTAGATCAAGCCCACCGATGTCGGGAATCAGCTGCTGAAGAGCGGGAAAGAAATCCGGGTCGAGCAGCAGTTCGCCCTCCCATGCCACAGCGGCCTCGACCGCGCGGCATAGGGCAGGGAATTCCGCTGGGTTCGGGCGGGTGCCGATACGGTGTACCTCCACCGCCGCGCGCAGGCAGCGCAGCAGCCGCAGATTACGCACGTCACCGACGAATATCGCACCGCCGGGTACCAGGAGGTGTACCGCTTTGCGCAACACGTCGATGAGGTAGTCGACACTCGGGAAGTACTGCACCACCGAGTTGATGATTACCGTGTCGAAGAACCTGTCCGGCAGGCCGGTCATGTCGTGTGCTGGCTGCGCCCGCAGCTCGACGCATTCGGCGAACCCGGCGGTCTTGGCGCTCCGGCGCCGCAGCGACGCAATCGCCTCCTCGGACACGTCCAAGCCCCAGTACGTCTCGCATCCGGGCGCGACCTTGGAC
>JBOHHE010000004.1:0-2684 GCA_050700355.1 Pseudonocardiaceae bacterium
GGCGACTCCACACTCTCCCGCGCCCGGCGCAGCGCTGGAACGCAGCCAGGCTCGGCTCGACATCACCCGGGATGGGCACCAGAGTACGTACCGACGTGCTGGAAGCCATCGAGCGCATCCAGCGCCATCAGAACCCCGGCCGCGAGGTGTTCGACACCGACGAACTCGTTCAGGTCTGGATGGTGCGGCATCTGCAGATCATCGGTGAGGCTGTCAGCCACATGCCGTGGCGCAGCATCATCGGTATGCGCCACATTCTCGTCCACGGCTATTCGAGGTCGACCTCGATCTGGTCTGGCAGCTTGTCGAGAACGAACTCGACAAGCTGAAAGCAACCATCACATCCGCCCTGACAGACCCCGCGACACGGAGTGATCAATCCCGCTGAGGTCCACCCGCCACGCGGCGAGCTGGCGCGGTTGCTGGGCCGCAAGGTCGACCTGGTGTCTAAGGGCCACCTGCACTGGGTGATCCGGGACCATGCGCTCGCCCACGACCGGTCACCCCGCCGCGTTGCGCGGCATATCGGCTGAGCAGTTCGAACGAGACGTTCTGGGAAGATACCTTGGGGGCAGCCTGATCGATGTCGTCCGCATGTCATGCAGGCGACGGCAGGTGTCGCTGACAGAATCGCACCTGTGCCCGTGTTCCCCGCCGATGAACGCTTCACCGTGCCGCTGTACTCGGTGACCGAGGCTGCCCTGCACATCGATGTCCCGGTGTCGACCTTCCGATCCTGGGCACCCGGCTACGCGCGCCGGGGGCGGAGGCAGCGGACGGTCACCGGTGAGCCGATCGTCACCACGTCGCCCCGCGACGCTGGAGTGTCGGTGCCCTTCGTCGGGCTCGCCGAGGCGCATGCGCTCGCTGCGGTACGACGCTCGGGAGTGCCCCTGCAACGTATCCGGCCGGCTTTGCAGCGCTTGCACGACGAACTCGGAATTGAGCACGTCCTGGCCTCCCGGTCGCTTTACACCGATGGCGCCGAGGTCTTGTACGACTTCGCCGAATCCCGGGGGGACATCCCCGAGGCCCGCAGTGCTCGCGATCTGGTTGTCGTACGCAACAACCAGCGAGTCTTCAACGAGATCATCGACGATTATCTGCGCCGGGTCGAGTTCGCCCCTGATGGCTGGGCACAGTGCATTCACCTTCCGAAGTACCGCACCGCAGACGTCGTCGTCGGCTCTCGGCGTTCCTTCGGCCTGTCGATCTTCGCCCGGGGAGGCGTTCGCCTGGAGACGATCCTCGCGGCGTTCAAGGCCGGTGCCGACATCGACGATCTGACCGACGAGTTCGGCATCCCCCGTGACGATCTTCTGAGCGTGTTGCGTGTCCACACCGAAGCCGCCTGATGAGGCCCTCGAACTTCGCACCTTCTTCATCGATCGGGACCTCGGCCGCAAGGCCTTCCCCGCAGGGCTTCGGGCAGCAGACATCAGCGTCGTCACGATCGCTGAGCACTGTGGATCGGCTGAAGCAGCTCGAACCGGCGCCGGAGCACTCGGGAGTGAGTCGCCATGAACCCGGTGAGTTATGGGTCGTATCAGGTGGCGGCGTCAGGCGGCGAGGGTGGTGCGGAGGCGGGCGCGGAAGTCGGCCACTTGGGGGAGCTTGGCGTGGGGCTCAGCGAGGCGGTTCAGGTTACGGAGGTAGTGGAGGATGCGGCCGGAGCGTAGGGGACCCGCCCAGTCCAGGGCCTGGGTGCTGAGGGCGACGGCTTCATGAGGGTCACCGGTGGCCATGATCAGGCTGGCGCGGTGAATTTGGGCGTCGGTGCGACCGCGGCCTTCGGGGCGGGTGGCGACGGAGGCGCTCAGCCGGTTGTGGGTCTCGGTGATGTAGTGGCCGTGCATGCCCAGCTCCCACAGCACGCTCCCGCTGAAGCCGAGGTGACGGGATTGGGTGTAGGAGGCCATCCACAGCGGGTCCTCGGCCGGATTGGTGTGGCTGAATGCCTCGTCGGCGGCGCCGACCGCGCGCACGGCGTCCTGCACCTCGCCCAACCGGGCCAGGTCACGACCGCGACTGTTGTGCAGCATGGCGCGTTCGGTGGCGGTCAGCCGGGTGGAGCGGATCAGCGCGGATTCGGTGTAGGCCAGGGCGGTATCCGGGTCGCCGCACCAGGAGGTTTGTTCGGCCATCGAGCACAGCACCTGGGCGCGCAGGTGCCAGTCCCCGGCTTCCTCGGCACAGGCCAGGGCGAACTGATAGGCCCGCTCGGCGTCGTCGTAGGCGAAGTCGTCATACGCCATGAAACCCGCGGTTTCGGCGAACGAGCCGACCGCGGTCAGCAGCTCGCCGCGCAGTGATTCCGGGCAGGAGGCGTTGAGTAGCTCGGCGCAGTAACGCAGTTGCGCGGTCACGGCCTCGCGCAGCAGCCCACCGCCGTAGCGGGCGTCGAGATCTTTGAACGCCTCGACGCTGGCGCGCACGCCAGTGATGTGGTCCCTGCTCACCACGGACGGAACCTGGGCGGGTTGGGTGGGTACGAGCAGCGCCAGCAGTCCCGCCGAGCCGATCACGGCTCCGGCGCTGGCGCCCAGGCCGGCGCGCAGGAAGTGTTGGCGGTCCACGCCTCTCACCATAGTGCGACCGCGTCGGGGTCGTCGTAAACCCAGCTCGGCGTCGGTGTTGGCCTTGAGTACCGCGCGCAGCGCCGCTCGCCGGTTCGGGTCCTGGGG
>JBOHHE010000005.1:0-21109 GCA_050700355.1 Pseudonocardiaceae bacterium
ACCCGGCAGGGGCTCGGAACTGGGTTCCGGCCGGGGCGGGGCCGCGTTACATGTCATGCCCGATCAACCGCGACTCGCTCTGACCGGTCCCGTCGGCTATGCACTCGGACAGCCCCATGTCCATCGAACACAACACGCGATCCTGTTATGCATGGTAGCGTGACATCGTAGTTTGCAACGCGGAAATGACAAATCAGTGGGGAGGTGTGCGTTGCAGTTTATCGATCCGGGCGAATTCGAACGTGCCCGAGAACAGATAGATGATCAGTTGGATCAGCTTTCGGTGATGCGCGGCGAGCTTCGGGAGCTCCAGACGCGGGCGCAGTCGGCGGCTGGACATGTGTCCTGCACCGTCGACGGTGAGGGGCGCGTTCTGGACATACAGATCGCCCGCGGTTCACTCGATAGTGAACAGCCGAAAGCACTTGCCGACGAAATCATGAACGCCGTCACATCGGCTCGTCAGCAGCAAGGCCAGGTAACCGGTGAACGCTATCGTCGCCTGTTCGCTCGGCTCTCTGGATCGGAATACTTTTGATGTCGACGCTTGATGAGATATACCAGCTGGTGCGCGAAATAGAGGCGGCCACGGCCCAAGCTGAAGTCCAGGCGGCCGCCCTCGGTTCGAAGAGGTTCGTCGCTGACATCAGGCCCGAGCTCGGCACGGTTTCGGTAAACGGATTCGGTGCGCTCGTGTCGATCGAGTTGAATCGAAGAAATCTGCCAGTGACAACCGAGCAGGTGCTGGGTCGGGCAATTGTCGATGCTATCAACAGTGCTGAAGCTCAGGCCGACGCCGCGCGGGGAGGCGCTCGATGACCGACTACCACGTCGTACCAGGAGCCCTGCGAAGTTCGGTAACAAAACTGGACGAAGCGTCGGACAAGTGGGTCGCGTCGAACAATGCCATCAAGGACTGCTTCATGGATTCCGACACGCTGGGGCTGCTCGGGCGGACACAGGCGGTCCATGATGCGTACAACCGCGCGCTGCACATCGTGACACAAAGATTGACCGAAGGCGCTGAGCGACTCAAGAATGCCGCCGACACGCTGAACAACGTGGCGAAGACCTATGAGGCGACAGACGCGAGCGTGTATCGTAAGTTTGGCTACATTGACGAGAAGGTCGGGTATTAACAATGGGTGGCTCTGAGGAGGTCAAGGGATACCCAGTACCCGCCGGTGCGGACAACTCGGTATTTCCTTACGACAGTGCCGCGACTGTCGTGTTGTGGGGAGATCGCGCGGGTAACGCGTTGGTTCGCGAGATGGTTGACACCGTACGTGACTGGCTGGGGCATCCCGAGACGGTGAACACATATGCCCATAAATGGGGCGTGTCCGCCAAGGGGGCCATGGCCGAATCGGCCGACGGAATCAATTCCGCCCTGCTTGACGTCAAGGCGTACTGGCAAGGAGCGGCGTTCGACTCGTTCGCCGGCTACATCGGCCAGGTTCAGTCGGTGGTCACCGCGAACACAAAGGTCCTGGCCGATATGGGGGATCTTGTGCAGAACATGCACAAGGTGATGACCGAGACCTACATGGAGGGGATCAGGTTCATCGGCGACTGCGCCAAAGCTGTTATCAACGCAGCGAGCACCATAGCGGCCAACTGGGCGAAGCTGTGGGGCGCGGTTGCCGAGGGAATTCTCATCGCGTTGCGCGACTTCGTCGACAATGTGTCGAGACTCAGCCAGAAGGCGCTTGATCTCATGGATCAGTACAGCAAGAGCGCGCACGACATCGAGAGCACGGCGATAGACCTCAAGATTCCTGACACGATGCCGGCGTCGGCGGGTGAGAGCGGGAGCTGGAAGATCAAGCCGGCATGAAAATACAGAGGTGGGGCGCACACCGACCGCGTGTCCTGGCGGCAGTGCTGGTGGGAATGGCGGCGTTTGGGTGTATGTTGGCATGCACGAGCGAGTCTGAACGCCCCAAATTCACGAATCTACCCACCAAGTGTTTTGATGGCTTGGACGACACGCTCAAAGAACTAGCAGGCCCGTTGTACGAACTTCAGCGTGTCGATGGTCCTTCGTTGCCTGTCAGCGACAAGATGACGTGTAGCACGAAGTTTCAGGACAGCGCGAATGCGCTTAAGCAACCTGGGCAGCCGTACCGGCGAGACATAACGGTCATGTACTCGCTTTATCTCGACTATGGAGGCCAGGATGCCGTCGCGCGCGCGAAAGATAACTTTCGCTCATCTGTTGTCCGCCCGGCGGACGTGAGTACGTCAAGTTCGCTGAATGTGGCGGAGGAGGCAGCCAGTTGGCCGGGAAATTCCAAGTTCCCCGGCTGGAACGTCGAATTTAGGGAAAGCAATTTGATTGTTCTGGTCAGGGTGGACGGCTCCGACTATGCGACAGACCCCACTACTGGCAAGGTTATGGTTCAGGAATGGCCGAATATTTCCGGCCAGCTGCGCGAACCGGCCGAACGTGCTGCCAGGGGAATAGCTCAACATCCCATCTAAAGAAATTTTTACACATCTTTCCGGGCATGCTTCTGAGTCGGTAGCTGTGACGAAAACAGGGACTTTGTTGCCGCGCGCCGCAGTTTTCCAGAGGTAGTCTTGGGCAGTGCACCCGGAGGTAGCACCAATACCGCGTCCGGAGGTATTCCAACCGTGGCGGCGACCCGTTCACCGACCTCACGCTGGATACGGTCCTCCGCTGCGGGATCGCCTGCGGAGCGTGATTCGAGTACCACGGCGAATCGCTCTCGCCGGGCACCTTCATCGAGTCGTAAGGTCACAACATTCCCGGTACGCACACCGGTAACGCCGGCTGCCACGCGCTCGATATCTGTTGGATACAGCCGCCGACCGCCGACCGTTATCACGTCAGTGATCCTGCCGCAGATGACAATCTCACCGTTGACCCGGTAACCGAGGTCACCAGTCGCGACCCAGCCGTCGCCGTGCCGTTGGGTGCGGATCGGACCGTCGACGGTCAGGTACCGCCGTGCGATCGAAGGCCCACGGAGCCACAACTCGCCAACCTCACGTTCACTGCATTCGCGACCCGATTCGGTGACGATCTTCACCTCGACTCCTGGCAGCGGTTTTCCCAGTAGTGGAAAAGTTCTTGTCGAACTGGTCCGCGATTTCGTGTCATTGCCGCCCGTCCTGGCCGGAACAGCTACTTGATCGTGCTCCAGCTGATCCGTCAGCACGCGATCGACCCGCAGCCCGGTGGACGGTTCGACAAACGAGACCGCTAACGTTGCCTCGGCAAGACCGTACGCCGGGAAGATCGCCGCACGATCCATGCCGAACCGGACAGCTTCGGCGGTGAATCCTTGCAACGCTGTCACATCGATGGGGTCGCCACCGTTCAACGCGATCCGCAGAGTGGAGAGATCATAGGTGCCGGCCTCTGCGCCTGCCAGCTCTCGGCCGAGCACAACGTACGAGAAGTCGGTGCCCGCAGTCACTGTCGCCTGGTAAGTACTTATCAACTGCGCCCAAACAATCGGACGAAACACGAACTCTTCCGTACGGATGCTGACCAGATTCGTGCCGAATGCCATGGGCAGCACAAGGAACCCCATCATGCCCATATCGTGAAACAGCGGGAGCCACGACATAAATACTTCACGCTCAACGTTCACGCCCGTGGCACATATCATCGATGTCAAGTTGCTGAACAAATTACCGTGCGTGATAACAATCGCTTTCGGCTCCGCGGTCGACCCGCTGGTGAGCTGCATAATCGCCGTGTCCTCCTCCCCGCTGCCGACCACTTCGGAGATCGGTGCGGACGCGAGGTCGGCGATCGCGACACACGGCAGCATCGCGAAAGCAGGAGTCGACGCCAACGATGCAAAGGAACTGCCGAGCAGAACCACATCGGCGGAAATCATGCGAAGGGTCTTCACGGTCTCCGCGATCCAGGATTTCCACTCAGTGCGCGCGGTAGGTTGATGCAGCATCGCCACATGGCTGCCGGCCAGCCACGCCCCCTGCACAGTCATCGCGACGATCTCGGGGTCACTCGCCAGCACCGCGATCGTCGCGCGCTTTGCCAGGCCGCGCTCGACCAGTGCACTCGCGATACATCGCGCACGCTCGTGGACTTGTGCCCACAACAGGTTTCTCGGCTCACCAGGTGCACCAACTGTCAATCCCCGGTCAGTAAGGCGGCTGGCGACGAGAACAGCGTCGACAATTCTGCTCACAAACGCGACTTTAGCCCGAACTTGCCACGCTGCATGTCATGTCTGGTAACCGGGGACTCGCTCTGATCGGCTGAGGAAGATCCCGGGCGCCACGGCCACGCCGGTGAGGATGACCGTCCACAGGAATGTCTCTGGACCGTCGCACCGGACTGATAGTCGGCGATCAACTGCTCGATTTGATCCGTGCCGAGTTGCCGGGCACATCGGGGTCGGTCGCGCTTGGTCGACGATGGCTCGGGTGTGTCGAGGCTGGTCCATCAAGGCCCAGGCCAGCAGTTCGGCGTCAGCAAGATCGTTTAGGGCGGGTCCTTCCGTGAGGAGGGGCCTGCTGTTGTTCCAGCTCTGCTCGTTCCAGGTGTCGTTGTCCCAGCCGCTGAGGGTGTCGCTGCGCCGGTAGTGCGTTCGGGTCGGTAGTTCGGGCCTTGACGAGGGTGCCGATGCCGGGGTGAGATCGTGGTTGTTGATCAGGATGGTGTCGTGCCTGTCGAGGTAGAGCCGTGTGAAGGTGACCTGCTCCCGAACACTGGCACTGCCATCCATCATGCGCAGCGCCAGTGATGGCATGTCCGTGTTCAGCCGGGCCAATTCCGCCAATAGCTCTCTGTCTTCCCGGATCACGGGTGATCTTTTTCACTGCTCATGGTTGTGGCGTTTTTCTGACCCTGTGCCAAGCAGTTCAGGCCATTCACCGGCGTATTCTCACTCCCACAACCCGACACGCTTCCTCCCAGCACTGCTCGCACGTCTTCCCAAAGCCATTCCATGTCACCAGCAGCACCCCGCGCAGGAGAAGTACCGCATATACAACGCATCGTTGAACCAACGGAAACATGACGATCACACCGGACAATGGCATGCCGCTGTCTGGAAAGCGGAAACAGGCAAAGGGACGGGAAGACTGCTCATCCCCGCATACATCAGCGCGGTACCCCTCAAGCTCGTGTCCGTCACGGTGGTCGGCACCCAGAGCCGGGGCAGTCGTCACCACGGCAGCGCGGCCTGCGAGAGTCACTGCCCGGCCGGTATGTCCCTCACGCTCAGGGGGGAGGACGTGAGCGACCAAGAAACACCAGCCAGACACCTGCCGCGCCCCGGGTGAGCCGTCATCCCGGCTCTGGGGCTTGGAGGCAGCCAAAGCTGCGTCATAAGGTGGGAACCATGCCGCGCCACCTCGGTGAACGCCAATGTGTCAGTCGTGGTACAGGCGGTTGTGCCGGCTGCGCGGTAGAGCCGCTGGCGAGGTGGAGTCATTCCGGGCAACGGGTCGATGCGTGCCTGTCGGCGATGTCGGCGATGTCGGCCGGGGTGCCTGCCATGAGAGTGCTGGTGTGCGCGGTGATGAGGTCGATGGGCCAATCCCACCAGGCCGACCGTTGGAGCAGCTCGACTTCGGTATCCGGGTAGCGCTGCTTGATCAGTCCGGCGGGGTTGCCGCCGACGATCGTGTAGGGAGCCACGTCGCGGGTGACGATGGCGGCGGTGGCGATGATGGCGCCGTTGCCGATCGTGACGCCGGGCATCACAGTGACGTCGCGGCCGAACCAGACGTCGTTGCCCACGACGGTGTCGCCCTTGCTGATGTTTCTCGCCAGGAAGATCTCCTGGGTGTCGTCCTGCCAGCGACCAGGGAAGATGGTGAACGGGAACGCGGAAGGGCCACTGCTCAGATGGTTGGCGGCGGCCATGACGAAGCGCACCCCGGCCGCGATCGAGCAGAACTTACCGATCACCAGTCGCTCGAGGCCGAAGCCGTAGAGCACACGGTCATCCTCGAAGCTCCTGGCATCCTCAGAGGCGTCGTAATAGGTGTACTCGCCGACGACGACCTTCTCCGACGTGATGGTGGGGCGTAGGAAGACGCAGTACTGCTTGTGGTCAGGCAGCGGGTAAGGATGGGTCGGGTCGGGGGTAGTCAACGGTCCTCCCGGGCGCGGTGGTCAAGGCAACAGTAGGTCCCCAGGACCTACCAGTAGCACCTCACCAGGCCGTTTCCGGACTTCGAGTTCAGGGCGAAGATCGATGCCATCGGCTGGCTCTCGTGCTTCACCCCGCCGAATGCCGCTATGATCGGTTGAAACCGCCAGCTGGAAGTCCGAGGGCCATCCGGTGGAAACGTCGCGTCGCGCACGGC
This sequence comes from Pseudonocardiaceae bacterium, assembly GCA_050700355.1. GTDB lineage: Bacteria > Actinomycetota > Actinomycetes > Mycobacteriales > Pseudonocardiaceae. Next base: position 6,322 of record JBOHHE010000005.1, read on the forward strand.
GTCGAGCAGCGCTGTGCTGAGCCCTGCCGGGGTCCGGCCTCGGTGCAGCCAGCGCAGCGTGGCCAGTGGTGGCGCGGCAAGAGCCTGTTCCTCAGCGCGGTCGGCCACCTCGACCCACACCCGCGCACGCGTGCAAGGCGGCATCGATTCGAGGATGGCACCGATCGCGGGCAGCGCAGCCTCGTCCCCGACGATCAGCTGCCAGTCCGCGGTGTCGGGCGGCTGATAGCTGCCCTTGGCCGCGATGATCCCCACGTGGTCCCCGCGCTGTGCCAGCTCGGCCCACCTGCTCGCAAATCCGGTGTCGCCATGGATGACGAAGTCGACGTCGACCTCGTGCGCATCGGGCCGGTGCTGGCGGATGGTGTAGGTGCGCATGATCGGGCGGACGGCGTCGGGCAGTGCGAGGTAGCGCCGATACCAGGACTCGACGTCGTCGTCCTCCAGCGCCGGGACGGTCGGAATGACGTGCCCCGCGGCCGGGAAGAGCAACTTGACGTACTGGTCCGCGGTGCCACGCGTGAAGGCGGTGAGGTCGCGCCCGCCCAGTCCGATCCGGATCATGTGCGGGGTGAGGCGCTGACGGCGTACAACGGTTGCGAGGTAGTACGGATAGGCTGCCATGCGAGAAGCTCCTCCCAGTAGTTCACCGCGTCGGCCGGTCGCACTGATAGAGGTTTAGCCGGTCTGACCGCAGCCCATCAGAACTCCAGCGACGGTCAGTGCAGCCAGGACACGACGGACACCCGCCGAGCCAGCATATTTAGTAAGGCTTGCCTAATACAATACTGAAGCAAGATCCATACTGCCTGCGATCCGGGACTGCGGGCAGCGTTGGCAGAGAGGCTTGGTGTCAAAGGAGCTCGGTCTTCAGGGAGGAGACTGCGGCACGGTCCTGCTCAGGGGTGTTCTGGATGCGGATCCCGCGCTGCTGACCAGGCTTCCCACAATCGCGCATAGGGTCCCTCGTTGCGGATCAGGTCGGCGTGCGGGCCGGATTCGACGATCCGGCCCGCGTCGAGGACGATGACCCGGTCGGCCGTCGCGGCCTGGGTGAGCCGGTGGGCGACGACGAGGGCGGTGTGGCCGTCCAATGCGCGGGCTGCCGCCGTCTCGAGCACCCGGGCCCCGGCGCTGCCCGCTTCGGCGGTGGCCTCGTCCAGGATGGCGACCAGGGGGTCGGCGAGGACGAGGCGGGCGAGCGCGAGTTTGCTGAGCCTGGGTCGTGGTGAGCCGGTGCCCGCCGGCTCCCACCACCGTGCTCAGGCCGTCGGGTAGCGCGCGCAGCCACGTGGTCGCACCGACCGCCTCCAGCGCCGAGACCAGCTCGTCGTCGGTGGCGTCCGGGCGGGCCAGCCGCAGGTCCCCGGCCAGGGTCCCGGCGAAGGTGTGCACCTCCTGGCTGATGAGGACGACGCTGCGCCGCGGTGCGGTGCGGTCGAGATCGCCGACATCGACGCCCCCGATGCGGATCCGTCCGGTGGTCGGTGGGGTCGCGCCTGCGACCAGCCGGGCGAGGGTGGTCTTGCCCGCGCCGGTGGCCCCCACCAGAGCCACCCGCTCGCCCGGTCGCAGCGCCAGGTCGACGTCGGCCAGCACGGGGTGGCCCAGGAGGTAGGAGTGCCCGACGCCGTCGAGGACCACTGCGGCATCCGCCGGCTGCGCGGGCCGCCCGGCCGGGATCCGCGCCGGGAGCTGAGTGACGCCGACGAGCCTGGCCAGTGCTGCCGTCGCCTCCTGGGCGTCGTCGACAAGTGCGAGGAGGGTGTTGAACGGGTCGAAGAGCCGGATGAAGTACAACGCGGCAGCGGTGGCAGCGCCCACGGTGATCGCGTCGGCCCGGACCAGCAGGAAGCCGACCAGCAGCACCGAGGATGTCCCGATGAGCTCGCCGATGTTGAGCCGGCCGAAGAACCGGGTCGACTCGACGGTGGTGCCCAGGGAGATGGTCAGCGCCTCGCGGCAGCGCTGGGTGACCCGCTGGAGGTGCAGCGGGAAGAGCCGATAGGCCCGCACGGTCGGCGCGCCCTCAATGGAACCGAGCAGCTGCTGGGTCCGGACCGCCTCGGCGGCCCGCTCGGACGCATACATCGGGCTCGCGACGCGCAGGTATCGGCGCAACGCATAGGCCTGCACGGGCACCGCGGCCAGGCCGGCCAGGGCCAGGCGCCAATCCAGGACGCCCAGGCCGACGAAGGTCAGCCCGATCATCAGGCCTGACCTGGCGAGGCTGGGCAGTGCCTCGCCGACGAGCTCGGACACCGCCTCGACGTCCCCGCTGACCCGGGACACTAGATCACCTGAGCCGGCCCGCTCGATCCGATCGGGGGACGCGGCCAGCGCCGTGCGGACCACGTCTTCGCGCAGGGTGGCCAGAATCTGCTCACCGATACCGGCCACCAGAGCTCGGCCGAGAGTGTCGAGCAGCGCCGCGACCACCGCCACCACGATCAGACCGAGCACGGGCGCGGTGATGGCCGAGGCCGCCTGGCCGGCAATCACCCGGTCGATGATCTCGCCGAGCAGCAGCGGAGCGAGCAGCAGTGTCGCCGTTCCGGCCACGAGCACCACCGCGGCGCCCGCGATCCGTGCTCGGTACGGCCTGGCGAGCCTGGTGACCGCTCGGCGGGTCTGCCTGGCGGTGGCGATCGGCAGCGTCTCGGTCCTGCCCTCGGCCGTCATCCCAGCACCGCCTCCCGGTATCCGGGTGAGGATCTGAGCAGCTCGGCGTGGGCGCCCTCCTCGGCCACCACCCCGTCGACGAGGAGCACCACCCGATCGGTGACGGCGAGCAGCGGCGGGCTGGTGGTTACGAGCACGGTGGTCCGCCCGGCGCGGACCCGCCGGATGCCCTGGGCGATCCGGGATTCGGTGACGGCGTCCACGGCGGTCGTGGGGTCGTGCAGCACCAGTACGGCCGGGTCGGCGGCCAGCGCCCGCGCCAGTGCCACCCGCTGGCGCTGCCCACCCGAGAGCGACCGGGCCCATTCGGTGAGTACCGAATCCGCCGGTACGGCCGCGATCACCTGATCCGCCGCGGCCGCGGAGATCGACGCGCGGGAACGATCCGGATTTGCGGCGGTGATATCCACGTTCGCCGGAATTGTGTCCTCGAAGAGGTCCGCGTCGTGTGGGGCCACCAGCATGGCCTTGCGTACCGCGTCCAGCTCCAGTGCGGCCACATCCGTCCCGTCAAGGCAGATGGTGCCCGCCTCCGGAGCGATCTCCCGGGCCAGGCAGTCCAACAGCGACTTGGCGACCGCGGGGTCCGCAACCGCGATCGCGACCAGTTCGCCGGCCGCGACGTCGAGGTGCAGACGGCGCAGCGGCCCATGGGACATGGTGTCGATCCGCAGCGAGCCCGCCGCCTCAGTGCACAGTGTGCCCAGGCCGCCGGTCACCGCCAGGGGTGCGTCCAGCAGAGCCGCGACCCGCCGACCCGACGCCCGGCTCTGCGCCACCCCCGCCAGGATGAGGCCGAGCCAGGTCAGCGGTCCGATCAGGTACTGGGTCAGCCCGACCGCCGCAACCAGCTCGCCGATGCTGATCCGCCCCTGCGCGGCCAGTCGGCCACCCAACAGGGCGACCAGGGCGAGGAAGCCGTTCGTCGCCATCAGCGTGACGCCGGACTGGATCGCCAGCAGCCGGGTCGCCCGCACCCGCGCCTGCAGCGAGGCCCGGCTGGCCTCGCGGTACCGGCTCGTCGCGGCCGGCTCGGCCTGCAGCCCCTGCAGGACCCGCAACCCGGATACCACGTCCACGGCCATGGCGGTGGCCTGGGCCGCCAGCTCCTGCTCGGTGGCGCTGCGCCGTTCCAGCGCGCGGGTCATCAGGTTCAGCCCGAGCAGGACGAACGGCAGTCCGGCGAGCACCACCAATCCGATCAGGAGCGACGCGCTCAGCAGAAACACCGCGGCCACGCCCACTCCGGTCGTGACGATCAGAAGGCCGCCGACGGCCTCGGTGATCGACGCGGCCTGGCTGACGTCGGCGGATGCGATGCTCAGCAGCTCACCGGGACGTCGTCCAGCAGCCGCCCCGCCGCCCGGATGCAGGATCCGGCGTGCCACCGACAGTCGCAGATTCAGGCCCCCGTACTGGCTCGCCCGCTCATTCAGCCGACCACCGAAGCGCATGCAGCTCGTCAGCACGGTGAACATAGCGGCCAGCACCACGAACCACGCGATGAGCGAGCCGATATCCGAGTTCGTGATCGCTCGATCGATGACGAGGCCCACCACGACCGGCACCATCGCCTCGGCCGCCTGCCAGGTGGCCGCCAGGCCAAAGCTCGCGGCCAGCAATCTCCGCCGCCCAGCCAGCACGGCGCGAAAGGGGCTCGACGCCTCGGGTCCGGCCGGGCGCTCCGGACTCCGCGGCTTCACCGACACGCCTTATCCTGTCAGACGGCCAGCGCCTTGCCGATCAGCGGGACGGTTTGTGGTGATGGGCATGGGGTCCTCCCGGGCGGTTGAGTCAGCTGAATCAGGTCAGCGCGTCTGAATCAGGTCAGCGCGTCGGCGATCGCGGTCACCGTGCGGTCCAGCCCGTAGGGAATGGACAGCGCCGAGGGGAAGCCCAGTGCCAGCGCCACTGATTGCTCGAACACGACGTAGGTACCGTTCTGGACCGCGTTCAGCTGGGGGAAGAGGGGACTCGACTCGAAGAAGGTCCGGTCGGCGGGGGCCGGGTAGGAGACCAGCATGAGGTCGGCGGTGTCCAGGACGCTGAGGTTCTCCAGACTGACGCTGGCCCGCCCCGGGGCGTCGTTCTGCGGGAGCGAGGCGACCTCGGGTGCGACCTTGAGGCCGAGTTGTTCCAGTAATGCCACGGATGCGTCCGCACCGGTGATCGCCCGGATTTCGCCCTCGTAGGCATAGAAGCGGCTGAACGTCTTACCGACGAAAGCGGGGTTGGCCATCGCTGCCTGCATGATCAGGAACTGGATATCCGCGACGAGCTGCTGCGCCTGCTCATCACGCCCGAGCGCTGCGCCGATGTGCGTGGTTCGCTGCTGCCAGGTGTCGCTCTCGACCCCGTCCACGTAGGACACGGTGGGAGCGATCTGGGCGAGGCGGGTGTAGTTGGTGGTCAGTGCGTAGTCGTCGGTGGCCACGATCAGGTCCGGACGCAGGGCGGCGATCTGCTCGAACGGCAGCCCGTCCGCGCCCGCCAGCAGTGGTGGCCTGGCGCCGGCCAGCGCCGTCTCCACCCACGGCGCGCTGCCACTTTCGAAACTGTCGTGCCGGACCATGGCGATCGGTGTGACGCCCAGGGCCAGCACGGTGTCGGTGTCGCGCTGGAATCCGACGGTGACGACTCGCCCCGGCTGCGTCGGGATGGCCGCCGTGCCCTCCTTGCCCACCAGGGTCCGGGGAAATCGCCCATCGCCCGCCGGGGCATCCGGCGATGGTCCGTCGCCGGATCCGCAACCGGCGAGCAGCGCGGTCAGCGCCGCGCCGCCGATCAGGAACTGCCGCCGCGTCGCGTCGTCGTGGATCGGAGCAGAATGGTCGAGTAGGGCAGTGCCCATTGAGGTCCTCCTGACGTGATCGGTGCTGAACAGTTCGAGATGACTCTCGTTCATCTGGCGGCCAGGGCCTTCTCGAGTTGGGGTGTGAGCCGCTCGACGGCGTAGGGAATGCTGAGTACCGACGGGAACGATGTCGACCTTGTGGTCACCGAGCGCCTCGGCCGTCCACGGGTACATGTCGGCGGTGTAGGCCGCGGACATGGCGACCGGGACGATGCCCAGCGCGATCAACGTGTCCGCGTCCGCGCCCGAGCCCAGGGCAACGATCCGGCTCGGCGAAGCCGGGGAGCTCCCCTTGCGCTGTCGTCCTCCGGATCGTCACCCCCACATGCGCTGAGCCCGAGCAGAAGCGCGCCACCGGTGACTCCGCCGAGCAATTGACGACGGGTGACCGGACCCACTCTCGGACCAACGAGAAGGTCAGTTGTCACGAAAGGAAGTTGTCGGGGGCGGTCGGTAGCAAATACGGTCGGGCTGTATATGGTTGTGCTGGCCGAGACGCCGACGAATTCGGGATGGGCGTCGTTGGTGATCGCGGCGGGTCGGTCGAATAGCGTGACTGCCATGGCGGATTTCCTCCGTGGAGGTGAGCGTGAACTGGATTCCGGCCTTCTGGAGCTAGATACGTGCATGCGGCTCGCCGGCTTCTGGCCCGGGTAGCCAGGTCAGGAGCCGGCTACCCGGGCCAGGGATGGGCGGAGCTGTTCCAACCCCCACCGGATGCTCAGCACGCTCGGGCTGCGCAGCGCGGTCGCGGTGGGAAGATCGATCACGATGTATCGCCCCTCTCGCACCCCTCGGAGGTTGCGGAACAGCTCGAGGTCTTCTACTTGGCGTTGTAGCTCGTCGTTGGCGTACCCCATCATGAGGATGTCGGCGTCCAGCAGTGATATGTTTTCAAAGCTCAAAACCCCGCCCGGATTTCCGGGAGCGATGTCGGATAACTGTTCGACGGACGGCGGGAGCCGCATCCCCAGCTCTTTCAGGAGCTTGACGCTGTAGTCCTGGTCTGATTTCAGGGTCACGATCTGGCCCGGGGCGAACGCGTAGGAGAAGGTGACAGTTCGGCCGGCCAGGCCGGGGTTCATGTCCCGCGTCGAGCGGATGGCCGTCTCGGTCTCAGCCACGACCTGCCGGCCGCGCTCTTCCACCCCCAAGGCTCGCGCACCGATCATGACCTGTTCCTGCCAGGGCTGCGCGCCCCATACGGTCTCGTAGCCGACGGTGGGCGCGATCTGGGACAGGGCGGGGTAGTCCAGTTCGAGTCCGAAATCGTTGATGGCCAGGATGAGATCTGGCTCGAGAGCGGCGACCTGTTCGATGTTCGCCCCGGCGGCGCCCTCACCCTCTGCTCCGGCCGGAATGTCGATGAACGCCGTCTTGACCGGGTCGAAGTGGCCTTCCAGCCAGGGTGCGGTACCGCTGGGGGCATTCGCGTTACGGACGATGCCGACGGGGGTGATGCCGAGAGCGAACGCGATGTCCTCGTCACCGATAGTCACCACCCGTTGCGGCGGCGCGGGAACGGTGGTGCTGCCGAACTTGTGCGTGATCGTGACCGGGAAGGCTGAGTCGTCGCGCGGCGTGCTCGGCGCGGCCGGAGTCGAGCTCGGCGATGAACCGCAGGCCACCAGGACGGAGCAGAGCACCCCGCTCAGGGCTGTGACGACCCGGGGGCGGGTCATCGCCGTACCCCTGTGGGTGCGATGCCGTCGAGGGCCGCGAAGGGCGGGCATGGCATGGCTGGTTCCTTCGGATGATCAGGTGAGGGTGGCGACGGGGGTGACCGGCCTGCGGTTGCGGCGGCCGATGGGCACGATCAGCGGGGTGTCTGCGACCGGGTCGGTGAGCACGTGGGCGTCGAGTTCGAACACCTGGCGCAGCAGGGCCTCGGTGAGGACCTCGGCCGGGGTGCCGTCGGCGACGATTCGCCCGGCGCGCATCGCGATCAGCCGCTGGGCGTAGCGGGCGGCCATGTTGAGGTCGTGCAGCACCATCACCACGGTGCGTCCGGCCTCGGTATGCAGCCGCTCCACCAGGTCGAGCACGTCGACCTGGTGGGCCAGGTCCAGGAACGTGGTGGGTTCGTCGAGCAGCAGCAGGTCGGTGCCCTGGGCCAGGGCCATCGAGATCCACGCCCGTTGCCGCTGGCCCCCGGAGAGCTCGTCGACCGTCCGCTCGGCGAGCTCGGTGAGGCCGGTCCAGCCCAGCGCTTCGGCGACCGCCGCCTCGTCGTCGGAGGACCACTGCCGGTACCAGGCCTGGTGCGGGTGGCGACCGCGGGCGATCAGATCGGCGACGGTGAGGCCATCCGGTGCGATTGGGGCCTGCGGCAGGACACCCAGGACCTTTGCGACCTCCCTGGTAGGCAGCTTGTCGATCCGCTTGCCGTCCAGCAGGACACAGCCCCGTTTGGCAGGGATCAGCCGGGCCAGCGCGCGCAGCAGGGTCGATTTGCCGCACCCGTTCGGACCGATCACGGCGGTGACGGTGCCGTTGAGTACGTCAAGGTCCAGCCCGTCGATGACGACGTTGTCCTCATAAGCCAGCTTCAGGTCATGGGCCTGCAGCCGAATCCGGTCAGTCATGCAACAGCTACCTTCCGATTGCGGCGGGCGAGCAGGTACAGCAGGTAGGGGGCACCGAGGACGGCGGTGACGATGCCGACCGGCAGCTCGGTGTCGAGGATGGTGCGCGCGATGAGGTCAGCGGTCACGGTGAGCAACGCGCCATAGACCGCCGAGGTCAGCAGCGGTGGACTGGCCGCGCCGACCAGGCGCTGGCAGATCTGGGGCACCACCAGCGCGATGAACGCGATCGGGCCCGCGCTCGATGCGGCCACTGCGGCCAATACGACCGCAACGACGATCAATGCTGAGCGGACCCGGTTCGCTCGTACGCCGAGGCCGTAGGCGATGTCGTCGCCGAACCACAGTGCGCTCAGCCCGAAGGTCATCAGCAACGCGACCGGCCCCAGCACCGCCAGCACCAGCGCCATCGGCACGACATGCTCCCAGCCGCGGCCGTTGAGACTGCCGTTGAGCCACACCGTCGCCTGCGCGGCGGCGTAGAGCTGGGCGATGACGAGCATCCAGTAGATGGCCGCTCTGGCTACCGCGTCGATGCCGATGCCCACCAGCACCAGCCGGTAGCCTTCGACGCCGCGTCGCCAGGCCAGCGCGTACACCAAGGCGGCGGCGCCCAGCCCGCCGACCAGCGCGGCGACCGGCACTCCGACCGTAAGCAGCGTCGCTCCGACCGCGCCGGCACTGCCGCCGAACACGATCACGGCGACGGCGGCGGCGCTGGCGCCTGTGGTGAAGCCCAGAAAATCCGGACTGGCCAGTGGATTGCGCGCGATACCCTGCAAGATCGCGCCGGACAACCCGAGCGCGGCGCCGACCAGTATGCCGGTCAGCGTGCGCGGCAGCCGCAGCTCCAGCACGATGAACTGCTGAGAGGTGTTCCCGCCGCCGGTCAGTACGCCGAGCACCTCGTCGACCGAGATCGGGAAGTCACCACGGCCGATATTCACTGCGGCCACCAGCACCAGCAGGCCCAGCCCGAGCACCGTCACCGTGATCATCCTTGGCCGCCACACTCCGGAGAACCGGCCGATTCGCAGTGGTGGGCGGCCTGTCACCCGCTCGCGGTGCAGCGTCCCGGCCGTCACAGCTTCACCAACCGGCGACGCCGCACCAGGGCGATGAAGAATGGCGCGCCGATCAGCGCGAGCACGATGCCCACGTGCAACTCACCTGGTCGTGCCACTACCCGGGCGAGCACGTCGGCGGTGAGCAGCAGCACGGCGCCGGTCAGCCCGGCGGTAGGCAACAGCCAGCGATGATCCGGCCCGGTCAGCGCCCGTGCCACATGCGGCACCATCAGGCCGACGAACGCGATCGGCCCACACGCCGCCACCGCGGAGCCGGTCAGCAACGTGATCGCCACCAGCCCGGTCCAGCGGGTTACCACCACTCGCTGCCCCAGCGCGCGGGCGACGTCCTCACCCAAGGCCAGCAGGTTCAGCCCCGGCGCGTTCAACACCGCCAGCAGAAGCCCGGCCAGCAGGAAGGGGGCGACCTGGAGCGCGACCTCGGCGTCGCGGCCGGCCAGTGAGCCCACCACCCAGAACCGGTAAGCGTCCAGCGTCGCAAGGTCGGTCAGCAGCATTGCCTGGATCAGCGCGAAGAGCAGCGCGCTCACCGCCACGCCGGCCAACGCCAGCGTCACCGGCGTCGGCCCGCCTCGGCCCAGTGATCCCAGCAGGAACACCACCACGCTGGCCGCGAAGGCACCCGCAAAAGCGAGCCAGACGTAACCGAACAGGCTCGTCATATCCAGCGCATAGATACCCACCACCACAAAGAAGGCCGCGCCCGCCTCGACCCCGAGCAGACCCGGATCGGCCAGGGGGTTGCGGGTGTGCCCCTGCATAAGCGCTCCCGCGATGCCCAGCGCGATGCCCACTCCGATCCCGAGCACGGTGCGCGGCGTCCGCAAGGCGCGGATCACGATGTCGTTCTCAGTGCCGGTCGGCGACCAGATCGCGTCCCACACTGCCCCGATCGGGATCGGCTTGGCTCCAACCGCCAGGCTGGCCAGTGTCATCAGCATCAGCAGCCCCAGTAGGCCGGTGATGACCAGCAGGCGACGCCGTCGCAGCGCGCCCGGACTGGGTGGTCCAGCCGCCGACGTTTGGCTACGCGGTGGCGGACTTGTGGCGATCGCCGTCACTGGCACCTCCCTCCATCCCTCGATCGGGGGTCACCTGGTTAGGTGCGCCTACCATAAGTTAGGAAAGGCAAAATACCTAGACCGCACGGAAGTTGGTTACGTTTACCCTCCTACGCGTCGGACGCTCGCTCTGACGCTGATCCGCATCCGAGCCCGCAGCCGCCATCAGACGGTGCGGGAGATGAGCCTCCAGCTCGACGCCGCTCGGCGGCACGCCGAGGCCAATCCGCCCTTCGCGCAGTGGCCGGTCATGGGGATCGGTTCAAGCCAGTCGCGATGACGTCGCCAGACGCAGCCGACGCGACGACGAAATCGCAGCGTACCCGGGCGACCCCCTCTCCCCGTTCAGGCAGGCTTCGCATGCGGCGCGGGATGCGGCGCTGGATCTGTATCGCGAGGTGATCGCCGGATCGTCGGCCCGAGTCGCGGAGGAACTGGAATCGGATCTGCCGGAGCTGCTCTGGCTCTACCACCTCGGCATCGTGCTGTTCTGGGTGCATGACAGCTCGGCGGGCCTGCGGCGTACTCGGGTGCTGATCGAGCGCACCGTTCCGATGGTCGAGCGGCTCACGTGTTTGTCCCGGCTTCGGGTCTTGCGCCCCCTGACCCGCCAGATTCCGCAGCTGCTCGCCGAGCTGCGCGACGACGATCAGCGCAACGGGCCGCGCATCTCGTAGGTGATACCGCCGACGATGAGCCAGCCTTGCCACGCTGGGAGGAAAAACAGCCGGGGACCGTCGGGGGAGAAGGCCGGATCGGGCGATCACCCGGTTGACGTTCCATCAGTGGCCTCCATGGTGGGATGGGCTGCACTGAAACTTTCTGTCACTGGTTTTCTTTCCGCAATTTAACTGGATAGGGGTAATGCTTTCGAGTGAATGGAATGAAACTCCGGTGGGCGGAGTGAGAATGGTCACTCAGTCAAACAGGGAATGTCCGGTAGTGACCATGGGTTGAGAAACTGGGGCGGTCAGAAGAAACGGGAGAGTGATGCGGCGTGGATGTGGGCCTCGGGCCAGGGCCGGCCGCCGCGCCGGTAGCCCCCCGGTTGCCCGGCGAGGTCTGGGTGCTCGTCGCGGTCAGCTTCGTGATCGCGATCGGTTTCGGCATCGTCGCCCCCGCGATCCCGACCTTCGCTCGCAGCTTTGACGTCAGCGTTACCGCGGCGTCGATTGTGATCAGCGCGTTCGCGTTCATGCGGCTGGCGTTCGCTCCCGTGAGCGGCACGCTGGTGTCGAGATTCGGTGAACGGCCGGTCTACATCTGGGGCATCGTCCTGGTGGGCCTGTCCACCGGCGCGTGCGCCTTCGCGGCGGAGTACTGGCAGCTGCTGGTGCTGCGCGCGTTCGGGGGTATCGGGTCGACCATGTTCACCGTCTCGGCCGTGATGTTGTTGATCCGGCTCACCCCACCGCCGATGCGCGGGCGGTCCACCGGTCTGTGGGCGACCAGCTTCCTGCTCGGCAACGTCACCGGTCCGCTGGTCGGCGGCGGGTTGATCGCCATCTCGCCGCGCGCCCCGTTCGTCGTCTACGCGATCGCGCTGTTCGTCGCCGCGGCGGTGGCCTGGCTGTTCCTGCGACGCTCCACGCTGGCCAACCCGGTAACCGGAGAGGACGTCGCGGCCTTGAGCGTGCGTGCGGCGTTGCGCCACCGGACCTACCGCGCCGCGTTGGCGTCCAACTTCGCCAACGGCTGGGCGGTTTTCGGCGTGCGGGTCGCCTTGATGCCGCTGTTCGTCGTCGAGGTGCTGCATCGCGCGGAGTCACTGGCCGGGGTCGCGCTCTCGGTGTTCGCCGCAGGCAATGTGGCCCTGCTCATGGTGTCCGGAAAGGTCGCCGATTCCCTCGGCCCTCGCCCGCCGGTGCTGGTCGGGCTGGTGCTCACCGGTACCGCGACGATCTGGCTCGGTTTCGCCGAGGGGGTACCGGAGTTCCTGCTCGCCACCCTGTTCGCGGGTCTGGGCACCGGACTGATCACACCACCGCATGGTGCGGCGGTGGCCGACGTGATCGGCTCGAAGGCCAGGGGCGGGCCGGTGCTAGCGGTGTTCCAGATGGCGTCCGACGTCGGCGCGATCATCGGACCCATCGCGGCCGGGATGCTCGCCGATCAGTTTTCCTATACCGCGGCATTCACCCTGACCGGTGTGGTGGCCCTGATCGCTGCCGTGGTGTGGCTGCGTGTCCCGGATACCCGCCCTCAGCCCGAGACGCCCACCCCGATCAGGGCGCCGACCAGGTAGGTCGCGACGGCGGCGATCGTGCCGAAACCCAGTTGACGCAGCCCGCCCAGCCACCACGGGCGGGTGGTGAACCGGGCCGTGACCGCCCCCGCGACCAGTAGCCCGACGCCACCCGCGGCGAGCCCGGCAACCAACGAGTCGAACCCGAGCAGAAACGGGATCAGCGGCACCAGGGCGCCGACCGCGAAGCACAGGAACGACAGTCCGCCCGCCACCCACGGGGATGGTTGATCGTCGGGATTCACCCCGAGCTCCTGGGTGATGTGCACCCGCACCGCCAGCGTCGGATCGGCGTGCACCTCATGCGCCACCCGCTTCGCGGTCTCTCGGCTCAGGCCCATCTGCATATAGGAGGCCATCAGTTCAGCCTGTTCCGCGGCCGGGTGCCTGCGCAGTTCGTCGCGCTCCACCTGTACCTCGGCCCGCACGGAGTCGTTTTGGGTCTCCACCGATGCATACTCGCCGAGCGCCATGGAGAACGCACCCGCCACCAGCCCGGCCATCCCGGTCAAGACGATCAGACCGGCGTCCGCTCCACCGCCGCCCACTCCGGCGACCAGCCCTATGTTGGTGACCAGGCCATCCATCGCGCCGAATACCGCGGGCCGCAGCCACCCGCCGGAGACATCCTGGTGGGTGTGTCCGATCTCGCTGCCGCCGGGCCGGATCGTCATCTGCCCACCTCCGAGTCACCGGTCGTCCGACCATGCCACACCTTTGGGGACTCCGGTTAGGACGCGGACACACTAGCCTCGTGGCGTGCGACGCCCTTGCCCCAGTGTCCTGGACGGCGTGAGTATTCTGGCGCGGTTGGGGCTAGGGGTGGTGTGGCTGGTGTCCGGAGCGCTCAAGGCCGTTGATCCGGCCCAGACCTGGGTCGCTGTGCAGGCCTATCAGGTGTTGCCGCTGGGCCTTGTCGGGCCGGTTGCCAGGGCCTTGCCGGTGGCGGAGCTGATGCTGGGAACTTTGCTTCTGGTGGGTGTAGTCACCCGCTGGGCCGCTCTCGCCTCAGTTGCCCTGCTGGTGGTGTTCACACTCGGCGTGGTGCACGCGTGGGTGCGCGGCCTGTCCATCGACTGTGGTTGCTTCGGAGGTGGCGGGGTGGTGCCCGAGGGCACTGCCGAATACCTGCCGGAACTGGCGCGAACCGCGGGACTGCTGATCCTGGCCGGATGGCTGCTGGTGCGGTCCAGGACGGTACTGAGCGTCGATGGGTGGCGAGCGCGAGGCGGGCGCCCGACGGAGCAGGGTACGTAGCGAAACCGGCTGGCAGGCCGGTGCTGAGGAACCAGGAGGGCGTGAAGTGGGCGGCGCGCAACGGGCCGAGCGAAAACGTAAGCAACTGGCCGCGCAGGCGGCCGGAACCGGTCCGGTCGCGGACTCCCGCGCTGACCGGGGCATCAGCCGAGGGGCGGCCACAGGCGTGCTCGTCGTCGTGTTGCTCGCGCTGGTCGGTGGGCTCGGAGTGTGGCTACAGACACACAACGAGTCCGGTGATCTCCCACCGACCATCCCCGTCGTGGCCGCCGGACCGGTGTACCCGGTGGCCGTGCAGGACGACGCCGTGGTGATTGGAAAGTCTGGAGCGCCGGTGACCGTCGAGGTCTATGAGGATTTCCTGTGTTCCGGGTGCGGGCAGTTCGAGCAGCTCTATGGTGATCAGCTGGAGCAGGCCGCTGCCCTTGGACAGGCCAGGGTCGTGTACCACCCGGTGGCCATCCTCGACGCCGCCTCCAAACCGGCCGGCTATTCCAGCCTGGCGGCAGGCGCGGCTTTCTGCGCGAGTGAAGCGGACGTCTTTCCCCGCTTCCACGGCAGTCTGTTCGCCACGCAACCCCGGGCGGGCGGGCCTGGATGGACCAGCGCGCAGCTCCAGCAGCTCGGCCACGATCTGGGCGCGGGCGACACCTTCGTCCGCTGCGTCCAGGAAGGTGCCCAGCAGCGTGTCACCGCCGCCACTGAGCAGGCGCGTGAACGCCTCAGCGGGTTGCGACCCGACGGCCGCTTGAGCACACCAACAGTCCTGGTGAACGGGGCCATCGCCGACACCGGTGACCCAGGCTGGCTGGACGAGGCGCTGGGCGCCGCGCGCTGAACCGCCCCGTTCAGGGATCACAGACCGTCTCGTGTAGCGTGACGAACACGCCGCAAGGGTCAGCGGCGACCGTTCGGGGCTGTAGCGCAGTTGGTAGCGCACCGCACTGGCAGTGCGGGGGTCACGGGTTCGAATCCCGTCAGCTCCACCGACGAACGCCCAGGCCACTGGCCTGGGC
>JBOHHE010000006.1:0-21104 GCA_050700355.1 Pseudonocardiaceae bacterium
CTACCGCTGCCCTGGTTGAGCTGATTGCCACCCCGCCCACCCTGGTTGGCCTGGTTCCCACCACCACCCTGGTTGGCCTGGTTCCCACCCCGCCCACCCTGATTGGCTTGGTTCCCACCACCACCGCCCTGGTTGAGCTGGTTCCCACCCCGCCCACCCTGGTTAGCCTGATTCCCACTACCACCCTGATTGGCCTGATTCCCACTCCTCTTGTCCCCGTTGTCATCGTCGTCTCCGCTGCTGCGGCTCCGGTCTAGAGGTTGCGCGCTGCCACCCCCGTTGTCGCCGGGCTGCGCAATTGCGCTACCCGCAGCCCCCAGCACACCTGCAACGGTAAGGACTACCGCAGCAGCACAAGCCACCAGCCGATGCTTCCAATTCCGCGCCATGAAACCCTCCTATCTTGTATCGCATTGGAAAATCCGATTTTTGTAGATCTCGATCCGGTTTATAGAGCCGGAGCTTCAATTTTATAGAGCCGGAACTTCGATGCAGACCGAAGATTGAGCGCAAGGACCTTGTCGGTCACCGCTTTCTCCTCGCATCATCGACGCGGCGTCTCCGATCCGGCACCTCCTGCACCCTGCCGCCTCCGACGCTCTGATCGAGAGCCATTTGCATGTTGCCATCAGCCTGAACGTTGCCACCGACCATTGAAAGATCACTGAAATCAACCCAAAATATGAATCTGCAATTCCAGTCCGGGAGCCATCGAGAAATATTGCGCACTGACCGGACCAAGACCTGCCGACGGTTGTTACTTTCCGTCATAAGTGGAGGGCATACAGTGATACTGACGTTGCCCTGTCTCGATGTCCCCGCCAGGGCGGATGGTATGGATTCTGTAGGTATCGCATGATCAGGATCTGGTGCCCTGAAAAGTCGCCCTGGCCGGGGTCGGGCGGGTCTACTGGTGCTCGGTGGAGAGCGAAGGGTATAAAATGAGTCTTCACAGAGTAACTGGCCCGAGTAAGCAGACCCAGTTCAGCGTGCGCGAGCCGAACTGAGGGGTATAGGGGTTTACCTCGCTCCGCATCCGACCTACTCTAGGTAAAAGTCGCTGCCTACTCCACCCGTTCGGGGGAATATGGATCACCACCGTGGAGGGGCACCAGATGGAACATCATAGTCGATTGTGGAGCTGAAGATGACTGGGCGACAGTTCGGGCAGTATCGACTCGAGACCCTGATCGGCACCGGCGGTATGGGAGAGGTTTTCCGTGCATACGACACACGCCGGAGCCGATCAGTTGCAGTCAAGTTACTCTTGAGCACACTGAGCGACGACAATACCTACCAACGACGATTTCGTCAGGAATCATACATCGCTGCCAGCCTACGTGAGCCGCACATCATACCGATTCATGACTTCGGCGAGATAGAAGGCCAGCTCTTCATCGACATGAGGTTGGTCGACGGCGAGAGCATCAACTCGATCCTGAAAAATCACGGTCCCATCCCACCGGAAAGAGCAGTCGGCTTCATCGGCCAGATCGCCCAAGCGTTGGACGCAGCGCATGCCGACGGGCTGGTGCACCGTGACATCAAACCATCCAATATCCTGGTCACAAGAAATGATTTCATCTATGTCGTCGATTTCGGGATAGCACATACGATGGGCTCGACCTCATCCACCCGTCCAGGCACCACGATACTCGGAACTCTTGACTACATGGCGCCTGAACGATTCGGAAATCGTCACATCGACGGCCGCGTTGATGTATACTCGCTCACCTGCCTGCTGTACGAGTGCATAACTGCATATCGTCCATTCTCGGGACGTGACCTCCCATCTTTGATGTACGCGCACCTTTTCAGCCCACCTCCGCGACCCAGTGAGATCAATCCGAATCTGCCGGCTGGATTTGATGCTGTCATTGCGCATGGCATGGCCAAGGATCCTGACGCCAGATTCGATACAGCCACCAAGCTCGCCGACGCCGCAAGAGACGCTATCAAAAATACCTGGACAGGAATAAGTTCAGGTTATCGTATCGCCGGCGGAGAGCACGCGGGTCGCACCCTACCCCCGGCCAGTACCAGTAAAACGTCGGACGCTCTTCCGCAACCACCACGTAGCATTACCACCACGGTCACCACTCGACGGCTAAAGGATTTGATGCTCAGCCGATTAAAGAACCTGATACTCGCCGGCGGCGCTGCCGTTGCCGTATCGATCGCATTGATCAGCGCGCTCTCCTTCGCCTTCGGCCGGCAGGAGAGCGACAGTGCCCCTACAGGAGGTGTGAACAGCCTGGCCCCCGCTGTGGGCGCAGCCGATGCACCACCTGCTGCGCCCAATGCCGCCTCACCTGCTCCCCTCTTGGAGGCTCTCACTCCGATGGACGTAGAAATCGGAGTCGCCGCGGTGCCCAACGATGGCAAGTGGGTTACCTCAGATTTCACGACCGGCTCAATCGCTATAGCACCAAACGGATGCAATGAATCGCCCGTCAAATGGGCCAGCCTGCATCGGTGACTCATATTCAAGGGATCCCCCAGATGAATATGATGAGATAGGAGCACACCGGTAAGATTATGATTAATTTTCGCATACTGGGTCCGCTCGAAGTGACGAAAGCAGGCCGATCACTGCCGTTGGGAGGGCGTAAACAACGCGCAGTCCTGGCCATCCTTCTACTTAATGCAAATCAGACGGTTCCGATCGACCGCCTTATCTCTGAAGTCTGGAGCGATCGAACCCCGGGTAATCCACTCAACACTTTGCAGGTATACGTCTCAAATCTCCGCCGCATTCTGGAACCTGCTCGTTCTGGAAATCAACAACAGTTACTCATCACAAAGGAGCCAGGCTATCGGATTCAGGTGGAGTTGGAGCAACTCGACGTGCTGCAGTTCTTGAAGTTCGCAGCCATGGGTCGAAGTATGTTGGACGAGAACCGCTACGAGGAAGCAGCCGCCTACCTGCATGGTGCGCTGGAACTGTGGCGGGGTCCAGCATTGGTCGACCTCGCCGATGAACCGTTCGCCGAAGGTGAGCTCGTTGTTCTCGAGGAGAGCCGGCTGGTTGCTACTGAAGCGCGTATAGCGGCGGATCTGGCGCTCGGCCGGGCCGAAGAGACTGTTGGCGAGCTGAACAGCCTGGTTCTCACCCATCCGTACCGGGAGCATTTTCGCGGTCTCTTGATGTCGGCGTTGTACAGGTCAGGTAGGCAAGCAGAATCTCTGGCAGCCTACCAAGCCACCCGTAAGACTCTTCGGAATGACCTGGGAGTCGACCCGGGGCCCGAGCTGAAAGAACTTGAGCGATCTATTCTTGCCCAGATAAATCTTGGCAATGTACAGCGACACGCTCGACCGTTTGTCTTGTATCATGACGGTGACGGCAAACAGCATATCGTGGAACTGGATGCCGCTCAATCTCCACTGACTATAGGTCGGAGGTCCTCGAACGATATCAGCCTGACCTGGGATCAGAAAATCTCCCGCATGCACGCGCGTTTGGAGCGCGGCAACGACGGCTGGGACCTGGTCGATGAAGGACGCTCCCGCAACGGCTCCTACGTGAATGGCGAACGCGTGGAAACTCGGCACCCGCTATGTGACGCCGACGTAGTACGTCTGGGTACCACCGTGCTGCTCTATCGAGCTCCCACCGTGGACGGCGGGGGCGGCACAAGCCGGGAGACGGGTGTGACCGTGGATGTTTCGTCCGGACGGCCCACCTCCGCTCGTAACTCTTAGGCCCGCCGACGAGGACCGTGTGCATTCGAAGTACCTCCCACCCGCCCCCACAGTCTGCTTGCTGCTGCCGGCACCTTGAACTGCCGGATCGGCACCCCGGTCGAACGACGATTTACGGCATGTCGCACCGTCAGATCATCAGCGTCACCCACCTGGTCCACCGTGTACCTGTCGGTCTGGCCAGGCTTGGCGTAGCGATCCCGAACCGCCAGTATGACCTTGCTCATCGTCTCGGGCGGGACAAAGGCGATGTAGGCGACCAGAATCACGAAGCTGAAGAAGCCGACCAGGATCGAGTAGTCGATCAACAGATGCATCACAACACCGATCCATAAAACCCACGGGCGGAGCGTGCGGTTCCACACAAGGATCCCCAGGGCCAATTCGACCCCAAGCGTCCCCCACGTCAGTAGATTCACAACGATCGGCGAGTCGACGATAAAAGAGGGAACCGGAAAGCGCCTGAGATCGCCGATCCGTAAGGCGTAGTGGATCGCCGTCCCGTCGTTCCATGTGACACCCCTCAGCTTTGCCCAGACGGTCGAGAGGTAGATCACACTCAGTTGGATCTGGATCAACCGTATCGCCCAGGGGGCACGCAATGGGAACTCCCAGAACCGGTCGCGCGTCTTGCGTAATCGATCCAACGACAACGCCACCCCAGACGGCGCCAGCATCATGTAGAACGCCAGCAGACGCACCAAACCATCCCCCGCGTTAAATATCAGCGGGTTCCGGCTCTGGAAAGCGCATATCCCCAGGAAAACAATACCAGAGGCCACCCGCGCATGCCATCCCAGCGTGAGCGCGATCGCCGCCAAAAGTAGTAGGGAGAACATGATAACGATCGTGACATCGCTCTGGAAAATCCAGAGTGGATCATACCAGCTGAGAGTGTTACCCAGTTGCTCCGGAACGATCCCTCGAACAGCGAAGAAAGCAAACAGATCAGGCGCGAGGCTTAACGTCCAACCCACGATTAAAATCCCATAGGCGATCCGCAGTACGGCCACCGTCGAGGTCGCGGTGGGAGCGAACCAAAATCGATTCCATACCTGCACCAAAGTATTCACCGAAGCCTATCCCGTGTGACATCGAGCGAGAAGTACGTGAACTCCTTCCAGCCCGGCTCCGCCCAAGGCGTCCCGAGTGTCGGCGTTTCCCGCCAACGGCGTACCAGGGAGACATGGACCGGTCGGCGGCCACCTCCATCGGCCTGCCGCGCGATGAAAACCGCGGTCGGCAGCCACAGTGTGGCCTCGCCATCATCGGAGCGGGCGTACTCCACCCATTTGCGCCAGCGGTAAATACGGTAGGCAGAGAGGAACGGGTCGCCCGCCGGGGGCTGCCAGCGCGCGGTCGAGCCATCGTCGAACTCGACCGTCGCGTACACCTCGAAGGTATGTACCCGCGGATCCGGGGCGAAAACACCCCAGCCCTGCTCCAAACCGGTGATCCTACCGAATGTCCGCATCACCGGCTCATACGTCCGCCCGATCGCGGAGTATTCAGGGACGTTGGCCAAGATGGTCCCGGCCACGACAGCGACACTCAGCAAACTGATCGCCACCCTACCTAGCGTGGCCTCTTCGAGTCGTTCTTGTACCCCTTTTTTCTTCGCCACGTTCCGAGAGACCCTCGCAGGTCTCTTCCCCGTTTTCTCCCCAGGATCGTCCCCATTCGTTTTCCCGTGCACCATGACCTTCTCCTCGCAGGACCGAAGTCCCGGGGTGAATCCCCGATCAGGACAGCGCGGCGAGAATGTCGAGTACCCCTCGGTGGAAGGTCGGATAGGCATAGATCATGGAGCGCAGAGTGCTGATCGGCAGCCGGGCGTGGACCGCCAAGGTGAGCATGGACAGCACCTCACCGCCACGCGGGCCGACCGCTGTCGCACCGACGAGTACCCCGCGGTCGGCGTCACACACCAGCTTGATCACCCCGTTGTTGCCAGGGCCGTGGATGATCCCCCGGGTCGACGCCGACGTCGGTGCGCTGGCGGTGCGCACCGCGATTCCGGCCGCTCGTGCCGCCGCCTCGGTCAGGCCCACCGACCCGACCTCCGGATCGGTGAACGTGACCCGAGGCAGCGCGGTGTAATCCGCGGAAAATCCGGCAACGCCCAGAATGTCGTTGATCGCGATCCGGGCCTGGTACACCGCAAGATGGGTGAACGCGCCGACGCCAGTGACATCGCCGACCGCCCACAGTCCCGCGCCGGCCCGCATCCGGTCATCCACCGGAACAGCGCGGGCCTGTTCGTCTAGGCCCACCGACGACAGCCCCGAGCCGCGCAGATCCGGGCGCCTACCTACGGCGAGCAACAACTGCTCGCCGTCTGCGGTCGAGCCGTCATCCATCGAAACGATAGTGCGTCCACCAGAACGGGACACGGCGACGGCACGACGCCCGGTACGCAGCTCCAGCCGTTCGGCTCGCAGCACGCCCCCGATCACCGCGCTAGCCTCCGGCTCCTCCATCGGCAGCACCCGCTCCGCGCCCTCCACCACGGTGACCACCGAACCGAATCGGGCGAACGACTGGGCCAGCTCCAGCCCGATGGCCCCACCACCGAGTACGACCAGCGATCCCGGCGGGGAGGTGGCCTCGATCGCTTCCCGGTTGGTCCAGTAATCAGCCTCGGCGAGTCCCGGTATCGGCGGGCGGACCGGCACCGACCCGGTAGCCAGCACCACTCCCACCGACGCCGTGAACACCGTTTCCCCGACCCGAACCCGGCGCGGCCCGACGAGCGTCGCCCGACCCCGGATGAACCGCCCGCCGGGCTTCTCGAATCGCTGCACCGCTGCGGTGTCGTCCCAGTCATCGGTCGCCTCCGACCGGATCCGGCGGGCCACCGGGGTGTAGTCAGCGTGTACCCGGGCCACACCGGCGAGCTGATCCACCCGCCCGGCTTCGGCGAGCGCCTCAGCCGCCCGGACGATCATCTTGCTCGGGATGCACCCCCAGTACGGGCACTCCCCTCCGACGAGCTCGCGCTCGATACCCACCACAACCAACCCGGCCTCGGCCAGCCGAGAGGCCACCTCCCCGCCTCCTGGTCCGAGCCCGATCACAACGACATCCGCTGCCTGCTCGTTGTCTGTCACAGAGGTTAGAGCCCACAACCAGCCCAGGCGTTACGCCGGTCCGGAGTGCGCTGAGTCGTCCGCCAGGCCGGTGCGGACGGCGTAGAGCACGGCTTGGGTGCGGTCGGCGACTTTCCACCGCATAGCACTCATCCCACGCCGACCGCGCTCGACCTTGGACACCATGCTGCGCGGTAACCGATTTCAGAACCGGTTAAACGGCTTCGCGTAAGCGAAAGTACCGGGGCACGGCCGGTACGCGGAGAGTGTCCGGACCTGGAAGTACCTGCCCCACAGGGGCTTCGGTGGCTCAATCCCATATGCCGTGCTGGCCCGGAATCCATAGCGGCCGTAGTACTCGGGCTCCCCCAGCAGCGCGACCAGCGGCTCGCCCAGCGCGTCGGCCGCGCCGAGCATCGCGTGCATCAGCGCCTTGCCCACCCCGCGGCGCTGCCAGTCGGGCCGCACGGCAAGCGGACCGAGCCCCAGTACCGGGTTGCCGTCGATGGTCCCTCGAGTACACAGGACATGCCCCACCACCTCGCCATCCACCGATTCGGCGATCAGCGAGAGCAAGGGTAGCCAACCCTCATCGACCCGAAGCTCGTCGAGCAGTGTAGCCTCCACCGGGATCCGTTCGGAGCCTTCGCGCCCCGCAAAGGCAGCCGCGACGACACGCCGGACGGTCTCCACGTCACCTGGCTGCTCCCGTCGCACTAGCATCCGACCATCTTCCACTCCGACGTGACGAGTTCGATAACATCTGTCGCGTCTAGCATAGAATGCGGATCTGTCGCTATTGACCGTCTCTCTCGACCCAGGGCTTGGGCTCAGCTGTCGCGTCGAAGTAGTCCCCTCCCTTACGACGCGCATCATCGGTGCCCCAAGCCCGGCCGTGCGGAACCGGCATCATTCGCGGGATGTGCTTGCGGCAATGCACGTAGGCCTCCTCTACCTCCACCACCACCCACAGCTCGGCCCGACGGCCCGGTATGTCGGCGACGGGCAGGTGCGGGTAGACGATGCGCAGGTCCCGATCCTCGAAGATCCGGGCCCGCCCGTTGATGTGCAGCCCGATCAGGTCCCGGACGAAATCGACCATCAGCAACCCGACGTGCGGGTTCTCTCTGATGTTGCCCAAGCTGGCCAGCACCCCGTTGCCCCGATACTCGGGGTACGCCAGATGCACCTCGTTCAACACCTGCACGAAGCCCGGCGGCCCGGCCCGCAGGGTCGCGTCGCACTCACCATGCCTGTCGGCGGTGGCTACGAACATCATCTCCATCCGGCCGACGAACTCCACCATCGTGGGTAGTAATCGGTTACATACCTGATCACGGTAGAAACGCTCAGCGCGCTCGGCGGTGTCATACGCGCGCTGCAGCAGGTGCTCCCCCTGCGAACCCGGCGGGCGGACCAGCGCGCCGGATTCCGTGGCGTTGTGTACTCCCATGGGACCGAACAATGACAGCCCCTCTACACCGCGTTGTGCGGGGCCAAGCCATCGGCCTACCAGAAGCGACGGCTTTCACCCTGAGTGATATTCATCCGGGTGAAAAACACTCTAAAGAGTGATTTTTTGTTTCACTCGGGGCAGTGTGAGAGCACTAGGTCACACCAGCCCGGGAGGCGCCTCATGTCCATCGCGCTGTCGCTCCCCGGTGCTGATACTCCCGGGGGCGACACTCCGCAGGCAGACTCGGCGGAGCAGGACCTCGTCGCCGCGCTACGACGCCGCGATGAAACCGCCTATCGGCTCCTGGTCCGCCGTTACACCCCCCTGATGCTGCGGCTGGCGCGACCGCACGTGCCCAGCCAGGCGATCGCGGAGGACGTCGTGCAGGACACCTGGGTGGCCGTACTGCGGGGCCTCGACGCCTTCGAGTGCCGTTCCCGGTTCACCACCTGGCTCATGCGGATTCTGCTCAACACCGCCCGCAAACGGAGTGTCCGCGAACATACCCCGGTCCGCTGGGACGCCCTGGGTACCGAGCCGCTGCCCACCGAGCCTCTTGCGGCGGCGGAGACGACCCCGGAAGGCCGCGCGCTATCGGCGGAGCTCCGGGCGGTCCTCGAGGCAGCGATCCGGGCGCTGCCCGAGCGCCAGCGCACCGTACTGGTGCTGCGCGACGTCGAGGGCTGGCGGGCCGAGGACGTGTGCGCCCAGCTCGACATCGCAGCCGGAAACCAGCGGGTATTGCTCCACCGGGCCAGAGCCACAGTCCGCGCAACCCTGGTCCCCCACCTCGACGACCTGGGCCTCACCGATCTAATACCAGCCTAACCCCGGCATGTCCGCCCCCCATGCACCGTGTGTCCGCCTCTCATGCCCGGTGTATCCGTCCCCCTGCCCGATGTGTCCGTCTCCCATGCACGGTGTGTCCGTCCCCCTTGCACGGTGCGTCTGCTCCTCATGCATAGGTGCTCGCTGACCGGCCAGTCGGCGGGGTAATGGGACGATGCATCATCCATCCGGAGAGGAGAGGCGGCGATGGCGCTCGTCGACAACGCGGTATACACACAGGGCCGGCGCTGCAACGTCCCGACATCGTTGGAGACAACCTATGAGCTGCTCCGCGAACGCAGTGTCAACGACAGCGAGAGTTGCCTGGCCTGGATCGGGCTCTACCGGCCCGACGAGCAGGAGATCACCTCGGTGGCCACCGAATTCGGCCTCCACGAGCTGGCCGTCGAGGACGCGGTTCAGGCTCACCAGCGGCCCAAGCTGGAGCGCTACGGCGGCACCCTGTTCGTGGTACTGCGTCCGGCCCGCTATGTCGACCCCATCGAGGTGGTCGAGATCGGCGAACTACATGCGTTCATCGGCGAGGACTTCGTTATCACCATCCGGCACGCGGTCGAGCCGAACCTTGCCGAGGTCCGCAAACGCCTGGAGGGCGAGCCCGAGCTGCTGAAGCTGGGGCCGCTGGCCGTGCTCTACGGGATTCTGGACCGCATAGTGGACGACTACCAACCCGTGCTACACGGGCTGCGCAACGATATCGACGAGATCGAGGACCAGGTGTTCCGCGGGGAGCCGGCGGTCTCCCGGCGGATATATCAGCTGTCTCGCGAGGTGATCGAGTTCCAACGAGCCTGCGAACCGTTGCTCGACGTGTTGGAGTCCCTGCTCAGCGGGTTCACCAAAAATCAGATGGACGTCGAGTTGCAGCGTCGGCTCCGGGACGTGCAGGACCATGCGGTACACGTGGTGGAGCGGGTGGACGCCTTCCGCGAATTGCTCGGCAACATCCTCACCGTCAACTCCACCATGGTCGCCCAGCGGCAGAGCGAAGAGACCACCAAGCTGACCCAGGCCAGCCTGGCACAGAGCGAGGAGGTCAAACGGATCTCCTCATGGGCGGCGATCCTGTTCGCGCCGAGCATCATCGGCACCGTGTACGGAATGAACTTCACACACATGCCCGAAATCAATTGGAGATTCGGTTACCCGATGGCGGTGGGCATGATGCTAATGGTCTCCGTGCTGCTCTACTTCCTGTTCCGACGCCGAGGCTGGCTTTAGCGCGTGTCCGGCGCGGACCATATCTCGCAGTCGGGACCGGGGAAGATCAGCCGTTCGTGGCCGTCGTCGAATCTGACCAGATACGGCGGCTGGCCGTCGACGCCCCGTACCTCCACCACTTCGCCCATCCGGTCTGGCTTGTCGACAGTGCGGCCATGTACGCACAGTCGGTCACCGATTGCCGCTTGCATGACGGATCACCTCACTGGCCGATCACTGGCTTGTCACCCGTATCTGACGCTAGGCCCGTTGGCGCCCTGACTCAAGACTTCTATGCGGTCGGAGTAACGGCAAGAGTGGATGTGACCCGGCATCAAGGGCGGACACACCGTGCATGAGGGCCGGACACACGGTGCATGGGGGACGGACACACCGTGCATGAGGGGCGGACACGCGGTGGGGGAGGATGGGGTGGTGGAGGGTGTGGTGCGAGGACTGCGGATCGGTCCCTACCGGGTGGAGCCTGCGGTGGTGCTTGCGCCGATGGCCGGGATCACCAATGTGGCGTTTCGACGGCTGTGCCGTGAGTATGGCGAAGGAGGACTGTTCGTCTGCGAGATGATTACTAGCCGGGCGCTGGTCGAGCGTCATCCCGGCACGCTGCAGATGGTCAGCTTCGACGCGGGCGAGCACCCTCGCTCGATGCAGCTCTACGGAGTTGATCCGGCGACTGTCGGCAAGGCCGTTGAGATGGTGCGCGACGAAGATCTGGCTGACCATATCGACCTCAACTTCGGCTGCCCCGTACCGAAGGTCACCCGTCGAGGAGGCGGTGCCGCGCTGCCCTACAAACGGGCGCTGTTCGGCGAGATCGTCCGCGCCGCCGTGCAAGCGGCCGAGCACCTGCCGGTCACGGTGAAGTTCCGGATCGGCATCGACGACGAACACCGCACGTTCCTCGACGCCGGGCGGATAGCCCAGGACGCCGGAGTGGCGGCGGTAGCGCTGCACGGGCGCACCGCCGCGCAGCGCTACTCGGGCACCGCGGACTGGGACGCGGTGGCCGCACTCAAGCAGGCCGTCACGGCGATCCCGGTACTGGGCAATGGGGACATCTTCGCCGCAGCCGACGCGATCCGGATGGTCGAGCACACCGGCTGTGACGGAATCGTGGTGGGACGTGGCTGCTTGGGCCGGCCCTGGCTGTTCGCCGAACTCGCGGCCGCCTTCCGAGATCAACCCGCTCCCCCGCCGCCGTCCCTCGGACAGGTCTGCGCGATCCTGCGCCGCCACGCCGAGCTGCTCGCCGACCACCTCGGCACCGACAAGGGTCTACGCGACCTGCGCAAGCACATCTCGTGGTATCTGCACGGCTTCCCGGTCGGCGGGGACGTGCGACGCACGCTGGGAATGGTGTCGAGCTTTGCCGAGCTGGACGATCAGCTCGCCCGCCTGGACCACGACGCCCCATTCCCCCCTGGTGCGGACGGTCCACGCGGCAGGCAGGGCTCACCTGGCAGGGTCGTGCTGCCGCACGGATGGTTGGACGACCCGATGGACCTGGCCGTACCCGCCGGTGCCGAGCTGGCACACTCGGGGGGCTGACTCACCTGTTCGAGCGACCTCGGTACGCTCACGGGGACCGCGCCCGGTCCGGTAGATGAGGTGGGGTGACCGAAGCGACCAGTCCGGCCATCTAGCCGCCGCGACGTGGCTACACCTGGTTCACCGGTAACTGCTCGTGGTCCTGGTGACCTTACCGTTCCGACCACCGGCGGGGCCAACGAATACGGCAGCGAAGAGCTTTCGAGGAAAAGACACCGCGGCCTGTTCCGCGCGATCATCAACGACACCGCGATCATCGGTGATACCGCGCTCGTCGACGACATCGGACCGCGAGGTGAAACGCGGGCGGCGCAGCGGCCGAAAGCTCCCACGCTCGCGACGCCGGACCTGGCCGCCGACACCACCTGTGGCTAGTCCCCCAATTCCCGAGAACATGGACCATTAGGGGTATCCTTTAACGCCATGCGGGAGATATTCCAGTCCGAGCTGCGTACCCTGATGCTCGACCTGGTCAAAATGGCCCGGCTGTCCTGCGAAATGATGACCAGTGCCTCGACCGCGTTACACCAGGGTGATCTCGCTCTCGCCGAGCTCGTGATATCCCGTGACGACGAGATGAACGCCCTGCACGACGATACCGAGAAGCGTTGCGTCAGCCTGCTCGCGCTGCAGGCCCCGGTCGCTGCGGACCTGCGGACGGTCGTCGCCGCCATGCACGCGGTGGGTGATCTGGAGCGGATGGGAAATCTGGCCCAGCACATCGCCAAAATCACCCGGCTCAAGCACCCGAACCTGAGCGTCGCGGGCAGCATCCGTCCGGTGTTTGCTCGGATGAGCCTGCTCGCCTGCCGCCTGGCCGAGGATGCTGCCACCGCTATCGAGCAACAGGATCCGCTGTCCGGTAACCGGCTGGCCGAAGCGGACGATGAAGTGGACGCGCTGCGCCGGCAACTGTTCGGCATCCTCTTCGCCGAGAGCTGGTCGCACGGGGTGGAACCGGCAGTGGATGCCGCCCTGATCGGCCGCTACTACGAGCGCTTCGCCGATCATGCCGTGGCCATCGCCCGGCAGGTCGGCTACCTGGCCACCGGCAAACTGCCAGCCGAAGGACTGTGAGTGACATCAGCCGAACCGACCTGAGATGTAGTCCTCGGTGCGCTTCTCGGACGGATTGGAGAAGATCTTCTCAGTCCGGTCGTATTCCACCAGCAGGCCGGTGCGGTTGCCGGTGGTGTCGTCGGCCTGAGCGGTGAAGAAAGCGGTCCGATCCGAAACCCGGGCCGCCTGTTGCATGTTATGCGTCACGATGATGATCGTGAAGTGCTCCCGCAGGTCCATCATCAGGTCCTCGATCCGCGCGGTGGCGATCGGGTCCAGTGCCGAACAGGGCTCGTCCATGAGGATCACGTCCGGTTCGGTCGCCAGGGTGCGGGCGATGCACAACCGCTGCTGCTGACCACCTGACAGGCCGTAGGCATTTTGCTTGAGCTTGTCCTTCACCTCCTCCCAGAGGGCGGCATCGCGCAAGGCCTTCTCGACGAGATCGTCCATGCTGTCCGGCTTCATGCCGGTTACCCGGGGACCATAGGCGATATTGTCGTAGATTGACTTGGGAAACGGGTTGGGCTTCTGAAACACCATCCCGATCCGGCGCCGAACCTCGATCGAGTCCACGTCGCGGGCATAGATGTTCCGGCCGTGGTAGCTCACCACACCTTCGACCCTGGCGCCCACCACGAGATCGTTCATCCGGTTCAGACAACGGATCACCGTGGACTTGCCACAGCCGGAAGGACCGATCAGCGCGGTGATCTCGTTCCGACCGAAACCCAGGTGGACATCGCGGACGGCGAGAAAGTCACCGTAGTAGACGTACAGGCCCTCGCAGGCCATCACAGCCCGAGGCACATCGGGGATCGAGCGCTTGGTCGCGGCCGGACGTTCTACTCCCACGATCTGTCTCTTGACCGTGACTTTCGTGTTGTCGATCATCTGTGCCCCGGTCGGGGCGGTGAAGTGCGCGCTCATCGTATCCTCGTTTTCAGTTTTCACCAGCGACGTTGAAATCGGTTACGGATCAAGATCGCAACGGCATTCATCAGCAGGAGCATGGCAAGCAGCACGACGATGCCTGCGGATGCCGCGGTGATCAGCTCTTCCTGTGGCTTGGAGATCAGGCTGTAGATCTGCACCGGCATTGTCGTGAACCCGGAGAGCAGCCC
Organism: Pseudonocardiaceae bacterium; assembly: GCA_050700355.1. Lineage (GTDB taxonomy): Bacteria > Actinomycetota > Actinomycetes > Mycobacteriales > Pseudonocardiaceae. Next base: position 14,049 of record JBOHHE010000006.1, read on the forward strand.
ATTGGGATCGAAACGCCCGAATACCACGGCGCCGAGCAGCAGCAGCGGAGCGGCCTCCCCGATCGCTCTGGACAGCGCGATGATCGTGCCGGTGGCGATGCCCGGCACCGCGGCGGGCAGCGTCTGGTGCCACACCGTCTGCCACGGGGTGGCACCCAGGGCCAGTGAGCCGGCCCTGATCTCGGCGGGCACGGAACGCAGCGACTCCCGGGTGGCGATAATGATCACGGGCAGGATCAGCAGGCCGAGCGCGATGCCACCACCGATCACGACATTTCGGTTCTGGAAGTCCAGTACCACCTGCAAGAGGCTGAGAATCCCCAGCGTCAGCAGGCCGTAGATGATCGTCGGAACGGCCGCGAGGTTCTGGATGTTGACCTCGATCAGCCGGGTGTACCAGCGCTGATTATCGGCGAACTCCTCCAGGTAGATCGCCGCTGCCACGCCGAGCGGGATCGCCAGCAAAGCGGTGCATCCCATCACCCAGACCGTACCGAGGATGGCCGCCCGGAACCCGCTTCGCTCCGGATTCAGCACCGAGGCGTACTCCGTGATCAGCGCCAGATCCAGGCGCGGCCAGCCCTCGACGAGGACCTGCACGATCAGGATGACGAGAAAGACCAGACCAGTGAACAGGCACAACCACAGCGCGATGAGAAAGAGCACGGCCCGCGGTGAGCTCTCTCCGCCCGAGGCCCGGCCCAGCGGCTGAGTACGGGCCCGATCAGCCAGCGTCGCCATCAGTACGCCTCCCGGAAGCGCCGAACCAGCCGAATGCTGATCATGTTGACGACCAGGGTGATCAGGAACAGGGACAGCCCGACCGCATAGAGCGTGTTGTATGCCAGCGAGCCCACCGCGTTCTCCCCGGTGGCGGTCAGAGCGATGAACCCGGTCATGGTCTGCGCGGCCTCCCTCGGATCGGTGATGATCTGAGCGACGCTGCCCGCGGCGACCGCGACGATCATCGTCTCACCCACCGCCCGGGAGATACCCAGCACGATGGCGGCGATCACGCCGGAGATCGCCGCCGGGAACACCACCCTGAGCGTGGTCTGCATCCGGTTGGCGCCCAATGCGGCCGAACCCTGCCGCAGCGCGTTCGGCACCGCCGACATGGCGTCCTCGGACAGCGAGGCCACCGTGGGGACGATCATGATACCGAGCACGATGCCCGCCTGCAGCACGTTGAACGTGCCGACCTCGATACCGAGCAGACCCTTCAGCAAGATCGGGCCGATGAAGATCAACGCAAAGAAGCCGTACACCACCGACGGTACGCCCGCGAGCACTTCGAGCACCGGCTTGAGCACCTTGCGCATCCGGGCCGAGGCGTACTCGGAGATCAGCATCGCCGCCCCCAGCCCCAGCGGCACAGCCACCGCAAGAGCGATACCGGTGGTCCACAACGTCCCCACCACCAGTGGGAGAACGCCGTAGTCCTTGACCGCGAAATTGGGGGTCCACCGCGTGCTGGTGACGAACTCGACGATCGAAATCTCTCGGAAGAAGGCGATCGCGGGCACCGCCAGCGAGACCACGATGGCGGCCGTGATGAGCACTGAGGTCACCGCGGCGAGGAACAGCAGATTGAGGATGATCCGCTCGCCGAGGCGACTGGACGAGGAGCGCAGCGTGGGAACTTCTCCAGCCGGAGCCGCAGGTCCGCCCGGAGGGGGGCCGGTCCCGAAGGACTGACCCCCGACCGTCGTCACGCCCATCTGATTCTCAGCTCTCGAGCTTGGCGGCGTTGCCGGTCAGGGCAGCTGCCTGCTGGTCGTTGAGCGGGACGAACTGGGCGTCCTCGGCGATCCGGCCACTCTGGCTGACGTAGAAGTCCACGAAGCCCTTGACTTGTGGCTTGGCCTTGTACGCCGCCTTGCTGACATAGATGAACAGCGGCCGGGCCAGCGGCGTGTAGGTGCCGTCCTGCACGGTCTGCACGCTGGGGGTGACGCAGCCGCCACCACCGTCGACCTGGAGGGCCTTCAGCTGATCCTCATTCTCCTCGAAGTAGGTGTAGCCGAAATAGCCCATCGCGCCCTTGGACCCCGCCACACCCCGCACTATCACATTGTCGTCCTCGGAAGACTGATAATCGGTGCGAGAAGCCTTCTCCTTACCGTTGATCGCCTGGGTGAAGTAGTCGAAGGTGCCTGAATCGGTGCCCGGCCCGAACAGAGCCAGCGGCTCGTTCGGGAAGGCCGGGTCGACCTGGCTCCAGGTAGTGATGTCGCGCTCGGCCTCCGGCCCCCAGATCGTCTTGAGCTGGGCGACGGTCAGGCAGTTCGCCCAGGTGTTCTCCTTGCTGACCACGACACTCAATGCGTCGTTGGCGACCTGGAGTTCGAGGTACTCGATCCCCTTCTCCCGGCAGGTCGCCGCCTCGGCGTCCCGGATGGCCCGGGAGGCATTGGAGATGTCGGTCTCCCCGGCGCAGAATTTCTGGAAGCCCCCGCCGGTGCCCGAGGTCGCCACGGTGACATTCACAGCGGACTGCTCTTCGGAGTAGCGCTCAGCCGCCGCCGAGCTCAGCGGCTCGACCGTGGATGAACCGTCGACGAGAACCGGGCCGGACAGGGCATCACCGCCCCCGGACGCGGAGTCGCCTGCCTGCCCACCACACGCGGCGAGCGCAACGGCCGCGGCACATGCCACCGCCGCCGAGCCGACGCGCCTGCGCACGCTCCTGCTACTCCGAATCACTCCGCACTCCTTAGTCGCTGCCCGCCGCCTTGGTCGTCGGCCGGTCTCACGCCGGAGAGTATGCAGAGCGAATGGACAGTTGCTAGACATTTAGATGAACCAAGGGTGAACAAGACTCGATCGGGCGTAATTTATAACCACCATACAGGTGATTATCTATACACATGGGGTGACATTGGATTGCCGAGAGCTTCCGATATCGTGCTCCGTCGCTTCCGAACACCCGGCCGGTGGGCCTGTAGGTGGATCTGGGAGCTGATCAAACTCGAAGGAGCTCGAGATCGCTGTGATGGCGATGAAAGCCCAGGTTGCCGAAGGTGCGCAAGGCGGCAACGTTGTCGGACTCGACGTAGAGCATCGCCTCGAGCACTCGCCGACGGCACAGGTGCTCCAGCCCGGCCACGATCAGCGCGGTACCGAGGCCGGTGCCCTGGGCATCGGGATCCACCGCGATCACGTAGACCTCACCGAGACCACCGGGATGCACCTTGGTCCAGTGGAAGCCGTGCAATCGGTCTTGCGCATCCACGGCCAGCAAGAATCCCTCCGGGTCAAACCACGGCTGTGCCTGCCGCGCGGCGAGGTCACCCGCGTCCCACCGGCCCTGCTCGGGATGCCAGGTGAACGCCCGGTTGTTCAGCGCCACAACCGCGGGCTCATCCTGGCCGGGGCGCAACGGGCGCAACGTCAACCCCTCGGGCAGGGACCTCGGAGGGAGCGGAGCGGCCAGCGCGCGGCGCATCTGCAGCAGCTCGCGCCTGCGGTCCAGCCCCGCTCGCTCGGCCAGCCGCAGCGCCCCCGGATGCTCGCCGTGCGCCCAGACCCACATCGGGCCGGGAAACCGGTCGAACAGCTCGGCCAGCAGTGCACCGCCGATACCCCGGCGCCGATGCCCGGGATGCACCACGAACTCCGCGCTCCGGCGCTCGGCACGCTCGGCTACCGCGCCGTAGGCGATCAGTTCCCCGACCGGGTCGCGGACCAGGACATGCTGGGCTGAACCGGACTGGCTCAGCCGCAGCGTGGCCGCCTCGGAGATCGGAGCGACCTCGTCCGCCGCCGTGGCCGCGGCCAGCAGCCCGACCACCTCGGCGATCTCGGCATCGGAGGGATTGCCGGTCCAGGCCGGAATCAGGGTTGCGGTCCGCTGAGATGGTTGCTGCGACATACCGGCCACGCTACGTCCGGTCGATTACTGCCATCTGTTCGGCTCAGCTGCCCGTTATCGGCAGCACATCCGTTATCGGCCCCACATGTCGGGGCGAACCGGCCCGATCCCGATGGGGGTCCGCGCTATCGGAGGTATCACCAGCGTCACTGGTGTCCCGAGCCCCGGTGTCCTGCTGTGCCTGCTCGGCCCGCTCCCGGGCGCTCATACTGCGCAATGGTCGAACGAACTTGTAGCCCACATTACGCACCGTGCCGATGAGCTGCTCGTGCTCCGGCCCCAGCTTGGCCCGCAGCCGCCGGACGTGGACATCGACCGTGCGCGTGCCGCCGAAGAAGTCGTAACCCCAGACCTCCTGCAGCAGCTGAGCCCGGGTGAACACCCGGCCTGCATGCTGCGCGAGGTACTTGAGCAGCTCAAACTCCTTGTAGGTGAGATCCAGCGGCCGTCCCCGCAGGCGCGCGGTGTAGGTGGCCTCGTCGATCACCAGCTCGCCGAGCACCAGGGTGCCACTGCGGCCCCCGCCCGGCTCCGCCACCCGCCGGGCGACCAGCAGTCGCAGCCGGGCGTCGACCTCCGCCGGACCGGCCGACGGCAGCAGGATCTCATCGGAGCCCCAGTCGGCGGACAGGGCGACCAATCCCCCCTCGCTGATCACGACCACCACCGGCACATCGAGCCCGGTGGAGCCCAGCAGGCGGCACAGGCTGCGCGAACCGGCCAGGTCGGAGCGCGCGTCGATCAACACCGCGTCGTAAGGGCCCGCGTCCAGCAGCGCGGCCACCTCCGGCACAGCCGCCCGTACCCCGTGTGCCAGCAGCGACAAGGCGGGCAACACCGAACCCGGTGCGGGGTCGGCGGTGAGCAGTAACAGCTCCATAACCGCGTCCTCCTCGCCCACTGCACACTGTGATCTGCAGGTGCAGGTCATGGTCTTCCGGCCGGATTCGGCCAAATTTCCGGCACTGTTGGCAATGTTTCAGTGAGGATACCGGTCGTGGCCTCCGTTGACCCTCTTTCGGTGGGTCCTGTCACGCTGAGGAGTCATTATCGGAGAGTTTTTCCGGGAGAAACCACCTGACGCACCTGGCCACCGCCTGCTCCCGATCTGGTAGACCGAACCATGCTCCGGCGCGGGCCGCCGCTCCGACGAAGCAGGACGAAGCAGTCTGCATAGCACGACCCGAAGGGATGAAAAATCTCCGTGCGGAAGCTGGTCATCGCTGCCGTGGTACTCGTCGGTCTAGGCATCGCGACGGATTACGGCGCCGCTGCTGCCGCGGAGTACGAGGTGGCCAAGCAGATCCGTGCAGAGCTGGGGCTGGCCGCCGACCCTTCGGTACGGATCAACGGATTTCCGTTCCTCACTCAGGCGCTGTCGGGCCACTACTCCGCCATCGAGACACGCGCCACCGGCTTGTCCGTCGGCCCACTGCACGACGTCGCGGTGGAGGCGACAATGCGCGACGTCGATGCACCGCTGTCCGAAGTGACGTCCGGAAATCTGCAGTCGGTGTACGCAGCCGAGGTGGACGGGCGGATCAGAGTGCGGGACGGAGACCTCGGGCGCGCCATCGGGATCGAGGACCTGCGGCTACAGCCGGCCTCCGCGGAGGAGACCCAGCAGCTACTTCCCGAGGGCGCGTTACCCGACCCCGCCTCCCGCACCGACGACCTCGAGGCCGTCCGGATGGTGGCGACCACCGACCTGGCGGGAGCACCCACCGGGGTCATCGGGATCGGCATCATCAAGATCACCGGAAGTCGGCTGCAGATCACCATCACGGACGTGCGCCTGGCCAGGGACGGAGTAGGTGAGGTGAGCCTGCCGCGACCGATCCGTGAGCTGCTGATCCAGACGTTGAGCACGGACGTGACGCCAGGTGGGCTTCCTTTCACCGTGCTGCCTACCAGGGTGTGGGTGGAGCCCGGATCACTCGTCGTGGAGGGAACCGCCCGGGGCGTCTCGCTGGGCGAGTTAGGGGCCGGCGTCGGATGACTGGATGGGCGTTGGGGCTGGGCACGTTGGCGGTTGCGACGGTGTTCGGCCTGCTCTGGCGCCGTCGCCAGGGACGCGTCCAGGCCCCGGCGGCAACGGCGCTGCCCGAGCAGGTGCTGCGCCGGGTCGACAGCGCGGCCGAGGTCACGTTGCTCCAGCTGAGCACCCCGATCTGTGCGCGGTGCCCACAGGCCCGCGCTCTGCTCAGCGAACTGGCGGCCGAAACCTCCGGAATAGGGCACGCCGAGATCGATCTGGCCGAGCATCCGAGGTTGGCCGCCGAGCTCGGCGTGCGCTCGACGCCCACCGTGCTGGCGGTCTCCCGCGCCGGCAACGAGCTGTTCCGAGTGGCGGGGGTACCATGCCGCGCGGAGCTGCTCAGCGCCCTGCAACCACACCTGTAAAACCAGGTTCGGTCCGGTTCGTGGAATGACAGTCCCGCAGATCGGGAATCTCAGGTAGGCTCACCCAGGTGTGCTCGCTGCTGACCAAGCGCCGTGCGGTTGACTTCTGCCGCCTGCGTAGCAGCTTGTGTCGGACCTCGTGACCGGGCGGCTACATCCCCGTTCCCTTGGTCAGGAGCGTTCATGACTCTTTCCGGATCCCCTTCCTCCATCGATTCTCGAGGGCCGCGGTTTGTGGCGGCGCTGAGCACTGTGGTGCTCGCTGTCGTTCTGGTCACCAGCAGCACCGTGCTGATTGCCGCACAGGCAGTGGTGTTCGCGCTTGGCGCGTTCGTCGGTCTGCGGTGGCACCCTTACGCCGCGCTGTACCGCACCCTCATTGCACCCCGATTGTCCCCGCCCACCAATCGAGAGGACCCAGCTCCGGTGCGCTTCTCGCAGGGGCTGGGCTTCACCTTCGCCGCGGTCGGCGTGCTCGGTTACGCCACCGGGCTCAGCACACTGGGCATGGCCGTCACAGCGCTTGCACTGGGTGCTGCCTTCCTCAACGCAGCCTTCGGTTTCTGCCTGGGCTGCGAGATCTACCTCCGGTTGCCCACGCGGTTGCGCAGCCGGGCGACCTGCACTGTTGACACCCCCAATGGAACATCAAACACCGAACGAGGAGCTGCCGCATGAGCCGCGAGAACGTCCTGGTCACGGCCGACTGGGCAGAGCAGAACCTGGATACCGACGGCATTGTCTTCGTCGAGGTCGACGAGGACACCACCGCTTACGAC
>JBOHHE010000007.1:0-33096 GCA_050700355.1 Pseudonocardiaceae bacterium
GATGCCAACCTTGCGCTGGGCATGCCTGCCGATGCCCGTGACTACGGCACCGGGGCGCAGATCCTGGCCGATCTGGGAGTGCGGTCGATGCGGTTGCTGACCAATAACCCCGCCAAGCGGGCCGGCCTGGAGGGATACGGCCTGGCCATCACCGGGCGAGTGCCACTGCCCATCCGGCCGAACCCGGAGAACCTGCACTATCTGCGTACCAAGCGGGATCGGATGGGTCACGACCTCGTCGGGCTCGATCCGATCGGTCTGGATTCCCCCGGGAGAACGTGGCCATGAGCGGAAGCGGCCAACCGGTAGCGGAGGTGCCGCACTGCGGGGATCTGCGCCTCGGCATCGCAGCCACCCGCTGGCACGAGCGGATCACCACCGTCCTGCTGGAACGGGCGGTAGTGGCGGCTGCGGCGGCCGGCATCACCGAACCGACCATCGTGCGGGTGCCCGGTGTCGTCGAGTTGCCGGTGGTGTGCCAGGAGCTGGCCCGCCACCACGACGCCATCCTGGCACTCGGCGTGGTGATCCGGGGCGGCACTCCGCATTTCGAATACGTCTGTGACGCGGTCACCTCCGGCCTCACCAGAGTCGCACTGGACGAGGAGACCGTAGTAGGCAACGGTGTGCTCACCTGTGACACCGAGGAGCAAGCCCTCGACCGTTGCGGTCTGCCCACCTCAACCGAGGACAAGGGCTTCCAAGCCTGCCTCGCGGTCCTCTGCACAGCCCTGGTCCTCCGCGAACTGCGCCAAGCCCTATGACCCCCCTATGACCGCCCCAGAGTTCGACTTCCGACCACGTAAAGCCCGTCGTGTCGCCGTCGCGTCGGCGGTGTTGCTCATCGCGGTGTTCTCCGTCGTCGCTGTGCTGTTGCGGCGAACCGATACCGGGGTGTATTTCCGGGTCTCCGATCAGGTGGCGATGGTGGTGCTGGGATTCCTGCTCGCCGGGGCCGCACTGCTGTTCGCCCGGCCACGGGTGCGGGCCGGCGCTGACGGGGTAGAGGTGCGCAATGTCCTGGGCTCCCACACGCTGCCCTGGGAACTTGTGCTCCGGGTGTCGTTTCCCGACGGCGCTCCGTGGGCCCGCCTAGAACTTCCCGACGACGAGTACCTCGCGGTGATGGCTATCCAGGCCGCCGACGGTCGGCACGCCGTGCAGGCGATCCGTGCCTTGCGCGCGGTGCACGCCGAGCATACTGGGCCACCCCGCCAACATTGACCGCCGTGCTCGTCTGATCGAGCATTCAGCCGGGTATACGAAGGAACGGTACGGTGATGGAGATGACTGCACCTACTGGGGGCGATGAGCATGTCTGCGCTGTCCGGTCGGCTGCGGCGGTCGCCGTGGCGCTTATGGCGCAGGGGGAGACTCAAGGTGCTTTCGACTCGTTGATGGCCTTCCTGCATGAGTCCGAGGGGTCTCCCAACAGCCTTGAGTCCCTGCTGACGGTGCTCTGTGAGGGCTCCGCGACGATGGCCAGCACGCTCGGTGTCTTCGTGGGCAGCGTCGAGCCGATCATGATCGGCGTACTCGACGACGACCTGCGCCCCATGAGTATCGATCAGGCCGCACCCGTGGAACGCACGTTCGTGCGGGCGTTGCTCGCGGAAATCCACGGCGACCGGGAGGCGACGCTCAACCAGATCCACCTCGCGTTCGCCACCGTCGATCCACAACAGGTCTGTGACCTGATGATGCGGACCCTCGCCGGAACCGCAGCGCTCGTCCAGGCCTGTCACCAGAACGACCTGCCGATACCGGGCTGGTTGGCGAATTCCCACTAGGGTCGCTACTGGCGTGGGGAAGGCGATGTACAAGCTGCTGTTCTCGATTCTCTTCCGGCGCATCCCGGCAGAGACCGCACACCAGCTGGGCTTCGGGTTGATCCGCGCGGTGGCTGCGGTTCCAGGGCTGAAGCTGCTGCTGAGCCGTTGGTTGATTCCTCGCGACCCGGTGCTGCGAGTTCGGGCTCTCGGCCTCGATCTTCCAGGACCGATCGGTCTGGCTGCGGGGTTCGACAAGGATGCGCTGGGCGTTGATGCCCTGGGCGCGCTGGGGTTCGCCTTCGTCGAGATCGGCACCGTGACGGCGCAACCGCAGCCGGGTAACCCGACACCGCGGCTTTTTCGCCTTGTGACGGATCGAGCCTTGGTCAACCGGATGGGGTTCAACAACGCCGGCTCGGCGGCTGCCGCCGCGCGTTTGCGCGCTCGTGGCGGTGGCCAAGGGGTCGTGGTCGGGGTCAACATCGGCAAGACGAAGATCGTCCTGGAGAATGAGGCGGTCGCCGATTACGTGGCCAGCGCGACGTTACTGGCTGACGTCGCGGACTACCTGGTGGTCAACGTCAGCTCGCCGAACACGCCAGGGCTGCGCAACCTCCAGGCCGTCGAGCACCTTCGGCCGTTGCTGGTAGGCGTTCGCCAAGCGCTGAACGGGGCCGGCCCACGACGAGTACCCCTACTCGTCAAGATCGCTCCGGATCTGGCTGACGAGGACATCGACGCAATCGCCGACCTGGCGGTGGAGCTTGGGCTGGACGGGATCATCGCCACCAATACCTCGATCTCCCGAACCGGACTGGCGACCGACACGGCGCAGGTCGAGGCGATTGGCGCAGGTGGTGTCTCCGGTGCCCCGCTCAAGCACCGATCCCTGGCAGTACTGCGCCGGCTGCGCGGCCGGGTGGGGAATCGGCTGGTTCTGGTGGCGGTGGGTGGGATCGAGACCGCTGACGACGCCTGGGCTTGTATTCAAGCCGGCGCGACACTTGTGCAGGCATACACCGGTTTCGTGTATGGCGGACCGCTGTGGCCACACCGCATTCACCGAGGGTTGGCCCGCCGCATCCGTCAAGCGGGTTTCACCTCGATCAGTGAGGTCAAAGCCCGAGGCTAGTGGTGGTACTGGTGCACTACGGCGTGGCCCTTGCCTCGGCGAATCAATGCCCGGTTGACCGGCACGGTGACTACGAACGCGACGGCCAGCGCGACGGCCAGCGCCCCCCAGAACAGTGGGCTGGAAAGTCCGGCATCCATCGCACCAGGGATGACCAGCATGATCGCGTTGTCGACGATTTCCATGACGGTGATGGAAACGGTGTCCGCGGCCAGGGCCACCCCGAGCGCGGCACCGAGCGCCAGACCCGAGCGCAGCACCGGGACGATGGTGAACGAGTAGCCGAACAGGAATGCGAGCGCGATCGCGAGCACGATTGTGGGGCCGTTGCTCCAGCCCAGTGTGGTGCCGATGACCAGGCCCAGGATCTCCCCGATGGCACAGCCGGTGAGGCAGTGCGCGGTCGCGGAGACGGCGAGCCGGTTGAGCTCGCGCCGGTCCTGCGGGGTGTCCGGCGCGTTACCACGCCCCTCTGCTCCGTGCCCGGCATGCTGGTTCGCGGCGGAACCGGCCATATTGTGCTCAGCCATGGTCAGACCTCCTCAAGATCGATATCGGCAGGCGAGGTGAATCGGCGCAGTGAAACATGAAGGTCTCAAGTGTTCCTGTCGTACCTGCTCGTGGTTTCATGGCCCGTCCTTGATCGTGACAGCGGTGCTGTCCGGTTCGGCCTGCACCGCCGGAAGTCGGTACTCGGCGAAGGTCAGGACTTGACCAGACGGGCGATCGCGGCGCTGGCCTCGGCAACCTTCTGATCGGCGACCGTTCCGCCTGCGGCAGCGGCCTGGGTGACACAGTGTTTGAGATGCTCGTCCAGCAGGCCCAAGGCCACCGCCTCCAGGGCCTTGGTGGCGGCGGAGACCTGCGTGAGCACGTCGATGCAGTACTGGTCGTTTTCGATCATCTTTGCGATGCCGCGGATCTGCCCCTCGATGCGGCGCATGCGCTTGAGGTAGTCGTCCTTGTCCTCGGTGTAGCCGTTCATCCGTCCTCCTCGGTGCCTGAGGTCAATATACCATACGGGGGTATCCCATTAAGTAGACCGAATCGAAGCGGAAGTGGGTCCCGATCAGGTCGCGATCTTGGCAGACCCCGTACGGTGATGCGGTGCGGTGGACGTCGCGGTCCGGGTTGTGGGGTCTGCTTACCTTGCTGCTGTTCGGGCTTGTGCTGATGCACCACACTCCGGGCTACGGTGGGCATGATCTTGAGCGGGCTGCGGTCACCACCCCGGTCACCGACTCGGGCATGGCGATGATCGATAACCACGCAATGGCGCACGATGCCCCGCTGTCCAGCGATGGCGGTGAATCAGGTACCGGTGAATCAGGTACCACGGCGTTGCTGCATCTGTGCTTGGCGGTCCTCGCCGTCCTCGGTGGCATGCTGACTGCGGGACTTCTACCGCGCGGGTCCCTTTCCCACATCACGATCGCCGATTCCTCCGGGCGGCGAATCGGCTTGGAGTACCTCCGGCCGCTCGTTCCAGTTTCCCATCGTCTCGCTGCTCTGTGCGTGCTCCGGCTGTGATGGGTCGGTGTGGTGTGGGGGCCCCAGCTCTCACACCACGCCGGTTACCTCACAGCCGAGATCACAAGTTCCTTCGGGGCTCCATGCAGGGAGAGATTATGCGCGTACGCGCACTTATCGGAGTATTCGCCACAGCCGCCGTGGCCCTGGGACTGACCGGGTGCGGCGGGAACAACACCGCAGACACAACATCTGCCGGCGGCACACCACCGCCGAGTTCGGTGGAGCAGCGGCCCATAGCCCACAACCAGGCCGACCTCAGCTTCGCTCAGGAAATGATCCCGCATCATGCCGAAGCCATTCAGATGGCGCAGTCGGCCTCAGACCGCGCCCAGTCGGCGCAGGTCAAGGAGTTCGCCAGCCGGATCGAACAGGCCCAGGGTCCAGAGATCGAGACCATGACAAGCTGGCTGCGCACCTGGAATGCCCAGGTTCCACCTACCGGTGAGTCCAGTGGGGGCCACGGCGGTGGGACGGGTGCTGGTGGGGGGATGGGCACTGAGCAGATGCAGCAGCTCGAACAGACCACTGGCGCTGAGTTCGACCGGCTGTTTCTGCAAATGATGATTAAGCATCACGAGGGAGCCATCGAGATGGCCCGCGCCGAGCTCGACAGTGGCCGAAGCCCTGAGGTCAAGCAGCTCGCCCAGCAGATCATCGACGCTCAGCAGGCTGAGATCGAAGAGATGCAGGTCCTGCTTCCGCGGGGCTGACAGTTTTCCGCTGCCGCTCGCGTATCACCTGATCCGGTACGTGAGCGGCGGCGGAGATCTCAGGACGCTGCAGGCCGGCGGCTGATCGCGACTGGCACCCAGCGCCACTGACCGGCGACGAGGCCGCATACCCTGACCGGTGCGATGGCTGATCCCTCCACCTACCGCCCGGCGCCGGGGACGATTCCTGATGCGCCTGGGGTGTATCGCTTCCGCGACGAGCACCGTCGGGTGATCTACGTCGGTAAGGCGAAGAGCCTGCGCAGCCGGCTGAACTCCTACTTTGCCGACCTCGCCGGACTGCATCCGCGTACCCGGCAGATGGTCACCACGGCCGCCTCGGTGGACTGGACGGTGGTCGGTACCGAGGTCGAGGCCTTACAGCTGGAATACAATTGGATCAAGGAGTTCGACCCGCGCTTCAATGTGCGCTACCGCGACGACAAGACCTATCCGGTGTTGGCCGTCACGCTGAACGAGGAGTACCCGCGGCTGCATGTCTACCGGGGACCGCGCCGTCAAGGAGTGCGGTACTTCGGGCCGTACGCGCACGCCTGGGCGATCCGGGAGACACTCGACCTGCTCACCAGAGTGTTCCCGGCCCGGGTGTGCTCGACCGGAGTTTTCCGGCGACACGGTCAGATCGGCAGGCCGTGCCTGCTGGGCTACATCGACAAGTGTGTGGCGCCGTGCGTCGGCAGCGTCACCGCTGAGGAGCACCGCAGGATCGTCCAGGACTTCTGTGACTTCCTGTCGGGCCGCACCGATCGGATGATCCGGCGCCTCGAGCGGGAGATGGAGACGGCGTCGGCGGAGCTGGAGTTCGAGCGCGCCGCGCGGCTACGTGATCAGCTAGGGGCGTTGCGCCGGGCAATGGAGAAGCAGGCCGTGGTGCTCGGTGATGGCACCGATGCGGACGTGATCGCTTTCGCCTGCGACGAGCTCGAGGCGGCGGTGCAGGTATTCCATGTCCGCGGCGGGCGGGTTCGGGGCCAGCGTGGCTGGGTGATCGAGAAGGTCGAGCAGACCGACCTGGTCGGCCAGTTCCTGACGCAGTTCTACGGCGAGCAGGCCGCGCTTGCCGGGGCTGCGGATGATGCCGCCGCACCGGTGCCCCGGGAGGTGCTGGTGCCTGAGCTACCCGAGGACGCCGACACGGTGACCGAGTGGCTCTCCGGCCTGCGCGGCGCCCAGGTGGCGTTGCGGGTGCCGCAACGCGGCGATAAGCGGGCATTGGCCGAGATGGTGGCGCGCAACGCAGCCGAAGCCTTCGCCCAGCACAAGCTGCGTCGCGCGGGCGACCTGACCGCTCGGTCCGCGGCGCTGCAGGAGATTCAGGAGTATCTGGGGATGGAGAGCGCCCCGCTGCGCATCGAGTGCATCGACGTGAGCCATGTGCAGGGTAGTGATGTGGTGGCCTCCCTGGTGGTCTTCGAGGACGCCGTGCCGCGTAAGTCCGACTACCGGCGCTTCGCGATTCGGGATGCCGCCGGGGAAGGGCGATCCGACGACGTGGCCAGCATCGCCGAGGTGGTTCGGCGACGCTTTGCCCGCTATCTGCGGGAGAACAGCCGCGAGTCTGCCGGGATCGAGCCGGCTGCCGGGGCCGAGCCGGACCAGCCGACCGGCCTGCCGGGTGTGGATCCCGAGACCGGGCGTCCCCGCAAGTTCGCCTACCCGCCGAACCTGCTGGTCGTTGACGGCGGTCCGGCACAGGTGGCCGCGGCGGCCGAGGTGCTGACCGAGCTGGGGGTCACCGACGTGGCGATCGCCGGGCTGGCCAAACGGTTGGAGGAGGTCTGGTTGCCCGGTGAGGTCGACCCGGTGATTCTGCCGCGCACCAGCGAGGCGCTCTACCTGCTGCAAAGGGTGCGTGACGAGGCGCACCGTTTTGCGATCAGCTACCACCGGCAGAAACGCTCGGCGCGGATGACCAGCTCCGCGCTGGACAGCGTCGCCGGGCTGGGACAGACCCGGCGCACCGCGTTGCTCAAGCACTTCGGATCGGTGCGCCGGATTCAGCGCGCCAGTGTGGCGGAGATTACCGAGGTACCCGGAGTCGGCCCGCACACCGCCGCAGCAGTGCTCGCCGCGTTGGGTCATGCTGCCGGCGAACGGAACAGCGAAGGCGGCAATGGGGAAGACGAAGGGGAGGCGTCGTGACCGACACCAGCAGCGGCCAGCAGCGAGATGGATCTGGCACTCCCGGCGGCATCGAGGTTGCCGTCGTGTCCGGGCTCTCGGGAGCCGGTCGCAGCACGGCGGCCAAGGTGCTTGAGGATCTGGGCTGGTTCGTGGTGGACAACCTGCCCCCTGAACTGATGGCCACCATGGTGGATCTAGGTGCCCGCTCACAGGGCGTGGTGACCCGGGTCGCGGTTGTGATGGATGTCCGGAGCCGGGCCTTCACCGACGATCTCGCCGCGGTGATCAAGGATCTGGACGCCCGCGGCTATCGGCCCAAGGTGTTGTTCCTCGAGGCCACCGACGCGGTGCTGATCCGCCGTTTCGAGCAGGTACGGCGCAGCCACCCGCTCCAGGGCGAGAGCAGGTTGGCGGACGGCATCGCTGCGGAGCGCGCATTGCTCGCCCCGCTGCGCGACGAGGCCGACCTGGTACTGGACACCACCGGGTTGTCCGTTCACCAGCTCCGGGCCAAGATCGAGCACGCGTTCGGCGGAGAGGCCAGCACCCGAACCCGGATCACTGTTTTGTCGTTCGGGTACAAGTATGGGTTGCCCATGGATGCCGACCTGGTGATCGACGTACGATTCCTGCCCAACCCGTTCTGGATCCCCGAGCTGCGGGATTTCACCGGTACGGACTCCTGCGTTCGGAACTACGTGATGGCTCAGGAGGGCGCCGAGGAATTTTTGGAGCGCTACCTGGAGCTGCTGCGATTGGTCGGCGGCGGCTATCGGCGGGAGGGCAAGCGCTACCTCACCCTCGCGGTGGGATGCACTGGTGGCAAGCACCGCAGCGTCGTCATTTCCGAGGCGCTGGCCGGTCGGCTGGGTGAGGAGGAGGGAATCACTGTCAAGGTGGTGCATCGGGACGTGGGTCGCGAGTGATCCCTGACGGCTCCCTCTCGTGCCTGCAGGCTGGGAGCGCCGGAGGCGCCCAGGCCACAGCTCTCAAGGCGGTGGCCCTGGGCGGCGGCCACGGTCTGTACGCGACGCTCACCGCCTTGCGCAACCTCACCCCTGACGTCACCGCAGTGGTCACTGTCGCCGACGATGGTGGTTCATCCGGGCGGCTGCGCCGGGAACTGGGCACGCTACCACCGGGTGACCTGCGGATGGCGTTAACCGCATTGGCCGGGGCAGAGAGTGGTAGCGCGCGCTGGCGGGAGGTTTTCGGACATCGCTTCGGCGGTACCGGAGCACTCGCCGGGCACGCCGTGGGCAATTTGGTGCTGGCCGGGCTGCTGGAGGTGCTCGGCGATCCGGTGGCGGTGCTGGACGAGGCGTGTCGGTTGCTCGGGGTCCGCGGTCGAGTACTCCCGATGGCCGTCGAGCCACTGGACATCGAGGCCGACGTGGCCGGGCTGGACGGCGATCCGCATGTGCTGCACCGCATCCGCGGCCAAGTGGCGGTGGCCAGCACACCGGGCCGGGTGCATCGAGTGTGGCTGCGGCCCGAGCGGCCGCGGGCCTGCGCCGAGGCGGTTCGGGCGGTTTCCGAGGCCGATCTCGTCGTGCTCGGCCCCGGCTCGTGGTTCACCAGCGTGTTGCCCCACCTGCTGGTTCCCGAACTCGCCGCGGCGCTTGCCGGAACTGCGGCGCGCCGGGTTCTGGTGCTCAACCTCGTCCCGCAACCGGGCGAGACCGCCGGCTTCTCCCCAGAACAGCATCTGCAGGTGTTTTCCGGTCACGCGCCATCCGGCTTCACCGTGCACGCGGTGCTCGCCGATATCGGTGCTGTCGCGGTCCCTGCCCGGTTGCACCACAGCGCAGCTGAGCTGGGCGGATATGCGTACCTTGCTCGGGTTGCTGATGACGGATTCGCCGATCGGCACGATCCGGTGGCGCTGGCCGCTGCGCTGCATCGGATACTGGCCGATGCCCCCGGGAACTCTCCTCCCGGGTGGTGCCCCCAGCGGAAGGAGGAGCACGGGTGGCGATGACCTCCGCCGTCAAGGACGAGCTGAGTCGGTTGCGGGTGACCAAGACGTGCTGTCGGCGGGCCGAGGTCTCTTCGATCCTGCGCTTCGCGGGCGGGCTGCACATCATCGCCGGGCGCGTGGTGGTGGAGGCCGAGCTGGACACCGGTTCCACTGCCCGGCGGCTACGCCGGGAGGTGCACGAGCTGTACGGGCACACCTCGGACGTGCATCTGATCGCTGCCGGGGGCTTGCGTAAAGGGACCCGGTACGTGGTGCGGGTGGTGCGGGACGGAGAGGGGCTGGCCCGGCAGACCGGATTGCTCGATCTGCGGGGCCGTCCGGTGCGCGGCTTGCCGCCGCAGGTCGTGTCCGGGGGTCTCTGTGATGCGGAGGCCGCTTGGCGGGGCGCCTTCCTCGCCCACGGATCTCTCACCGAACCGGGCAGGTCCGCCGCGCTGGAGGTGACCTGTCCCGGGCCGGAGGCGGCGCTGGCGTTGGTCGGCGCGGCCCGGCGGCTGGGCATCCAGGCCAAGGCACGCGAGGTCCGGGGCGCTGATCGGGTGGTTGTCCGTGATGGGGACGCCATCGGGGCACTACTCACCCGGCTCGGTGCGCACGAGTCGGTGCTGGCCTGGGAGGAACGCCGGATGCGGCGGGAAGTTCGGGCGACCGCCAACCGGTTGGCCAACTTCGACGACGCCAACCTGCGCCGGTCCGCCCGCGCCGCGGTAGCATCAGCGGCCCGGGTCAGTCGAGCACTGGAACTACTCGGCAATGACACTCCGGATCACCTGCTCACCGCCGGTCGGCTGCGTCTGGAGCACCGCCAGGCATCCCTGGAGGAACTGGGTCAGCTCGCCGAACCGGCGATGACCAAGGACGCCGTTGCTGGACGGATCCGCCGGCTGCTGGCGATGGCTGACAAGCGGGCCCAGGACCTGGGAGTGCCGGACACCGAGTCTGCGGTCACTCCCGACATGTTGGAGGCTTGAGTTCTTTCCCCCGGCCGGGGCCTTTGCGCTGCCAGTCGCACCCAGCACCCCTGCGGCTCCCCCTCCCGGGGGGCCTGCGCGGGGTCCTCTGGCCGCTAGGGTGGCGCAAAGACTGGAGTCGGCAAAGTCCGGCGCATGAAGAGCGGCGAGTAGAGCAGGAAGGCGAAGCAGTGACAGTACGAGTAGGGATTAACGGGTTCGGCCGGATCGGGCGCAACTTCTGGCGTGCCGTAGCAGCCGGCAAATACGACATCGAGATCGTCGCCTTCAATGACCTCGGCGACGTGGCCACCATGGCGCACCTGCTCAAGTACGACAGCGTGCTCGGCAGGCTTCCCGAGGACGTCCGGGTCACCGACGAGGGCATCAACGTCGGCGGACGGACCATCAAGGCACTCGCTGAGCGCGACCCGGGCAAGCTGCCCTGGGGTGACCTGGGCATCGATGTGGTCATCGAGTCAACCGGCTTCTTCACCACGGCGAAGGATGCCCGCAAGCATGTCGATGAGGGTGGCGCGAAGAAGGTGATCATTTCTGCACCGGCCAAGGGTGAAGACCTCACCGTGGTGCTCGGGGTCAACGACTCCACCTTGGACAGCTCCCACACTGTGATCTCCAACGCCTCCTGCACCACCAACTGCCTCGGCCCGATGGCCAAGGTGCTGAACGACGCCCTGGGCATCGAGCGGGGGCTGATGACCACCATTCACGCCTACACCCAGGACCAGAACCTGCAGGACGCCCCGCATAAGGATCTGCGCAGGGCGCGGGCCGCCGCGATCAACATCGTGCCGACCTCCACCGGCGCTGCGGCAGCCATCGGGCGGGTGCTCCCGGAACTCGACGGAAAGCTGGACGGCTACGCGCTGCGGGTACCGGTGCCCACCGGGTCGAGCACCGACCTCACCGCCACGGTCTCCCGTAAGACCGGCGTCGACGAGGTCAACGCCGCCTTCCGGGTCGCCGCCGAAGGCCCACTGAAGGGCATCCTGCGCTACAGCGAAGAACCGATCGTCTCCTCGGACATCATCACCGACCCGGCGTCGTGCATTTTCGACGCGCCGCTGACCAAGGTGATCGACAATCAGGTCAAGATCGTGGGCTGGTACGACAACGAGTGGGGCTATTCCAACCGCCTGGCCGACCTGACCCTCATGGTGGGCTCGAAGCTGTGAGGACACTCGACGATCTGCTCGTCGAGGGCGTAGCCGGCAGTGCGGTGCTGGTGCGCACCGACCTGAACGTACCTCTGGATGGTAAGCAGATCACCGACGACGGCCGGATCCGCGCCTCGTTGCCGACGCTGCGGGCGTTGATCGAGGCCGGGGCCCGAGTCGTCATCATGGCCCACCTCGGACGCCCCAAAGGAGCGCCCGATCCGGCCTATTCGCTCGCCCCGGTCGCTGCGCGCCTCGGGGAGCTACTCGGCGTGCCGGTACGCGGCGCCACCGACGTGGTCGGCGGTTCGGCTCGTACTGCTGTGGCCGGTCTGACCGACGGCGGAGTCGCGCTACTGGAGAACGTTCGGTTCGATCCTCGGGAAACGTCGAAGGACGCCGCCGAGCGGGGCGCTCTGGCCGACGAGCTCGTGGCTCTGGTCGGTCCTGACGGAGCCTTCATCTCCGACGGCTTCGGGGTGATGCACCGTGTGCAGGCTTCGGTCGTCGACGTCGCTGAGCGGTTGCCCGCCTACGCGGGTGCCCTGGTACTGGCCGAGCTGACCACCCTGCGGCGCCTCACCGACGCGCCAGATCATCCGTATGTGGTGGTGCTCGGGGGGTCGAAGGTATCCGACAAGCTCTCCGTGATCGAGGCACTGCTGCCGAAGGTGGATACCCTCCTGGTCGGTGGTGGGATGTGCTTCACATTCCTTGCTGCCCAAGGTCATGCGGTCGGGAACTCGTTGCTGGAGCGGGACATGGTGGACGTCTGCGCTCGTTTGTTGAAAGCCGCTGGCGACAAGATTCGCCTGCCGAGCGACATCGTCGTCGCTTCGGAGTTCTCCGCGTCCGCCCAGACCCGCACGGTGCCCGCCGGGGAGATTCCAGACGAGTGGATGGGTCTCGACGTCGGTCCGGAGACGGTGCGGACCTTCGGCGCTGAACTCACCGGCGCTGCCACGATCTTCTGGAACGGCCCGATGGGTGTGTTCGAGCTTGAGCCTTTCGCGGAGGGTACCCGTGGCGTCGCGCAGGCCATCGTCGAGTCGAACGCGTTCAGCGTCGTCGGCGGTGGCGACTCAGCGGCCGCTGTGCGGGTGCTGAAGTTGCCCGAGGACCGCTTCTCGCACATCTCCACCGGCGGCGGCGCATCCTTGGAATTCCTTGAGGGCAAGCCCCTCCCTGGTGTCGCTGTGCTGGAGAGGTAGGAATGGCCAGACAACCATTGATCGCGGGCAACTGGAAGATGAACCTCAACCACCTTGAGGCCATCGCTCTGGTGCAGAAGCTCGCCTTCACCCTGCCCGAGAAGTACTTCGACAAAGTCGACGTGGCGGTATTACCGCCGTTCACCGCATTGCGCAGCGTGCAGGCCGTCGTCACCGGTGACAAGTTGCTGGTGCGCTATGGCGCGCAGGACCTGTCGCCCAAGGATTCCGGCGCCTACACCGGCGATGTGTCCGGGCCGATGCTGGCCAAAATGGACTGTAGCTACGTCGTCGTGGGTCACTCGGAGCGGCGCGAATACCACAATGAGGACGATGCGCTGGTGGGCAGCAAGGTACGGGCCGCGCTGCGCAACGGGTTGGTCCCGATCCTGTGCGTGGGCGAGGGCCTGGAGATTCGGGAGGCTGGCGGGCATCTGGCGCACAGCACCGGCCAACTGCTCGCCGCGCTCAAGGGCCTGTCCGCCGAGCAGGTTCGGACCATCGTGGTGGCCTACGAGCCGATCTGGGCGATCGGCACTGGGCGGGTGGCCACTCCGGCCGACGCCCAGGAGGTCTGCGGCGCGCTACGGGCGGCACTGGCGGGCAAGTACGGCACCGAGGTCGCCGAGGACATTCGAGTGCTCTACGGCGGTTCGGTCAAGTCCGGCAATGTCGCCGATCTGGTCGCCGAACCGGACATCGATGGTGCCCTGGTGGGCGGCGCCAGCCTGGATGCGGACGATTTCGCGAAGTTGTGTGCATTGGCCGCAGGGGGCCCGCTGGTGTGAGCAGCTCGTCGTGATCGGCAGGGGTGGACCCGCACGCGATGCAGGACGGAGTAGCCTTATAGCCTACTGCCGTTCCACGAGGGTGTGATGAGACTTTTTCTGCAGATTGTGCTCCTGGTTACCAGCATCCTGCTGATCCTGCTGATCCTGTTGCATCGAGGGCGGGGGGGCGGGTTGTCCAGCTTGTTTGGCGGCGGCGTGCAATCAGGCCTGTCCGGTTCCAGCGTCGCGGAGAAGAACCTGGATCGGCTGACGATGTTCATCGGCGCCGTGTGGGTGATCTCCATCGTGGGAACCGGACTTCAACTCAAGATCGGCTGAACCGCCTCGGGTGCTGCCCGGGGGCGTTCCGCGAAGTGAGGCGTCGATGGCAAGTGGCAATGCGATCCGTGGTACGAGGGTCGGAGCAGGGCCGATGGGTGAGTCTGAGCGCGGTGAATCCGCTCCCCGTCGCCGGGTCTCCTACTGGTGCGCGAACGGGCACGAATCTCAGCCTTCGTTCGCGGCCGAGGCCGAGGAACCCGATGTGTGGGATTGCCCGCGATGCGGCTTTCCTGCCGGGCGCAACGAACAGCGCCCTCCGGACGCACCACGTAACGAGCCGTACAAGACCCATCTGGCCTACGTGAAGGAGCGCCGCTCCGACGCCGACGGTCAGGCAATCCTGGCTGAGGCGCTCGCCAAGCTGAAGGCCGCTCGCGAGGGCTGACGGTGTCGCGATGAGTCGCTGGGTACTGCCGGTCGATCAGATCCCTTCTGCCTAGTTCAACGTTGCCCCGTACCTGACGACCCCGCCACAGCCGCCGCTGCATCCGGTTACCCGGCAGCCGGTGGGCCCGGATGACTTGGCGCCACTGTTCCCGTCTGCGCTCATCGAGCAGGAGATGGCGACCGCACCATGGATCGATGTACCCGGTGAGGTACTGGACATTCTGCGACTGTGGCGACCAACGCCGTTGGTACGCGCGACCCGCCTGGAGCAGGCTCTGGATACCCCGGCCCGGATCTACTTCAAAGACGAGTCGGGCTCTCCTGCGGGCAGTCACAAGCCGAACACCGCCGTGGCGCAGGCCTTCTATAACGCCAGAGACGGCGTACGCAGGCTGACCACCGAGACCGGTGCCGGTCAATGGGGCACCGCGCTCGCGTTCGCGTGCGCCCAGTTCGATCTGGAATGCATGGTGTACATGGTGCGGGCCAGCTTCAAGCAGAAACCGTACCGGCGTGTGATCATGGAAACCTGGGGTGGCTCGGTGGTGCCCTCGCCGGTCGACGATGTCGACCATCCCGGTTCGCTGGGCGCCGCGATCTCCGACGCGGTGCGGGACGCCGTCGGTCGTGGAGATACCCATTACTCGCTTGGCTCGGTACTCAACCACGTCCTGCCCCACTCTGACTCAAGGGCGGTTCGACTACGACTTCGGCGATATGGCCGGGTTCACTCCGCTGCTCTCGATGTACACGCTAGGTCACGACTTCGTACCGCCGAGCATCCATGCCGGCGGGCTGCGCTACCACGGCGCCAGCCCCCTGATCTCAGCATTGGTGCGGGAAGGCCGGATGGAGGCGATGGCCTACCCGCAGGGCAAGGTCTTCGAAGCGGCCGTCCAGTTCGCGCGGACCGAGGGCAGGCTGGCCGCTCCTGAGGCCGCGCACGCGATCTGTGCAGTCGTCGACGAGGCGCTGGCCGCCAAGGAGACCGGCGATGAGAAGGTCATTCTGTTCAACTATTGCGGCCACGGGTTCCTTGACCTGTCCGCCTATGACGACTATCTGCACGGCCGATTGCCCAATGAGCAAGGCTGACGTATAAAGGCCGACACACCGCACACAAGAGCCTGACACGCCGGGCATAGGGGGCGGACACGCTGGGGGAGGGGTTAGCGGGGGAGGAGGTCTGGGGGGAGTTTTGCGGCGGCGGAGCGGTCCAACAGCCATAAGGTGCGGCGGCGGCCGGTGGCGCATGCGGCGGGTATCTGGATCTCGCCGGTGCCGTGCAGCGCCATCACCACCGCTGCGGCCTTCTCCGCTCCGGCGACGACCAGCCACACCTCGGAGATGCATCGGATAGCAGGCAGGGTCATCGTGATGCGGGTAGGTGGTGGCTTGGGGGCACCCCGTACCGCGACGGCCACCCGCTCGGTCTCGTAGACGGCCGGAAATGCCGGAAAAACCGACGCGACGTGGCCGTCGTCGCCGACCCCGAGCAGGGCGACATCGAAGGAGGGCGCCAGACCGTCGCGGTCCTCGGGACGCATCCGGCGCAGTAACAGGGCTTCGTAGGCTCGGGCCGCGGAGTCGGGGTCATCACCCCAGGGTCCGTCCGAGGACCCCATTGGATGTACCCGGTCCGGGTGCACACTGACGTGGTCAAGCAGCGCCGCACCGGCCTGCGTGTCATTGCGATCGGGGTGCCCGGTGGGCAGGAAACGTTCATCACTCCAGTAGATGTCCAACGCACGCCAGTCCACCGCACCCGCCGCCCGGGTCGCGGCGATCTGACGGAGCACCGCGATACCACTACGACCGCCGGTCAGTACTATTGATGCGGATCCCGATGCGCTCTGGAGGTCCACGAGCCGGGTCACCAGCCGGGCGGCCACTGCTTCAGCGAGTACCTCCGCGCTGGCGTACACGATGACGTTCGGATGGGTCACGAGTCACCCCGCGCTTCGGGAGGTCGGGTTCCTCGCGGCGAACTGGAGCGTCGTGGCGCGGTCCCGACCCGGCCTTCGACTTCGACCAGACCCGCGAGCGCCTCCTGGTAGATCTCGTCAGGATCCAGCCTGCGCAGCTCTTCGGCGAGGCACTCGCGTACCGAGCGGCGCTTCAGCGCCACTCGACGCTCCGGCTGGCCGGGCTGGCGTAGCGTGCCCACCCGCCCATGGGGCCTGATCAACTCCACTGGGCCGGAGGACCGCTCCAGCACCGCTGAGCTGACCCCGCCACCGGGCTCCGCAGCGCGACGGTGCACCGGAATCCCCAGCCGGGAGCGCAGCCAACCAGCCAGCAGGTCGGTCGACGGATTGTCTGCGGCACCGGTGACGGTGGCCGCTTCGACGTTCTCATACGGGGGCAGGTCGAGTGCTGCGGCCAGCAGCGCGCGCCACGGGGTGAGCCGGGCCCAGGCCAGGTCGGTATCTCCTTCGGAGTAGGACGTGCGGCGGGCCTCCAGCGCCTTGATCGGCTGGCGGGCTGCGGCGGTGTCGGTGATCCGACGCTGTGCCAGGGCACCAACCGCGTCCTGGGCAGGCACTGCGGGCGCCGCATCCGGCCACCACGCGACCACCGGGCAGTCCGGTAGCAGCAGCGGTATCACCACGCTGTCACCGTGATCGGCCAACGGTCCGTACAGGCGCAGCACGAGTACCTCGGATGCGCCTGCGTCACCGCCGACTCGGATCTGCGCATCCAGCCGGGTCGCCGCCCGCTTTGCTCCTCTTGCGACCACCAGCACCCGGCACGGGTGCTCTTTGCTTGCCTCGTTGGCGGCCTCGATCGATTTCTCGACCTGCTCGCTGTCATCGGTGACGATCACCAAGGTGAGCACCCGGCCCAGCGCCACCGCGCCACCACGCTCCCGGATCTCGATGAGTGCGTGGTTCACCTTCGAGGTGGTCGTGGAAGGCAGGTCGACGATCATGGCCGTCTCCATGTCCGGTCCGTGCTGGCGATCATCCGATCGGCGGAAGGTGGACCCCAGGTTCCTGCGGGGTACGGCTCGGGTGGACCCGATTTCGCCCAGTGCTCGAGCGCTGGATCCAGGATCTCCCAGGACAGCTCCACCTCTGTGCTGATGGGGAACAACGATGGTTCGCCGAGCAGGACGTCCAGGAGCAGCCGCTCGTAGGGCTCAGGCGAGGATTCGGTGAACGCTGTCCCGTAGCGAAAGTCCATCGTGACGTCACGGACGTCCATCGCCGGCCCGGGAACCTTTGAACCGAACCGGATCGTGACGCCCTCATCCGGCTGAATCCTGATTACCAGCGCGTTCTGCCCTAATTCCTCAGTCATGGTTTCGTCGAACGGCAGGTGGGGGGCGCGCTTCAGGATCACCGCGATCTCGGTGACCCGCCGACCCAGCCGTTTGCCGGCGCGCAGGAAGAACGGCACTCCACCCCACCGGCGGGTGTCGACCTGCAGGGTGATCGCGGCGAAGGTCTCGGTGATGGAGTCCGCGCGGAAACCCGGCTCCTCGAGCAGTCCGACGACCTTGGTGCCACCCTGCCAACCAGCCGTGTACTGACCGCGTGCCGTCGTCTCGTCCAATGGCTCGACAAGCTTGGTCGCCGAAAGCACCTTGACCTTCTCACTGCGCACCGCATGCGGTGAGAAGGACACCGGCTCCTCCATCGCGGTGAGGGCGAGCAGTTGTATCAGATGGTTCTGAATGACGTCCCGAGCCGCCCCGATGCCGTCGTAGTAACCGGCGCGGCCGCCAAGGCCGATGTCCTCGGCCATCGTGATCTGCACATGGTCCACGTAGTGGGCGTTCCAGATCGGGTCGAAGAGCTGGTTGGCGAAGCGCAGCGCGAGAATGTTCTGGACGGTCTCCTTACCGAGGTAATGGTCGATGCGGAATACCGAATCCTCCGGAAAGACGTCGTTGACGATCTCGTTGAGTTGCCGGGCACTGCGCAGATCGTGTCCGAATGGCTTTTCAATGACCACCCGGCGCCAGTGTTCCCAGTCCTGCGCGGCGAGCCCGGTGCGGGCGAGCTGCTTGAGCACCACGGGGAACATGTCGGGCGGGATGGACAGGTAGAAAGCGTGGTTGCCGCCGGTACCCCGCTGCCCATCCAGCTCCTGAACCACCGTGGCAAGACGATCGAAGGCGTCGTCGTCGTCGAAACTGCCCGGCACGAAACGGACACCTTCGGCCAACCGTTCCCAGACCTCCTGGCGGAACGGGGTGCGGGCATGCTCCCGGACCGCCTCATAGACCATGTCACCGAAATCCTGGTCTTCCCACTCGCGCCGGGCGAACCCGACCAGCGCGAAGCCGGGTGGCAGCAGACCGCGATTAGCCAGGTCGTAGATCGCCGGCATCAGCTTCTTACGCGCCAGGTCACCGGTGACACCGAAGATCACCAGACCACAGGGGCCCGCGATCCGGGGCAGCCGTTTGTCTCGCCGGTCCCGCAACGGGTTCACCCACCCGCTGGGCTGGTGGAACCCGGTCGTCATGGACCCAGCTCCTGCACCGCGCGCATTACCTGGACCATTCCAGCCGCCCGATCGAGTAGGTGCAGCCGCAGTACGGGGCGACCACGCGCGGCGAGTACCTCCGCATCACCCCGGGCTTGCGCTCGTTGCAGCTTCCCGAGGGTGAAAGACGTGTCAGGTACCGGGATGTCCTCCTCGCACTCACCGGTCAGCAGCAGGAAAGCACCGTTCTGGTGACCGCCCTTGTGGTACTGGCCAGTCGAATGCAGGAAGCGAGGACCCCATCCGAAGGTGGTCTGCTGCATGGTGCGACGGGCGAGTTCAGGGCGCAGCAAGGCTGCGGAGGCATCGGCGATACGGTCCAGATAAGCCTGCACCGCGAGATAGCCGCCTCCGGGGGTGGCGGCGATCAGCGCTCGCAACGCGTCGGCCAGGGTGGTCGCTCCGGCAGGCAGCCAGTCCCCGACGGAATATCCCGCGACATCGGCCTCGATGAACGTGGGGTCGGGGGCTGGGCCGGCGGTATCGTCGAGTAGTGACCGGGCGGCGACCTTCGCGGCTTCCACATCAGGTTGGTCGAACGGATTGATGCCCAATAGTCGGCCGACCACCGCCGTGGCGTGCTCCCAGAGCAGAAACTGTCCACCGAGGGTGCCGGTGACCGCCACTGCGGCGGGACCGACAGCGGGCCCGATGGCGACCGGGATGGTGTCCGGCTTCCCATCATCGAAGCCGGCCGCATCCGGGCCCTCCACCACGACCGGCAACAGTCCGGTGTCGTCCTTGCCGGTGGACTCGGCGATGAGCTGCTCGGCCCAATCGCCGAAGCCGACGATTCCCGACCCCGTGTCGGCCAGAGCCACCTTGTCCGCTCCGGCCGCGTGCGCCGCGCCCAGCGCCGCGCCGAGCAGCAGTCCCGGATTCGTCTGGTCGTCGATGGACAGCAGCGGGCTCAGCTCAGCGGCGTCGTCCAGCAGACCCGCGATATCCGCTCCGGCAAGCCCGGCCGGGACCAGCCCGAATGCGGTCAACGCCGAGTAGCGGCCACCCACATCCGGATCCGCAGTGATCACTGCCCGGTAGCCCTGCGCCTCGGCGAGACGCTGCAGCGGTGAGCCCGGGTCGGTCACCACCACCAGGTGCGCCGCCGGATCCAGCCCGGCTGCGGCGAACGCGGCGGCGAACACCCGCCGATGACTGTCGGTCTCCACCGTGGAACCCGATTTGGAGGACACCACGAGCACTGTGCGTTTCAGGTCACCGGCCAGCGCATCGGCCACCTGACCGGGATCGGTGGTGTCCAGCACGGTCAGTGGGTTTCGGGTGTGGCTCTGTGCGGCGGTCGCACAGATGACCTCCGGCCCCAGCGAGGAACCGCCCATCCCGGCCAGCACGACACGGTCGATGCCGTCGGAGTGCAGATCGGCTCGCAGCGCCTCGATGGTGGCAAGCAATGGCCGTGAGGTCTCGGGCAACGTCACCCAGGCCAGTCTGCGCGCGGCTTCGTGCTGGGCCTGGGGTCCCCAGAGGGTGGGATCCCCAGCGGCCAGCGCAGAGGCAACCCGCTCCGCGATGAGCTTGTCGACCAATGTTGCGGTCTCGGCCGCCAGACCGGGCGAGCGGATCTCGACGGAGTGCTCTGGCATCGGCGTCTCAGCCCTTCGAGTGCGATGTGCCGGGCGCTGCCTTCGCGAGCTGGGCAGTCACCGTCTTGCGCAGATCGGCCCAGGACGCCGCGAACTTGTCCACGCCCTCTCGCTCCAGTACGGCGAACACATCATCGAGGTCAATGCCCATTGTGGTGAGCGCGTCGAAGCATCGCTGCGCATCCTTCGCCTTGCCCGACACCTGGTCACCGAGCACGCGTCCGTGTTCGGCGAAGGCACGCAGAGTCTTTTCCGGCATTGTGTTGACCACTCCAGGAGCAACCAGCTCGGTGATGTACTTGGTGTCCGGATAGGCTGTGTTCTTCACTCCGGTGGATGCCCACAACGGTCGCTGGGGCCGCGCGCCCGCCTCCGCCAGCGCGGCCCACCGCTCGGTCTCGAATTTCTGCTGGTAGGCCGCATAGGCGAGCCGGGCGTTGGCCACTGCGGCGTGCCCGCGCAGGACGAGGGCCTGCTCGGTGCCGATCTCCGTCAGCCGCTTGTCCACCTCGGTATCCACCCGGGAGACAAAGAAAGAGGCCACCGACGACATCCTGGTCACCTCGTGCCTACTCGCCCTGGCCTGCTCCAGGCCGGCGAGGAAGGCATCCATCACGTCGGAATACCGCTGGACCGAGAAGATCAGGGTGACGTTGACGCTGATCCCTTCGGCCAACGCACCGGTGATGGCGGGCAGGCCCGCGGCCGTCGCCGGAATCTTGATCATGAGATTGGGTCGGTCGACTATCTTCCACAGTTCGCAGGCCTGGGTGAGGGTGGCATCGGTGTCGTCTGCCAGACCCGGGTCCACCTCCAGTGAAACCTGACCGTCCACCCCCCCGGTGAACTCCCAGGTCCCGCTGAACACGTCGCAGGCGAGCTGTACGTCGGTGACCGTGATCTCACGCACGGCGTCATCGGCCGATGCGCCGCGCGCGGCCAGCTCACGCACCTGTTCGGCGTAGTCGTCGGCGCCCTCCAGGGCGCTCGCGAAGATCGTCGGGTTGCTGGTCACCCCGACAACGTGGTTCTCGGTGATGAGATCGGCCAAGCTGCCGGAGTTGATCCGCTGCCTGGACAGGTCGTCCAACCAGATGGAGACTCCGGCTCCGGATAGGGCTTGCAGGGGATTGGTGCTGCTCACCAGATGGTCCTCCTCCTTCCAGAGGTGTCATTCCGGGCCGCTGGCGAGACTGCTGCGACCGAGACTGCGCCGGGCCGCGTCGGTGACTGCTTCACCGGTGAAGCCGAACTCCCGATACAAGGTCTGCCAGTCGGCGGAGGCGCCGAAGTGCTCCAACGAGACCACTTCGCCGTGATCGCCGACAAAGCGGTACCACGGCATCGCGATACCGGCCTCGATTGCCACCCTGGCCTTCAGCGTAGGCGGCAGCACTTGGTCCCGGTAGGCCTGATCCTGGGCATCGAACCACTCCACACATGGCATCGAGATCACCCTGACCTTGATTCCCTCCTCGGCCAACGTCTGCTGTGCGGCCACCGCGAACTGCACCTCCGAGCCGGTGGCGATCAGTAGCACATCAGGTAGTCCGCCGCCGAGATCAGAGGAGGTGTCGGAGAGCACGTAGCCGCCGCGCGCGACGCCCTCGGCATCGGTGCCCTCGAGGACCGGCACGTTCTGCCGGGTCAGGACCAGCCCGGTGGGCCGGTCGCCCTTCTCCAGCACCGTCTTCCATGCCGCTGCGGTCTCGTTGGCATCCGCCGGTCGGACCATGTCCAGCCCGGGGATGGCGCGCAGCGAGGCCAGCTGTTCAACTGGCTGATGGGTCGGGCCGTCCTCCCCGAGGCCGATCGAGTCGTGCGTCCAGACGTAGATGACGGGCAGCTCCATCAGAGCGGCCAGTCGCACCGCGGGACGCATGTAATCACTGAAGATCAGAAATGTGCCACCGTAGGGCCGGGTCGGGCCGTGCAGCACGATCCCGTTGAGGATGGCGCCCATGGCGTGTTCGCGAACCCCGAAGTGCAGCGTGCGACCGTAGGGCTGGGCGTTCCACATCTTGGTGGAGGTTTTCTCGGGACCGAAGGAGTCAGCTCCTTTGATCGTGGTGAGGTTGCTCTCGCCGAGGTCAGCCGATCCGCCCCACAGTTCCGGCAGTGCCTCGCCTATTGAGGAGAGCACCTCCCCGGACGCCTTGCGAGTCGCCACGCCTTTCGCATCGGGTTGCCAGGTGGGCAGCTTCTCCGCCCAGCCGGCGGGTAGTTCCCGGCGTACGAGCCGATCGAACAGTGTGGCCGCTTCCGGATTGGCCTGCCGCCAGGCGTCGAAGGCGGATTGCCACTGCGCCCGCGCGGCCTGGCCCCGGGCCACGGCCTGCCGGGTGTGCGTCAGTACCTCCGGCTCGACGACGAAGTCGCGCTGCGGGTCGAAGCCCAGTATCTCCTTCACCGCAGCGACCTCTTCAGCACCCAGCGCGGCGCCGTGCGCGGCGCCGGTGTTCATCTTGTTCGGCGCCGGATAGCCGATCACGGTGCGCAGCACGACCATTGAGGGACGGCTGGTCTCGGCCTGAGCAGCCCTGATCGCGTCCAGAATGCCGACGACGTCCTCACCGCCGTCGACCGTCTGCACGTGCCAGCCGTAGGCGGCATAGCGCGCGGCGGTGTCTTCTGACAGCGCGATCGCGGTGTCGTCCTCGATGGAGATCTCATTGGCGTCGTAGAACACCACGAGATTGCCGAGTTCCTGGGTGCCTGCCAGCGAGGACGCCTCGGAGGTGACGCCCTCCTGGATGTCCCCGTCGGAGGCGATGACATAGATGTAATGGTCGAAGGGGCTGTCTCCCAGCGGGGTTTCGGGATCGAAAAGGCCGCGTTCGCGACGGGCTGCCATGGCCATCCCGACCGAGGAGGCCAGCCCCTGGCCGAGCGGTCCGGTCGTGATCTCCACACCGGCGGTATGTCCGTGCTCGGGGTGTCCCGGTGTCTTGGAGCCCCACGTGCGTAGCTGCTCAATGTCCTCCAGTTCCAGCCCGTATCCGGACAGGAATAACTGCAGGTAGAGGGTCAGACTGGAATGTCCGGCGGAGAGCACGAAACGATCGCGCCCGGTCCAGGCGGGGTCGGTGGGGTCGTGTCGCATCACTCGTTGAAACAGCGTGTACGCGAGAGGGGCGAGGCTCATCGCCGTCCCCGGGTGGCCGCTGCCGCAGCGCTGCACCGCTTCAGCGGCGAGTACGCGGGTGGTGTCCACCGCACGGGTGTCCACATCGGCCCAGTCGGCGGGCGTGCGAGGTGTGGTGAGCTGGGTCAGATCCTCGGTGACGGACACACTCGTGCTCCTGATCTGTGCTCGGTTCGGCGGCCGTGGTGCAGGGTGGGCTGCGCCTGGGGCAGTTTCAACCCTAGCGAGACAGCGCCACCTCTGATCTCCCCCGCCCGAGCGGCCCCGAGGGGGGTATGGGCGCGCCACGCAGCTACCATCCTGTTCACAGCAGTACCCGCCCAGATCGTCGGCTATGCCTGCGTCGTCCGGATCCGGCGGTGAAGTGAGAACGAGGAGCCAGGTGAGCGCAGCGCCCCCGGGAACACGGTGAGCAGCACCGTCCAGGCATCCGCCGCAGCGGGTACTCGGCATCGTATCGGCGTCCTGCGTGCTTACCTGGCATTGACCAAGCCGCGGGTGATCGAGCTGCTGTTGGTCACCACTATTCCCGCGATGCTGCTCGCCCAGCGTGGCGTGCCTTCGCTCTGGCTGATTCTGGCCACCATGCTGGGCGGCACGATGGCCGCGGGCAGCGCCAACGCGCTGAACTGCGTGGCTGACGCCGACATCGACGCCGGGATGAAGCGGACCCGGGCGCGGCCGCTGGTCACCCATGAGGTCCCGCTCCGGCATGCGCTGGTCTTCGGGATCATTCTGGGGATGACCGGCTTCGCCTGGCTCTGGGCGACCACGAACCTGCTCTCCGCGTCGCTTGCGGTGGCGACTGTGCTGTTCTACGTCTTCGTCTACACGCTGTTGCTCAAGCGGCGCACCGCACAGAACATCATCTGGGGCGGCGCCGCCGGGTGCATGCCGGTGATCATCGGCTGGTCCGCGGTAACCGGTACGGTGGGTTGGCCCGCGCTGGTGATGTTCGGTGTGATCTTCTTCTGGACGCCGCCGCATACCTGGGCGCTGGCGATGAAATTCCGGGAGGACTACCAGCGGGTCGGCGTGCCCATGCTGCCCGCAGTGGCCTCCCCGATGTACGTAGCGCGTCAGATCGTGGTGTTCAGCTGGCTGATGGTGCTCTGCAGCCTGCTGCTGGTGGCGGCCACGAGCTGGGTGTACGCGACCGCGGCGGTGTTTGCCGGAGGATGGTTCGTGCTGACGGCGCACCGCCTGCACGCCGCCCTCCGACGCGGTGCGGTGGTCAACCCCATGCGGCTGTTCCACGCGTCCAACACCTATCTGGCATTGCTGTTCGTCGCGATCGCGGTCGACTCCGTACTGGGCTGGGCACCGCTGACGGGCACAGTACTCAGCTGGCCTCTTTAGCACCGCCCGCTCGTTGTCTCGGACCGGACTTCGGCAGTGGCTGTGCTGCGCCACAAGGTGACGACGAGGTGGGTGGTGGCCAGGGTCACCAGGGCGGCGCCCAGGACGTGCACGGCGACCAATGGCACTGGCAGCTCGAGTGCGTATTGGGCGTAGCCGATCACGCCCTGAACCACAGACGCCCCCACCAGCGCCAGCGCCGCCCGTCGCTGCGTGGCCGTGGCCTCGCTGACGCGCAGCGCCACGAGGATGGCGAGCTGAAGGGCAAGGAACACCCAGACGGCGGCGGCGTGCGTCTGGCTCAACAGTGCGGGATCGAAGCTGAATCGGCGTGCGTGGTCGTCACCTGCGTGCGGACCACTCCCGGTGACGAGGGTGCCGAGGAGCAACACAACCGCCAGTGCTACGGGCAGGGCCGCGGTTGTCCATCGCACCGCACGAGGGGCCGGGTGTCTGCGCTGTGCCGTCGGTCGTCGCAGCACATCGACGAGAACGGTGATGGCGGCGATGATGACCATGCTGACCAAGAAGTGGGCGGCGACGATCTCGGGCGCAAGTTCGCGACGGACGCTGAGCCCACCGATCAGCCCCTGCACGAACACCCCCACCAGCGCGCCGGACGCCAGGAGCACAGCTACTCGGGAGCGCCCACGGTGCCGCAGCGCCGCGAGGAGCATGGCGATGGTGATGAGGCCGACGGCGATGCCCAGAACCCGGTTGCTGAATTCGACGACGCCGTGCACTCCCATCTCGGGGGTAGTCACGAAGGAGTCCTCGGTGCAGCGGGGCCACGTCGGGCAGCCGAGCCCGGAGCCGGTCAGACGTACGAGCACGCCGGTCAAGACGATCACTGTGTTGGCCACCAACCCCGCGACCGCCATTCCCACCGCGGTGCCGGACCCACCGCGCGTGACCGTCGCGCCTGGCTGGGCAGCAACCTTGTATGCAGGGTGAGTCACCTGCGCAGCATAGGAACGAACTACGGGAGACTAACCGGCAGGCTCCTGGCTCTGGTAGCACGCCTCAGCGAAGGCCGCCATGCTCGGATACTCCCAGTCGGGACGCACCTCGGCCGTCGGTTCGGGGGTTCACCGTGTCTCCTCTCCTGGGCGGCGCTCAACGAGAGGCCAACACGGTACTCCGTAACATCACCACCAGCTCAGGCGACCTCATAGGTGAGTCGTGCCACGGTCGCCACAGAGCATAGGAGCACGTCGGTGGAGCAGAAGACTGATGATGGAGGTCCGCTACCACCGTCACGTGGCCAGGTGCGGACTGTGCTACCCGAGCAATTCCAAGGAGCGTGGTTCGGTGATGTCACCCGACGAGATTCTGCAAAACCACGCTATCCCATTCGGCTGATAATTGTTTCTGGGTATATCGGGGATCGTATAGCGAATCCTTTCTACCCGACCTTGAATGTGCAGGCGACCTGGACGCTCGTCGCCGCGTGGGAAGATGAGATACATGTTGATGAGCGAATTTTAGCAGGTTCGCGGGGTGAGGTGTTGATCAGTGTGATGATGCAGCGCGGTGGACGGGTGCTGCACATGTCTGCTCCGCAGGTACTCGCGATTTTGAATCGGGAGAACTAGCCCAGCAGAGGTCGCTTCGCAACATCGTCTATATCCGGCGTCATGGCCGAACGGTCTGTTGGTCCGCTGCGAGAATCTGTTGCCATCAGTGTGCGCGGCCTTCACTCATGAAGCCTCCACTCATTAAGAGAGTCTCAGCGTTCGAGCCGCCAGTACGCCGGCGCCCGCTGTCCAGGCCAGTAGCACGCCGAGGGCGCCCCATGGGGCGGTGCCAGTGACCAGGGCGGTGTGCAGGCCCTCGGCTAGTGCACCGGAGGGCAGGGCAGTGGCGATTACGGACAGGGGACCGGGCAAGGTGTCGACGGACAGCACGATGCCGCCGGCCACGACCAGCGCCAGCCAGACCATATTGGCCAGGGCGAGCACCACTTCGGCCCGCAGCGCACCCCCGAGCAGCACCCCCAGGGCGCCGAAGGCGGCGGTACCGGCCAGTACCAGCAGTACGGCGAACGCGATCCCCGAAGGATCGGGACGCCAGCCCAGCGTGGCAGCCACCACACCGAGTAACACCAGTTGCATCGCCACCAGTCCGAGTACCGCGAGCATCCGGCCCGCGACCAATGACCAGCGCGGGAGCGCGGTGGCGGCCAGCCGTTTGAGCACGCCGTAGCGGCGATCGAAGCCCAGCGCGATGGCCTGGCCGGTGAACGCGGTGGACATCACGGCCAGCGCCAGGATGCGCGGAGCGACACTGTCCACCCGAGGGCTCGGCATCGGCACCACGTCCAGCATCGTGAGCCCGATCAGCAGTCCCAACGGAATCAGCAGGGTGAGCAGTACCTGCTCGCCGTTGCGCAGGGTGAGCACGAACTCGGTGCGGGCCTGGGTGAGCAACATTCGAGGCAGCGAACCCCGCCCTGGTGCCGGGGCGAAGGTGCCGGGCGGGAAACGGGTCATGAGCGCAGCTCTCGTCCGGTGAGCTCGAGGAAGACGTCCTCCAGGCTGCGCCGGGCCAGTCGCAGGTCCTCGGCGAGCACACCCTGCGCAGCACACCATGCCGTTACGGTCGCCATCACCTGTGGGTCGATGTCGCCCTCGACCAGATATCCCCCCGGGCGCGGCTCGCTGGCCCGACAGCGCTCGGGTAGCGCCGAGGACAGCTCAGCGAGGTCCAGACCGCGCCGCGCGCTGAACCGCAGTTGCCGTTGCGCACCCGAGGTGGTCAGCTCGGTGGGGCTGCCCTGAGCCACTACTCGGCCATGATCGATGATCACTACTTGGTCCGCCAGAGCCTCGGCCTCCTCCATCACGTGAGTGGTGAACAGGACGCTGACGCCGTCCGCACGCAACCTGCCGATGATCTCCCAGACCAGCCTGCGGGCTTGCGGGTCCATCCCGGCGGTGGGTTCGTCGAGGAACACCACTTCCGGCCGCCCGACCAGGGCGCACGCCAGCGCGAGACGCTGCTGCTGACCGCCGGACAGACGCTTGTAAGGCACCCGCGCGACGCCGGCGAGCCCGAGTGTGTCGAGCAACCAGGAGACGTTCAACGGCGCGGCGGCGCAGGAGGCGACCAAGCCGAGCATCTCGGCGGCCCGCACCCCCGGGTAGGCCCCGCCCCCCTGGGGCATCACCCCGACCCGGGGACGCAACGCAGCGCCGTCAGCGATCGGGTCCAGCCCCAGCACGCGGACCGTGCCTGCGTCAGGACGGAGAAACCCTTCGCATACCTCCACTGTGGTGGTCTTGCCCGCCCCGTTGGGCCCGAGGAGTGCCAGCACCGTGGCTGGGGGCAGCCGCAGGTCCATCGAGTCGACGGCCCGGATCGCGCCGAAAGTCCGGACCAGGCCGCGGACCTCGACGGCTGCCAATTCGGCGCGCGGGCTCACGCCCGAAGAGCCTAGGTCGCGGCGTCGCATCCGGGCGCATCGGCCTGCGGCCCGTGAGCGGCGTGCCGGGCCAGAGCACCCAATGCCACTCACGGGTGCTGCGGATGGGACATCCGCAGCACCGTAGCCAGCGGTGGGGTGCGCCCTCGGACCACCAGCAGGGGTACCACCAGGATGATGGCGGCGGCCACGATCGCGGTGGGTACCACCCAGGCCCGAAACAGGAAGTCCGACCCGGTGGGCGCCACGAGCAGGGCGAGTACGGCAGAAGCCAGGGTGGCCGTGATTTTGAACGCCGAATGCGTCGCGGAGGCGGCCAGTGGGATCGCCGCCCACAGCAGATACCACGGATGCACCACGGGCCCCAGGAGCACTACCGCACCCAGCGCGATCCCAAGTCCGGCCACCGGCTCGATCCGCCCCCGCCAGCAACGCCACAGCAGCAACAAGCACACTCCACCGGCAGCGGCCAGCCCGGTGGAGCGGGCCAGGGCGACCACCGAGGTGGTGTGGTCACCCAGGCCGAACATGGTGCCGATCCAGGCGGCCGCCAGGCCAAGATCAGTCACTACGGACATCCAGCTGCGGACCACGTTGGGCGTGTCCAGCGCGCTGATCCAGCCGAAACCGAGTCCGGTACCCAGCCCGATCGTCGCGGTGGTGGTCAGCGTCACTCCGCCGATCAACAGCCCAGTCCATGCCAGGTCACGCAGGCGGCCACCGTGCTGATGGGCCAGCCAGGCCGTGAGGAACCCGAGGGCCAGCGCGGCGGGCACCTTCACCGACGCCGCAGCTGCGATCAGCGCGGTGCCCCCGAGCAGGGTCGGGCCCACTGCGGGCGTTCGTAACGCCACCTCCAGGCCGACCAGCATCAGGCCGATCATCAGCGCCTCGTTGTGCACCCCGCTGACCAGGTGGAACAGTACCAGGGGATTCACGGCGCCGAGCCACAACGCGAACACCGGTGAGACCCCCGCCCGGCGGGCCAGCCGGGGCAAGGCCCAGACGATCATTACCAGACCGGCCAGCGCGAGTGCCCGGTGCAGCAGTGCGCCGAGCACGACGTCCTCACCCGCGATCCAGTAGATCGGCCTGCCCAGAGTGAGGAACAGCGGACCATAGGGGGCGGGTGTATTGCGCCAAATGGTGGGGATGCCCCGGACCAGGGGATGATCTATGCCCAGGGCATCGGCCGGACCGAGCCGGTAGGGATCCAGCCCACGATCGGCCATCGCGCTCTGTGCCAGGTAGCTGTAGACGTCCCGGCTGAACATCGGCGGCGCCACCATCAGCGGCACCAGCCACATCACCAGTGTCCGGTCCAGCTGAGCCCGGGAGATCAGCCGGATGCGCCCGGGAGCGGCCAGCGCTCCCAGCCATAACCAGGCAAGCACCACCATGAACACGCCGGTGTAAGCGATCGCCAGGGACGCGGTGGGCATCCGGGTGAACAGCCCCAGCACCGGACGACCGACCACCGGGTTTCCCAGGACCGGAGCGGTGCCCGCGCCCAGCGAGCCCACCGCCAGCAGCAGGGCGCCGACCGTACCGAACCGGCGCGCCGTGTCGAGCTGGTTCACCTCGCTCTGTGCCAGGCCGGTGTCGCCGCCAGGAAAGGTGATCGGCGGTTGCGGCACGACGGAGGGTGCCCTGGCTTTCCTCGCCCACCCAGCGATCACGGCGGGAAGAGTAGCGGTTACCTCGCCGTTTGACCTTACTGAGGAAATACGTAACATTGGTGTTGTGAAAAACGTCGGGGCGGACGGTACCCCGCAGCTGCACTGGCAGGCGCAGGCGCCTGCCAGTGGGGACGGCCGTACCCGGGAGGCTGTGGCGCGGACATTGCTGGAGCACGGCCCGGTGGCGGCTGCGGAGATCGCCGAGTTCCTCGGCCTGAGCCCCGCCGCGGTGCGTCGCCATCTCGATGCCTTGTTCGCTGACGGACAGGCCACTTCGCGTTCGGCGCCCCGCCGCGGTCCGCGCGGCCGCGGGCGTCCGGCGAAGCTGTTCCTGCTCACCGCCGAGGGCCGGGCCCGCTTCGGCCATGCCTACGATGACCTGGCCGTGGCGGCGCTGCGGTTTCTCGCCGAGCGGGGCGGTGAACAAGCGGTTCGCTCATTCGCCGAGCGGCAGATCACCGCCTTGGTCAACCGGCACCGCGACACGGTAGCCGCCAAGCCGGACCCCACCGGGCGTGCCGTGGCGCTGGCAGATGCCCTGAGCAGCGAAGGCTACGCCGCTTCGGCTCAGCACGTCGGCAACGGTGCGCAGCTCTGCCAGCATCACTGCCCGGTCGCGCACGTCGCCGCAGAGTTCCCGCAGCTGTGCGAGGCCGAGACTGCGGCCTTCGCCGATCTGCTCGGGATTCACGTACAGCGGCTCGCCACGATCGCTCGCGGCGATGCAGTATGCACCACCTACGTTCCCGAGGCCCGGTTAACCGCACGATTCTCCACGATTCCCGACCCGACCGTTCCCACCACCGAACCGGATGGAGGCGTCTCGGCATGACTACTGCCCCCCAGCAGGATGTGCGAGCGCAGGATGTGCGAGTGCAGAACGCCCCAGTAGTGCCGCTCACTCAGGAGGAAACGCTCTCCAGCCTGGGTCGCTACGAATATGGTTGGGCCGACTCAGATGCTGCGGGTGCCGAGGCCCAACGTGGCCTGTCCGAGGCCGTGGTGCGTGACATCTCAGCGAAGAAGAACGAGCCGGAGTGGATGCTGGAGACCCGCCTCAAGGCACTGCGCCTGTTCCGGCGTAAGCCGATGCCGCATTGGGGCGCCGACCTGTCCGGAATTGATTTCGACAACATCAAATACTTCGTCCGCTCGACCGAGAAGCAGGCGACTTCTTGGGAGGAATTACCCGAGGACATCAGGGCCACCTATGACCGGCTGGGTATTCCGGAAGCGGAAAAGGCCCGGCTGGTGGCAGGCGTGGCCGCACAGTACGAGTCCGAGGTCGTCTACCACAAGATCCGCGATGATCTGGAGGAGCTGGGCGTCCAGTTCCTGGACACCGATACCGCGCTGCGCGAGCAACCGGAGATGTTTCGACAGTACTTCGCCAGTGTGATACCGGCTGGTGACAATAAGTTCGCCGCGCTGAACACCGCAGTGTGGTCGGGTGGGTCGTTCATCTATGTGCCGCCCGGGGTACACGTCGACATTCCGCTGCAAGCCTACTTCCGGATCAACACCGAGAACATGGGCCAGTTCGAACGAACGTTGATCATTGTGGACGAGGGCGCCTACGTGCACTACGTGGAGGGTTGCACGGCGCCGATCTATAAGTCTGACTCGCTGCATTCGGCCGTAGTGGAGATCATCGTGCGCAAGGGTGCACGATGCCGCTACACCACGATCCAGAACTGGTCGAACAATGTTTACAACCTGGTGACCAAGCGGGCCACCGCGGCTGAGGGCGCGACCATGGAATGGATCGACGGCAACCTCGGCTCCAAGGTCACTATGAAGTATCCGTCGGTGTGGCTGATCGGCGAGCACGCCAAGGGCGAGGTGCTCTCGGTGGCCTGCGCCGGGGAGGGCCAGCACCAGGACGCCGGGGCCAAGATGGTGCACGCCGCGCCGCACACCTCGAGCACGATCGTGTCCAAATCGGTGGCCCGCGGCGGCGGCCGCACCTCCTACCGCGGGCTGGTACAGGTCAACGAGGGCAGCCACCACTCCCGTTCCACGGTGAAGTGTGACGCCCTGCTGGTCGATCAGATCAGCCGCTCGGACACCTATCCCTACGTTGACATTCGCGAGGATGACGTGTCGATGGGGCACGAGGCCACCGTCTCCAAGATCAGCGATGATCAGCTCTTCTATCTGATGAGCCGGGGCCTGAGCGAAGACGAAGCGATGGCCATGATCGTGCGCGGATTCATTGAGCCGATCGCCCGTGAACTGCCGATGGAGTACGCCTTGGAGCTCAACCGCCTGATCGAACTGCAGATGGAAGGGGCCGTCGGCTGACATGACGGCTACCACTGCATCCACCCCTGCTCGACAGGAGGTGAACGGCCTGGCCACGCATTCGCATGGGGACGAGGTCCCGATGCTGTCCCGTGGGCAGCGGTTCACCTCCTATGACGTGGACGCCTTCGAGGTGCCCGGCGGCCGGGAAGAGGAGTGGCGGTTCACCCCGTTGCGGCGGCTCCGGGGCTTACACCAAGGTGTCGCCGCAACCGGCGCCGCGCACGTCGCCGTGGAGGCGGTCGACCCGGTAGTCGTCGAGGACGTGGGCCGGGAGGATCCGCGTCTCGGCGAGGGCGGTGTGCCCGCCGACCGGGTGGCCGCGCAAGCGTGGAGTGCTATGACACAGGCCACCGTGGTGACCGTGCCTGCCGAGACCAAGGGGGCGGAGCCAGTGATGATCACCGTCACCGGGCCCGGCTCGGACGAGGTCGCCTACGGGCACTTGCAGGTGCGCCTCGAGCGGTTCGCTGAGGCCGTGGTGGTGCTCGACTACCGCGGCAGTGGCACCTACGCGGAGAACGTCGAACTGGTACTCGCCGATGGCGCCCGGCTCACCCTGGTCAGCGTGCAGGATTGGACCGACGACGCCGTGCACGTCGCCGCGCAGCACATCCGGCTGGGCCGGGACGCGGTGCTGCGAGCCACCACGGTCAGCCTGGGGGGCGACGTGGTCCGCCGATCCCCGACAGTGACCTTCACCGGCCCCGGGGGCGACGCGGAACTTCTCGGCCTGTACTTCGCCGACGCCGGTCAGCACCTGGAGCACCGCTTGCTGGTGGACCACGCGGTCCCACACTGCCGGTCCAACGTGGCATACAAGGGCGCGTTGCAGGGCAGTCCTGGCAAACCGGATGCGCACACGGTGTGGATCGGCGATGTCCTCATCCAAGCCGCCGCCGAGGGCACCGAGACTTTCGAGGTCAGCCGCTACCTGGTGCTGGGCGATGGAGCGCGGGCTGACTCGGTGCCC
>JBOHHE010000008.1:0-8909 GCA_050700355.1 Pseudonocardiaceae bacterium
GTCCAGGGTGACGACCAGGTCTCGTGCGATCGGGTCGTTTCGGACCCTGGTGGGCGCGATCCGGTCGGCGGTGTCGAGGTGCCGGATCGCCTCGTTGTCCCTGGCGCCCTCGGCCTGCGCCCACCCTCGGGCGAGGTCGAGGTGCAGCCCGCAGCGGCGGTCCGCCGATGCGAGCACCGCAACCAGCCGGGGTACGTCGGATGTGGCCCGCTCGGCGGTCGACGGGCCGCGCTCCAGCTCCACCCCGATCGACACCGACCACGCCGCGACGTTGGCCGACCCGAAATGGTAGTTGAGGTCGTTGCGCTCGCCGGTCGCGTTCGCCAGCTCCGCCGCCTGCACCAGGTGGGCCTCCGCGACACCACCGCGACCCTGGCGTGAGGCCAGCTGGGCCGAGGTCAGGTGCAGCATCCCGGCCGCCTGCGCCGGGCCGGTGTCGGCCGCAGTGGGATCCGCCGACTCAACTATGGCCAGCGCATCGCCGAGTACCGTCGCGGCCCGGTGCCGAGCACCCAACCGGATCAGGGTCCCGGCGCACTGCATCGACGCGAACCCGATCAGCGCCGGGTCGCCGAGCAACTTTGCGGCGTCGTAACCGCGCTGGGCCAGAGTCGCCGCCAGCGCGCCGTGCCCCAACGCTCGCACCGTGCCCGACGCCGCGATACATGCCTCCATCAGCGCGGCCAACGCCGCACGGCGGGTGTCGCCGTTACCGGTAGTGACGAGAACGTGCAGCTCACTGATGACCGCACCGAAGTCCTGTCCGAGCAGCGCATACCGGGTTTGATCACAGTCCGCGTTGGCTTGCCGCGCCCGCTCGGCCACCGGCCGCGCCGGGATGTCCGGCACGTCGCCCAGAGTGCACTCGTGGATCGCGAGCTCGATGCCCGGCACCGTGGTCATCGCCTCAGCCGTCGCCCGATCCTGCAACAGGTAGGGCTGGCCGGTGAGGTCGGCCACGGAGCAGCCCAACGCGTTGGCCAGATCGTCGAGCAAACCGCGTCGGTTGAACCCGCGCTCTCCCCGTTCCAGCATCGACAGGTACGGCTTGCTCATACCGGCGAGCCCAGCAGCCACGGTCAGGCCCAGCCCACGCCGCTTGCGGATCATACGAGCCCGCTGGCCGATCGCCAGCGCTTCATCAGCAGCCATGAAGCTCTCCTCACCTGCTCCCCCACCGGTACCACCGGGAAAGGCCTCAGGACGGAACCCCGGTGAGGAAATGGCGCCAGGTTACGTGCCGGTACACCCAGTTGCGCGCCCGCCTCCGCAGGCAGCCCCTCGTGACGACCCACCGGGCATGCAAAGTTGTTCTATGCGCCGGCATGGCGTCGGGCGTCCTCGTTCAGCGCACAGCGCGTGGTCCGAGGGTGTCGGCTCCCAGCGCCGTGACCCGTCGGCGCAACTCGCGGTCGGCGGTCACCACCAGACACGGGCGGTCGCCGCGTTCGGCGGCCACCAGGTCCACGATCGCGTCGTCGCCAGATCCGTCAGCCGCGACCACCCGCACCCCACGCACACCGGCAACGGCCCGGGCCACGCCCTCGACCACGAGCACCACCTCGGGCAGCTGTGTGGTGGGCCAGGCCGGCAGTCCGTGCTCGGCAAGCGACACCAGCCGGTCACGAAGGCGCTCGGTCGCGCCGGCTCGGTCCCGCCACCACCCGTCCGGCACCGACCCGACGACGTTGCTGGCATCCACGACAAGCAGCGGTGGCATAGGCCCAGTATGTGCCCCGCGAACGGCAACTGGCTCCCAACCACCCATGGCCACTCACGAACGCAAGGCTGTGTCGCCCGTATGCCGTCAAACTTCGCCACCGAAGACAGTCACGATCAGGGCGACCGGTGCTTTCACATCCCGATCCACAGTACCGGCAAGATAGTGATGGCAATCGCTACTCACCTTCCAACTGGTCGACACGGTGGCGCACCTGGGCTGCCTCCTCACTGCGCTCGAGGCCGTCGTATACGTCGGCGAGGATATCGAGGGCTCCACAAAAGGCGTTGGTGAATGCTTGCGGTAAACGTTGAACCAGGCTTTCATAGATAGCGACTGATTCTTCAGCAGCGGTCAGTGCCTGCGGTAGCTCTACCTGCCCGGAGACGCGCACCCACGCGAAGCACGACAACCCACGAGCGAGGTCGGGCTCGAATGCCGCCAGATTCACCCCCGCCAACCGGCGGTAGATCTCCACTGCCTCGACCGTCGCGCTCAACG
Source organism: Pseudonocardiaceae bacterium (assembly GCA_050700355.1). Taxonomy (GTDB): domain Bacteria; phylum Actinomycetota; class Actinomycetes; order Mycobacteriales; family Pseudonocardiaceae. The sequence continues at coordinate 2,222 of JBOHHE010000008.1, forward strand.
CATCCTCCCGACGTCCCAGATCCGACAACCGGATGCCGAGATTGACCAGCGACCAGGCCAAGCGAGACTCGAACGCCACCGGATTCACCCCTACCAACCGGCGCCAGATCTGCACCACTTCCACCACCGCACCCAACGCCTCTTCCCGCCGCCCCAGACTCGATAGGTCGGCTGAGAGATTAGTCAGCGCCAGCGCCACATCGGGCTCAAAAGCCGCCGGATTCACCCCCAGCAACCGGCGATAAATCTCCACCGCCTCGACCGTCGCGCTCAACGCATCCTCCCGCCGCCCCACACTCGACAGGGCAGCCGAGAGATTAGTTAGCGCCAGCGCCACATCGGGCTCAAAAGCCGCCGGATTCACCCCCAGCAACCGGCGATAAATCTCCACCGCCTCCACCCCCACACCCAACGCCTCCTCACGACGCCCCAAATCCGACAACCGGATGCCGAGGTCGTTCAACGCCCGGGCCAGGTTAGGCTTGAACGCCGCCGGATTCACCCCTATCAATCGGCGATAAATCTCCACCGCCTCGACCGTTGCGCCCAACGCCTCCTCCCACCGCCCCAAATCCGACAGCCGGTTACCCAAGTTGTTAAGCGCAGAGGCCAGGTCAGGCTCGAACGCCGCCGGATTCACCCCCACCAGCCGGCGATAAATCTCCACCGCCTCCACCCCACACCCAACGCCTCCGCACGACGCCCCAAATCCGACAGGTCGCCCGAGAGGTTCTTAAGCGCCCAGGCCAGGTCAGGCTCGAACGCATCCGGATCCACCACTGCCAGCCGGCGCCGGATCTCCACCGCCTCCACCGTCACACCCAAGGCCTCCTCCCGACGCCCCAAACGCGACAGATCAGCTGAGAGGTTGTTCAACGCCCTGGACAAGTCGAACTCGAACGCCTCTGGGTTGACCCCCGCCACCCGGCGATAAATCTCTACTGCCTCCACCGTCGCCCCCAAGGCATCGTCCCGACGCTCCAGATCCGACAGCCGGGCCGAGAGGTCGGTCAGTGCACTGGCCAGGTCGGGTTCGAACGCCACTGGATTCACCCACACCAGCCGACGATAAATCTCTACCGCCTGCACCGTCGCCCCCAACGCCTCCTCTCGTCGCCCGGCATTGGCTAGGCGGTAGCCGAGGGTGGCGTAGAGATGAGCAGGGTCGGCTGGATCACCGGTGGCGGCGAGGCGGTGCGTGGTGAGGCGGTGCGTGGTGAGGCTGGCGGTGATGGCGGCGATGGCGATGTCCAGGTCGACGTGACGACCGGTGGGCAGCAACGCTTCGATCGCTTCCAGTACCCCCATATCGACATCAGGAAGGTCAGCCAAACGGGCCAGCGCCACACCGCCCGCGGCCACGGCGAGACCGGGCTGCACACGCAGTAGCGGGAACAACTGACAACGAGCAATGTGCGACCAACGGTGGGCGGCCTCGATCAGCACCGTGACCGCCTGCGGCGCGTAGGCCGGCAGCCGTTGGTCACCGTCAGTACTGAGCAGCAGACGGGCAACGGCGGTATCGGCCCAAGGGTCAGGCTCGTGACCGGTCAGCGCATGTCCGGGAATCTGCAGGGCCAGGAAGTCCTCCCCGAGACGATCGGGATACAACGGCTCGCACACTGTGGCGGGATCGGTCGGTGGGTAGCAGCGCTGGTGATCGTCGAGAACCTGCCCGGTATCGGGGATGGCGACTCGCTGCAACACGGCGAGGCCATCTGGGTAAGGCAATGGACGGGTGAGCGTGGCGATGAACACCGCACGGGCCATCATCTGCGGTGAGGTGTGCACTCGCTGGTCGTTGTCGAACATGCGCTGCCAGTGGTCGCGTTCCCGCTTCAGCAGGTACGCCGACAGCATCGCCGGGTCAGCCGGCGGGGTGTTGCCGCGAGCGTAGGCGTCGACTGCGGCGAGGGCGGCCATGTGCACCGTGAGCACCAGCCCGAAGCCATCCCCGTCGAGACGGGGCGGCGCGGGGATCTGGCCCGAGTCGGGCACGTCGAGCAGCTCGGCAAAGCGGTCCCGGGCGGCGGTGAACACCGTTGTGCGACTCGCCTGGGTGTCCGCCATCGCTGTCAACGGCAGCTGGTCTGAGGTCATGGCGTAGCGATCTTCCAGCCGGTAGGACAGGCTGTCCCACCAGGCTCCAGCAGAGCGGGCCAGCAGCAGCACCCTGGTGGGCAGTCCGGTCCACAACAGCGGATCCTGGGCCAGGGCCAGCAGATCACCCACCGACCAGCGCTCGGCGTAATCGACGATCATCAGCAGGCCACGGGAGCCCGCCATCTGTGCGGTGTCGAGCCCAAAGCTGGGCGTGGTGTCGTAGCTGTGGTGCACCGCCTGAGCCACCGTCCAACCGAGCTCGGCGCAGCGCTGGGCGAACTGGGCGGCCAGCCGGGTCTTGCCCTGTCCCCCTGGGCCGTGCACCAGCCGCACTGCGAGCCCCAGATCGGGATCGTCGCGCCAGTCCGTGAGCTGGGTGAGTTCGTGGTCGCGCCCGATGAAGTCCACTACCTGGTAGCGGGCGGCCAGCAACCGGCTCGGTTGACGTCGCGCCGAAGGCGGCACGCTGGGCGGGCGCGGGCGGAACTCGTCCACCCGGTAGGAGCGCTCGCCGTGATGCACGTGCAGGTCCCCGTGCTGGACGTTGTACTGGGTGGCCCGGCCACGGGCAATGTTGAGCTGCGCGCCGTCCGGCACTTCCTCGGCACCAGTGCTCACCGTGCGCCTGCTCCCCTATCGTCTGCGGGGTCAACAGCCGGTCTGATGGGAACCGCCGGGATGCACATGGATGGTGCCGTGCTGGACGTTGTACTGGGTGGAGTGATCACGGGCGATGTTGGTCTGTACCCACCTCTGCTCCGGCAGCGCCGCCCGCACCTGACTCACCAGGGCACGTAGCTCCTGCTCAGCCTCCGGGTGCTGGCGCAGCAGCGCCTCCAGCTGCAACCGCCACATCGGCAGCAGGCTCCGCCGGACCTCGTCCGGGTCATCGGCTTGGGCCACCAAGGCAGCGTTGCTATCGAGCTGGGCCTCGATCGCGGTCTGCTGAGCCGTCCCACCCCGGCCGAACAGCCGGGCAACTCCGGATCGAGTGCTCGTCCAGGCGTCCGTAGCCATCGCCCCGACCAGCGCGGTGCCTCCGGCCCCGGCCAGTGCCGTCAAAGCCTCCACCAGCATGAGCCCCTCCATCATCGGGTGTACCGACCACGATGATGGTGACCCTAATGGACCGGGTGTGACCGGACCGGCGCTTTCAGCAACGACAGCCCCTGTATCGCAGCCACCCGCACCGGCGTTTCACCGAGCCCGCAACGCCGTGTTGGGGAAGGTGGGATGCCATGTGATTGCCACAGCGGCAGGCTTACATTGCGATCTTGGACAGGCAGCGCAGTATGTATGAGGCGCCGTCGTGCCAGCGCAGAGCACCGCTACCACCTTCCGCACCCTGGACGGCTTACGCTTAGCCGGCACGCTGGTCACATCTGAAATCGTGGCTGGACGAAGCCGCTCAACAGCTTTCCGAACGTAGGTACATTAGTCATTCATCAAGCGTTAAGCATGGTCGAGCATTCCTGGGCGATAAAAGAGGGATAGGAATGACGGATGATTAACGTCACAGATCCTGCACGGCGCGGGATAGCAGGCAGAATTCGTTGCCCTCGGGATCGGCGAGCACAACCCAGCTCACATCCGGCGCCTGACCGACGTCGACCCGCCGAGCACCCAGTTCGAGCAGTCGCGCGAGCTCGGCTTCGGTGGACACCCCGTCGGCGCGCAGATCAAGGTGCAGGCGATTCTTGACCTTCTTGCGCTCGGGCACGGACAGCACATCGATCGTGGGCCACCCACCGTCCAGGGGCGCGATGCTGATGACCTCGTCAGACGTCTCAACGGCCTGCCACCCCAGGACCTTGCACCAGAAATCGGCGATGACCTTGGGATCCACCGCATCGATGGCAAGAACGGCTATCCGGCTTGGCATACCGCCATCATCCCTCATAGCTCTGAGGAACGCTTGAGCATGCGGAACCGCCGCATGTAGCAAGATCATTCAGGGGCCGCGTAAACCTGACACATTTCAGTGCTCATCGGGTTGCCGTCATAGCGCCCGGTGGTCCAGGTAGGCCTCACCCATAGGTCGGAGGAAAAAGATCAAGGCATGGCGAGGGCAGCCGCAGGGTCACGACCCCGACCGCGTCCCCGAACGAGACTCGGTGCCGTCGTCGGCCGTCGGCACTCTAGATACCCGGTGACGACACCTACGTCTAGCATGGCTTTATCTTGACAATTCGCACCTCGTCCAGCGGCAGAGTCGTACGAACGGCCACCAATCCTGTGGCATGGTCCGTGTCGATGGTTGTTCCCCGTCGGACGTCCACCTTGAGTTCTTGATGAGGAGCATGCGGGCGCTTGAGGCTGGTATAGACAATGAGCACAGTCTCCAGACCTCTTTGCGTCTTACTCTTCCGTTGTCTCTTCATGTAGCTCCCTCCCCATGCCGCATGTCTGGTCATGCCGTTATGTGGCCCCTTCTGGGACCAGCCGGTCGCCGGGAGTCGGACGGGGGATCCTCTCAACCGACGACCGGCCGGAGCCCCTACCCGACCGCCATCGGGGATAACAGCCGGGCAGGGGCGACCGAGCAGCCTCCGGATGACTGCTCGGGATCTCGGGAGAGGCCGCGTTTCGCGGTCAACTCCTGGTAACGATCGTGCCCCCGGAAAGTGGGCACGACTCGACGTAGCCCACTGGCGCAGCCCGGGTTAATCGGCTCGATCAGCTCCGCCTCGACCAGCCGGTCGAAGACCTCGGGCAGGTAGCACGGCACCTTCTGACCCCAGTGCAGATACTGCGAGCCATCCAGCGCCACGCCGCCTTCATACACGCGCCGAAGAGCTATCCATTCCAGCAGGTCGAATCCAGTCAGCAGCATCGCTCGACCTGCCGACGAATGCACTTCTGACAGAAGCGTTGTTCTTCGGTGGTCATGCTCGCGGCCAGTACCTCAGTACCGCAGAGCGCAAGGTAGCTGCCCCGGGAACGGGAAGCGGCGATGGCATCGAGGTCAATGAGGTGCTCGGTCAACGTCCGGGCATCGACCATCGTCTGGACGAGGATCGCCCTGGTTGCGCCGGTCACCGCGCGCCCTCGCCGCTTTGCCCGGTGACGCCGCGAGGGACTCGCTTATACCACCTATGTTCAGGCGGGATACGCCTGGCTCGGGCAGCGTCGGTGACAGCATGGCCGCCACTAGTGCTGGTATGCCAGCCATGAAACGGCCTCACCCGCCCACACCCGTATACTGCGTCGGTTCGATGGATGTGAGCCGATGGTCTTATCAGTTGTGAAAGCATGCGAGTATCTGACCTTGTGACTGGGCGTGAGAGAAGGAAGGTTGGTCGGTGTTCTAGGTGTATGGGACCGGAAACTTGGCTCTGCGGGGCTGGGGAGATGACGAAACGTGCAGCTAACAGAAGGATGTCGCGGTGGGCGCTAATACAGTGTTGGCTGCGTTGCTTGCCGAGATTGGTTTTACGCAGGCTGGGCTTGCTGATGCCGTCAACGCTGTGGTGGAAGACCTCACTGGTACACCAGGGCGTGCTAGTGATCGCTGGGTGCGGATGTTGGTGGATGGTTCGATCCGCTGGCCTCGCTATCATTACCGGCAAGCCCTCGAAATTGTATTAAATGCTTCAATAGGTGAGCTGGGTTTTCGATGCCCGGTAGATGCGATATCGACCAACCATGCCGCGCCGCTGGCCGCGGCATCTCAGACTCGGCTCAGTACCGCCGATGTGGTGAGGTTACGGGCACCGCTTGATCGTCTGATCAGAAATGCTGATGATTGCGGAGCGGCGACGCTTGCTCCACAGGCTGCGCGGCACGCCACCTTCTGTCAAGATATGTTACGCAATGCTGTGGTATCTGAGCGTGTCGAGCGCGTCACGTACGTGCTCATTGGTGACTACTCGGCGGCTGCTGGCTGGTTCGCGCTAGACAGCGGTGATCTGCCCTCCGCACAGCGCCATTTAGATGCGGGGTTGCGTGCTGCCGGTATTGCGCGTGAAGGCTCCTTACAGGCGTATGTGTGGAGCGTGACCGAAAAGTGTGCGCGACTTCGTGGCGATTATGGTCAAGCACTAGCCGTAGCTCGCACGGGTCTTGCATCCGCGACCGCTCGCCGTGATCTCCGGGTGCGTGGGACATTCCACGCGCTCGCTGCCGTGAACTTAGCTCGACGAGGCGAAGCCGGACAAGCCCAGCGTTCTCTGGGCCGCGCCTTTGACGCCCTCAACAGCGTTACCACTGCTGACCAGACCGGGCGGTGGTCATTTGCTAACCATGGTTTTGTCGCGGCGATTGGCGCATCGGTGTCGCTGGCTCTTGGCCAGCTCCCGGAAGCTGAACGCTACGGCCAGCTCGCTCTGGAGGCAACCCAAACTAATCAGACACGCAACTATGCCATGCGCCGACTATCGCTTGCCCGCATCTACCTGGAGATGCGCGAACTAGACGCAGCGTGCGCCCATGCCAGCTCTGTACTCACCTTAGCCCAGCAGCTAGTATCCCGTAATTGAAGTTTGTTTTCTTTAGATTTTGTGCGATAATGCAGTATGCGTTACTCGCCTCCTGTTGAGTTGTCCGATCATGAGCGTGTGGAACTGGTTTCGTTGACTCGGTCGTC
>JBOHHE010000009.1:0-2593 GCA_050700355.1 Pseudonocardiaceae bacterium
GATCCGCGCGGTGATGCGGGCCGCGCTGCCCGAGTCACCCCGCAGCGCCGACGTGCACAGCGCCGCGGAACTGCTGGCCCTGGCCGTCAGCTACCGGCACTCCACCGCCCGCCACGGCGAAGACGGCCCGCTCCCCGTGGCCATGCACCGCGAACTCGACTTCCTCGCCGAAGCCCTGGTCCTCGGCGCCGGCTTCGCCGGCTGATCGTCGGTATGCGCGCTCCTGAGCGCCGTGAGGTCACCCGGCTGCTCAACTCACTACGACCACTGCCGGTGACCGACATGATCGCGCACCGGTCGGGGGAACTCCGATGACGGTCGTGGTCACGAGAGGAAGCTCAGGTGTCCTACCGGGGGGTGTGCGTGTGGGCTCTCGCGGGGCGTTGAAGGTGATTCGCGGTACAGTCTTGGCATGGACAATCTTGATCGCATCACTATTGAGTTGGGCAAGATGGGTGGTCAGCCGTGCATCCGCGGACACCGGTTCACGGTCGAGCATCTCCTCAACCTCATTGGTGCGGGATGGTCCCTGGAACGGATTCAAGAGGACTTCCCGTTCATTGAGGCAGCGGACGTGCAGCAGGCGGTCGCTTATGCCGCTTTCGCTGTCCGCGAATTCCACCTTCCCGTGAATCGCTCCGCATGAAGTTTCTGCTCGACGAGAACTTGTCGTATCGAATCTGCGGCTACTTGAAGGCGTCGGGTCATGAGGCTGTTCATGTCAATGACGTTGGTCTTGCTAGCGCAGAGGATGCTGCGTTGATGGCGTGGGCGGTGAGCGAGCGAAGCGTGATCGTTTCATGTGATCATGAATTCGTTCAACTGTTGTTCGAGAACGGTGACAGCGAGCCGTCTGTCATCTTGACGCGCGACGTCGGAACTTTGCCATCCGCGGAGCTTGGGGAGCTCTTACTGTCGGCGTTGTCGCCGGAACTTGAAGAACTACTCGCGGCTGGGGCTATCGCCACGCTTACTCGGGATCGGGTTCGAGTCCGTCCGTTGCCGCTCAGGACGAAAGCGTGACGTACAACAAGTGTGGAGTTCAAGAACGCCAACCGTCCGGCGTGTCGGGCCGAAACACCGTTGCTGGCGCAGTCTCCGAGGTCGGTCGCCATGTCGGCGGTGAATTGACTGCTCACTGTGCTTGGGGCCTGGCCCTCTCGGAACGAGCCAGGGTCGTCAGCGTGCCATAGTGCGTCTTAGGGAGCTTGGGGAGAATGCTGCCATGGTCTCGATTTTCGTCAGTTGCCGGGCCGACGATGCGCGTTACGGTGCGGCTGGATGTTACGAGCTGCTGAGTGCCCGATTTGGATCGTTTCGCGTTTTTCGGGACTGTGTGTCGCTCGATCCGGGTCAACGATATCCGGGGGTGATCCGGCAAGCCCTAAAGGACATGCAGATCCTGGTGGCGTTGATAGGGCCGGGATGGCTGGCCGCCGATTCCAGGGTCCCAGGCACGCGGCTGGTCGACCGGGAGGACGACTGGGTACGCAGCGAGATCCGCCGGGCACTAGCCCGCAGGGTCCCGATTATCCCTGTGCTCCTGGACGGCACCGAGGACGCACTGAAACTGATCACCGAGGCCGTCATCCTGCGCCGCGAGGCGCTTGACGAGGACTTCGACACCCGCTGGAGCCTTGCCGACCTGGGCCGCTACCCCGAAGCCTTTGCCGATGCTGAGCGTGCCGTACAGCTCTTTGCCGAGTTGCTCCGCGAGGGTTACCAGGATGTCAGTGAAGCATATAGCTGCGCGCTTCACGTTCAGACGAGAGCCCGCGAAGGCCGAAAATGAGGGTGAGGAGTTCCAGAAGTTGGCCACCGCCGCTGACCAAGGGAGATCGGCGGGCACAGCTGGCAGGGCATGATCGCCAGCCGTGTCCTTGCGTCTGCTCTACTTGATCTTCCTGCAGCTGGTGGGCCTGCTGGTGTTGCTCACCCGGTCCTCAGCGTCGAAAGACATCGAACTCTTGTTGCTGCGCCACGAGGTCGCCGTGCTGCGCAGAGCCCACCCCAAGCCCCGCCTGGATTGGGCGGATCGCGCGGTCCTCGCCGCGCTGGTCCGGAGACTGCCGCCGATGCTGCGGGGATATCGCCTGGTTACGCCAGGCACGATCCTGCGCTGGCATCGTCGCCTGATCGCCAAGAAGTGGACATACCCCCGCCGCACCGGTCGTCCGCCCCTCAAAGACACCGTAGCCTCGCTGATCGAGCGGCTGGCCCGGGAGAATCAGAGCTGGGAGTACCGGCGAATCCAAAGCGAGCTGCTCAAGCTCGGCCACCGGGTGGGGGCGCCGACGATCCGCCGCGTCCTGAGGCGAGTGCGCATTCCTCCAGCGCCGGTCCGGGACAGCAACACGACCTGGCGGCGGTTCCTGCGCGCCCAGGCGTCGACGATGCTGGGGGGCGCCGTTGGGCAACGAGGCGGGTGGCAACCTCACCACATTCCGGAAGCTGGTCGTCGGCGACCGCGACTACCGCATCGTCTACCGGGTCGAGCCGGACGGCTCTGTGGTGGTGATGTGGGTAATCGCCCGCTGTAGCGATGATGTGGTCCAGGCGCACGAGCAGCAGCGTGCAGCGAGCCGGGTCGGTC
>JBOHHE010000010.1:0-2880 GCA_050700355.1 Pseudonocardiaceae bacterium
GTGTGACACGCTCCCTGACGTCGAACCTCGGGCGCAGCGCCCGCACCGAGCGCGATCGATTGCGTAATGCTCGCCAGACCGTTGCGCTCGCCTGCGCGGGACGGGCTGTCACCCACGGCAACAAAAATGTGGCCCCCGAGGGGGCCACCCCGCCGACCGTAACCGGCCTCGTATGTAGATAGGGTACCCCCATCATGGGGAGTATCAATCAAGGGAGTTCCAGGTGGGCCGTGCCGTTGTTTACTTTGACGGCATGAACCTACGCCATGGGATCAAGGCCAAGTATGGCTGGAGGTATCTGTGGCTCGACCTGTTCGCCCTCGCGGTTCAGCTTCGTCGACCCGACACCATCATCAGGGTCCAGTGTTTCACCACGATATATGACGTGAGCCCGGGGCCCCGTCGTCCGGCGGGGACTCAGCACCAGGCTCACTTCCTAACCGCTCCGCAGAACGGCGGCATCAGCGAGCGTAGCTGCCGCAGCACCTGCTGTGCTAAGCCACGACCGTGAGGAACGCCGCTGGCCGTGGGGTGACACATCCTGAGGAGGAGATTGCTGGTGTGGGCGCATAGTCGGTCGGAGGTCAGTGGTAGGCGGCACGGTTTGGCCGACCACTTGCGGACTACCTCGGTTCTGGCCAGGCGGTTCGCCGAGCCGTTCGAGGCCGGTGATCTCGCGGCGGCGGCGGGTCTGCTGCACGACGTCGGCAAAGCGTCGTGTACCTGGCAGGAGAGGTTGCTCGCTGTTGAGCACACCGACCGGGCCGTGGGCAGTGACCACAAGACGCTGGGTGCCCGGTTGCTCGTCGCCGGCGGCCGGGAGGCCGCGATGACGATCCTGGGTCACCACGGCGGGCTGACTGACATCGGGAAGCTTCGCGCCGCGCGTGATGAGCCGGTGACGGACGAGGCCGAGACGGTGGCGCGGCTGCTCGCGCAGGTACCGGAGGCACAAGAGGTCATCGATGGTCCCGTTCTCGTACCAGAAGACTGGCGGCGTGATCCGCTGCTGCGGGAGATGGGGATCCGGCTGGTCTTCTCCGCGTTGGTGGACGCGGACCACCTGGACACCGCGGCGCATTTCCAGGGGCTGGACTCGCCCGTGATCGCCCAGCCTGTGGACATGGCGGAACTGGTGCGCCGGTTCGAGGAGCGGCGGCACGCGATGCTCGCGGAACGGCCGCGATCACCCATTGATGACGTGCGAACAGGGTGATACGACGACGCGGTGCGCGCCGCGTCGGGGCCGGGTGGAATCTATCGGCTGCCGGCGCCGACCGGGTCGGGCAAGACGCTCACCGCGGCGGGGTTCGCGCTGCACCACGCGGCGTGCCACCACAAGGCGCGGGTGATCGTAGCGGTACCGTTCCTGACGATCACCGAGCAGAACGCGGGTGTTTACCGCCGGTTGCTGGGGGAGCAGACCGTACTGGAGCACCACTCGCAGGCCGAGTTCGACGAAGTCGGCGCCGGGGACCGGTTGCGGTTGGCTGCGGAGAACTGGGACGCGCCGTTCGTGGTGACGACCACGGTGCAGCTGTTCGATTCGTTGTTCGGACGCAAACCCGCACGCTCCCGCAAGCTGCACCGGCTGGCCAATGCGGTGCTGGTACTGGACGAGGTGCAGGCACTGCCGGTGGACCTGCTGGTGCCGATCCTGGACGCGCTCAAGCTGCTCACCGAGCACTTCGGCACCACAGTGCTGTTGACCTCGGCCACTCAGCCGGCGTTCGACAGCCTGTCCGTGTGGTCCACGTTGAAGGTAAAGAATCTGGTGGACCGGCCGGTCGAGCTCTTCCAGCAGTTGCGCCGGGCACGCTACGAGTGGTGGATCGATCCCCAGCCGGACCTGGCCGAGGTCGCTAGCAAGGTCGCGAACGAGCGCCAGGCGCTGGTGGTGGTCAATACCGTTGACCACGCACGGCAGATGTTCCGCCTGTTGAGGGACCGGACGGCCGCGACAGTGCGCCACTTGTCCACCCGGATGTGCTCGGCGCACCGGCGCACGGTGCTGGACGAGGTCCGCGGGCTGCTGGCGGCCGACGAGCCGGTGCTGCTGGTGTCCACCCAACTCATCGAGGCCGGGGTGGACATCGACTTCCCTGTGGTGTTCCGGGCGCTGGCCCCGGCGGAGTCGTTGCAGCAGGCCGCCGGGCGAGCCAACCGCGAGGGCCATCGGGACGCCCTCGGCCGAGTCGTCGTGTTCGATGCCTCCGACGCCCCGATACCCAAGTTTTACCGCACCGCGGTCGGATCGACCCAGGTGTTTTTCGGACCGAACCTGGTCGACCCCGACGACGTGACCGCCCTGGATCATTACTACCAGCATCTCTACAACACCATCGCCGTCGAGCAGGGCGAGCGCAGCAGAACGATCCAGGAGCGACGCAAGAAGCTGGACTTCCTCAGTGTCGCCGAGGGCCCGCTGCACGACGTCGGATTTTCCGCGCAGCGTGACTCGGCGCTCGCGTTCCGGATGATCGACAACGATATGGTGCCGGTCGCAGTCACCGGCTACCAGGACCAAGCCCACGTCGAGGCTTTGCTGTGTGAGCTGCGGGTACCAGAGAGGCCGACGCGGGAGACCTTCCGCGCACTGCGGCCCTACATCGTCACGATCCCGCGACGGATCGTAACAAATCCGGCATTCAAGGCGATGTGCCAACCAGTGGTCGGCCAGCTGTGGGAGTGGCGCGGCGATTACCACAAGCAGCTAGGAATCGATGACTCCGCAATCGGGGAGGAGAACGTCTGGTGATATCGGAAATGCTGCCCACGTCGCAGGGCGCACCGCCGGTGGTGGTGCAGGTATGGGGCGACGGCGCGCTGTTCACCCGGCCCGAGCTCAAGGTCGAGCGGGTCTCCTACCCCGTGATGACG
>JBOHHE010000011.1:0-9403 GCA_050700355.1 Pseudonocardiaceae bacterium
CATACCCGGCTTGTTTCAAACGGCAGAGTATTCAGCTGCCATGTTGTCTTTTTGGATCAAGTTTCTAGGTACGCCTAACGATGTGGAAGATGCTGTAGCCATCCGCATGCAGCGGCAGCAAGTGCTCTACCACGGCGGCAAGCGATTCGTTGTCCTACTGGAAGAGCAAGCCCTGCGCACCTGGTTCAGTACCGCTGAAACGCAAGCCGGGCAACTGGGTCGTCTCCTGGAAATAATGTCGTTGCCAAATGTTTCTCTAGGCATCATTCCATTGATGACCCAACGCCTGGCTATCGGTTCTGCCGGTTTTTGGATTTTTGACGACGGCCTAGTGGCTCTGGAGACACCAACAGCGAGCATCGAGGTCACCCAGCCTCAAGAGTGTCAGCTGTACGCTCGCATGTTCGAGGCACTCAAAACAGCAGCCGTATACGGACGACACGCAAGAAGTATAGTTGTTAGGGTTCTTGGCGAATTAAACTAATACACCGTTGACCCTTCGTCTGACCCCGTACCTGCGCTACCAATTCGAGTGGTGCTACCTCCCGAACACCGGCTTTGATCGATTTTCTTTCAGTCGACGCTCGTCTTGAGGCCGCTGAGAGTTGAGGACAGTTCATGGATCTGTTCGCAGGGAAGGTGAATCTGCACGGCTGTGGCCGGTTTCATGCCATTGTTCACGTCGCCACTGTTCCTGTCATAGACGAACGGGATGTCGAGCCGTCAGGAGCCGTGTTGCCAGCGAATGATTACAGCGTCGCGGGAGGAGGTCGGGAGAAGCATTTTGGTGAGTCGTGTGGTGTCGGCGACTGGCATCTTCAGCCAGGCTCAGCCGAGGTGGTAGTCGATGAAGCCGCAGTGTCCGGTGGGTTCACCACGGGGGAACATCTTTCGGCGGGTGCGGGCGTATTCGCTGTTGCCCTGGCGGCAACCGAGGGTGGTGCGGGAACAGGGGAGCTCCAGGCATTCTGGGGAGTATGGGGTATTCACCCTAGCTTGGCGATGACGATCTTGGGTGACGGTGAATCCGAAGCGATCCCTTCTACTCTTCAGGAAGATCGAGATCATCAGGGCCGGATTTCTTCCGATCCGCCCGGTGTCGGGAGTGTCCATCGCAGACCGTCTTGGGGGTCGCGGAGCCAGATGCGGTGTTCGGTGGGTGTGGCGGTCAGTCCGAACTCGTGCCACGCCGGGGTGCCCAGCTCCTGCCATAGCTGCCAGGCTGTTTCGACGTCGGCCCACAGCGGGGTTGGTCCGGCTTCGCGCATGGCGTGGTAACCGTCTGCGTCTGGCTGGCGGTTGACCTCGCACCAGGAGCCATCCGGTGCTCGCAGGTGACTCACCGCCACCTCGTTGTCGTTGAAGGAGATGCTGCGGAACATGCCCGGTGGCAGGTATAGCTGGGCCAAGAACTGGAACGGTTGCTCCAGCTCCGCTGGGTCGACGGCAGTGCGTCGGGTGACTGCCGGTTCTCTCGTGCGGGCCGGCAGCGGTGCACCCACGGTGGGGGCGGCCGTGGCGCGGCGGCGCATGAAGCACCCCCACCACGGTAGGAACCGCCCCTGGAGCACCGGGCCTTCACCGCGCCGCAGGGCAAGCAGGTTTCCCGCGCCCAGCGGCCCTTCGATGTGCGCCAGCGCTAGGCCGCCAGGCCGGAGTTGGTCGATCCACGCCGCCGGTATGGCATACAGCGCGCAGGTGGCGAGGATCCGGTCAAACGGCGCCCGCTCGGCGAGGCCGGCTGCGCCATCGCCGGTCACCAGAGTCGGGCGGTAGCCGAGCCGGGCCAACCGCTCGCGCGCAGCGGACACCAGGTCCGGGTCGATGTCGATGGAGCAGACGTTGCGGCCACCGAGCCGGTGGCACAGCAACGCCGCGTTGTAGCCGGTTCCGGTCCCGATCTCCAGCACTCGCATCTCCGCGGACACCTCAAGAGCCTCCAGCATCCGGATCATCAAGCGGGGGCTGGTCGAGCTGGACACCGGGGCCTGGATTCCTCGGTCGATCTTGTCAGCGAGCTCAGTGATCAATGTGGTTGGCGAATACACCAGCTCCAACCATCGCTGGGTGCCGGCGGCGTCGCGCGGCTCGTGCCGGATCCAGCGCAGTGGGCGGGCACCGGGATCCTTCAGGTAGTAGCTCGGGACGAACTCATGACGCGGCACCGCGAGCAACGCCTCCCGCCACGGCGGTGACCGTAAGATCTCTTGCGCAGCCAGGTCGTCGGCCAACTGCCGCACTAGCGCCCGCCAGGTCGCCTCTGCCACCGTGGGCTTCACCGGGCGCTCCCTCGGGCCAGTAACCGCACCAGACTGTCGGTGATCGGCACCCCGGTTGCGGCCTCAAGGAACCCGTACTGACCGCCCGGATTAACCTCCAGGAACGAGACCTCCTCATCGCCGCTGTCTGGGCGATGGCCGACAACCAGGTCGAAGGCTCCGTAGACCAGCCCAAGCTCAGCCATTACACCGCGCAGACCTGCGACAATCTCCGTCGGCAGCTCGACCACGTCGTACGACAGCGCCGGATAGTCGGCGCGCCAGTCCACGTATGACGCCTCCGATCCGGAATGGATGCCGACCGCGAAGATGTCCTCGCCCACCACCACGGCCCGGCATTCCCAGCATTTCGATGCCCAGTCCTGCACCAGATGAGCGGTGACAGCGACCCCGCGCAGGTCGGCCAGATCCTCGCGAGACAGTCGGCGAGTCCATCCCATCTTGTAGGTGTGATCCTCATAGATCAGGTTCGTGCTCAGCGGTTTGAGCACCACGCCCTGCCTTGATGCCCCAGCGAATCTGGACACGGCAGCGGGGTCGTTGCAGACCAACGAACGCGGCACCGATAACCCACATCGGTGGGCGGCGGCCCACTGAAGAGGGCGGTAGACGGCCGTTGCGGCCAGATCCGGCCGGTTGACCCACAACACATCCGGTAGCGCCAGCAGCACCCCAGCCACCCCCAGTTTGGCTTCCCGCATGGCGAAGGCCCGCTCCACCGCCGACATGTGCTCCGGCATCCGAAACGACGACGGGGTGCGTACCCACACCGACCGAATCTCGGCCAGCTCAACCTTGTGGTGCTCGGTCCGCAGACACCCTTGCCATATTCCGTCCTGGAACTCCGCGTCCAGGGTCAACCTCTGCGGGAACCACGACAGGTCCAACCGCACCACCGGCACGCCCCGGTCGGCCAGTTCGTGTACGACTCCATCAGCGGTGCGGTCCAACTCTGCGGCGAGTACGAGAACCGTCATCGCTCAGGCATCGTCATCGTCCGGGACGGTTTCCCAGTCGTAGTCCTTGGACGGTCCTTCTTCCCCGTCTTTCTGACTGACCGTTGTCCAGTCCAGCTTGCACAGAGGTGGTTTCGGTTCTCCGGTCACCACATCCACTGCAACTTGACGCAACGGACAGTAACGGTATGGCCGTTGCGCGGACGGGCGTCCGATCTCGACCAGCCACCGCAACGCAAACGGGCGAGTCTCAGGACCAGACGGCGACTCGCTGCGCGCCGGCGCGTCGAACTCCGGCGGGCTCAGCGGAAACTGCCCCGAGACCGTCACCAGCGGATCATCCACATACCGAAGGCCGGGCACCCTATCCCCTTCCTCTCGTTGGCTGTGTCGGCCGAGGGAATCCGCGTTGCTGCGATCAGCTCAGCACCCGACAATCGTTGCATTTCGAGGGTGCAACAGGCAAGTCGTTTCACCTGCGGGTTGACACACTCCGAAGCGGCTCGGGACACTCCGCGGGGTAAGGACAACCTCAGGGAGGGGCTCCCATGCGTGACAAGCACATTCGGCTACGCGTGCAGACCTGCGGAAACGGTGACGAGTGCCCCGCACTGGACCAGCGCGAAGAGGGGTGGATCGAGGTGACTGGAGAGTTTGTCGACCGACCCGGTCTACCTCCAGGTGAGCGAACCGTCCGGGTACCCGACACCTTGCTTCCCGAGATCGCCGCACTGAAGGTGAATCTTGGGGCGTTCATCGCGCAGTACCACCGCACTGACCTGTTACGGGTGCAAACCCGCACTCACTACGAGGTGGCCTCCGACGGCGAGGACTACCACCGCTACCTCGAAGGGGAGGTCGCACCCACCGCTACTGGTAAACCGGAATGGCTGGACCGGCTGCGCATCGACACCACTGCCGGGCGACTTCGACGAAACGTACACATCGTGTGTACTCCGCTGACCCCGTACCTGCGCTACCAATTCGAGTGGTGCTACCTCCCGAACACCGCCGCCGGTCAGGACATCCGCGTCCTGGACGTGACGGAGGTCCCTGCGGCGGCTGCACTGCTGCGGGCCGGGGACCTCGCCATCGTCGAGGGCCAGCATGTCGCACAGCTACGCTACGGCCCCAACGGTGAGTACCAGGGAGCCGTGGCGACCGGTGCCGACGCCGTCCTCGGTTACGTGGCACTCACTCAGGTCGCGTGGGAGCTGGCCACCCCGTTCACGACGTGGTGGGCTGCCCATCCGCAGTACCACCGCGACAATGTTGCGGCCTGAGCTGGTCGCAGACGGAAGGAGACCATGGGGGGCCTATCGGTCGGACGCGACGAGCTGTCCCGCGCATTGCGGGAACTTCGTGAAGCGGCCCAACTGTCCACCCGGAAAGCCGCAGAGCTAACTGGTTTCTCCGCCGCGAAGATCTCCCGAGTGGAGCGAGGCATCAACATACCCTCGGAGAACGACGTAGCCATACTCGTTCGCGCATA
This sequence comes from Pseudonocardiaceae bacterium, assembly GCA_050700355.1. Taxonomy (GTDB): domain Bacteria; phylum Actinomycetota; class Actinomycetes; order Mycobacteriales; family Pseudonocardiaceae. The sequence goes on from JBOHHE010000011.1 coordinate 4,728, forward strand.
CCAGGCGTCCTCCGAGGTCCGAATTCACCTCACGAGCATCGCCCGGGACATCCAGGCCGAGTACCGCCCCGTGGTCATGGCCCGTGGCAAAGGTCACCCCTCGGCGTTTCAGAAGCGGCTGGCCCGTATCGAGGCCACTACCGAGCACCTCACCACCTTCACTCCAACCGTGGTGCCCGGACTGCTGCAGACCGAGGCATATATGCGCGCGCTGGTTGCCTACCGTGAGCTGCCGCATACGGAGGTCGACAAGTTCGTCGCCGCGCGGCTCACCCGTCAGGAGCGATTGCGAGACCCAGCCCACCGGTTCACCCAGATCACCACGGAAGGCGCACTCGGGTGGCGGGCCGGAAGCTCAGCGGACATGGCCGAGCAGGTCGATCGGATCATCGCCGCCACCCGGCTGCCGACCGTCCGGGTGGGCATCATCGCCTGGGGCACCCGTGCCCCGGTATTCCCGTTGCACGGCTGGGACCTCCACGACCAGCGCGCGGTCATCTACGGCACCGCCGACGCGACCGCGATACTGACCGAACCCGCAGACGTGGCCCGATACATCACGCTGACCGCAGCCATGGAACGAATCGCTGTGTGGGACGACACGGCTCGCGCGGTGCTCGCCCGCATCAGCGACCGATATCGCGCATCCGGCGACTCCGACTGACCGGCAAGGGCCAGCGGCCGGCTCGTATTGCACTGAGCTCGCGGGCACTGCCAGTCACGACGAGCACGGCACTATCTTCACGATTCGCACTTCGGCCAACGGCAAAGGCGTGCGAACGGCCACCAATCCCACCGCGCGGTCGGTGTCGATGATCGTCCCGCGCCGGACATCCACCTTGAGTTCCTGGTGGCGAGCATGGGGGCGCTTGCGGCTGGCATAGACAATGAGTATGGTTTCCAGGCCCCTCTGCTCCTTGCTTTTCCGTTGTCGCTTCATATCAATTCCCTCCCCCTGCCTGGTTTCTGGTCACGTTGTGGTGTGGTCTTTGGTGGGGATCGGCCGGTCGCCGGGAGCCGTACGGGGGGCTCCGCTCAACCGACGACCGGCCGAAGTCTTCGGGGAGGCATCGACTCGGGATTCGTCGCATGCTCGGGTGGTGGTACGGTGGCATACAACCCGCAGGGCGGGCAGATCATCATGCTGGGGGCTATCGAGTAGAGCGTCACCACGGCGGGCAATTCCTGTCCGCATCGAGTAATCACGATTTCGGATCTGGCGCTGTTCTCGTCCAGGACATGGGAACGCTCATCAGCGGGAGACCACAGCCACCGAATCGTCATCGGCTCGCTCGCCTTTCAGCATGGGCGGCCAACCACCGCTGCCCATGTGCCCGGATATGAGCCCAATCGATCCATCCGTGTGGTGGGACCTGGATCGTGGCGACCACGCCGGTAAGCGCATGGCTGGACAATTGCTTGCCCGCCAGCACGTAGGCGACCGGCTCACCGCGCCGCCAACGGATCGTGTACCCCTCTGGAACCTGTGCGCCCCCACGCAGATGTACCCACCCTACCAGAGCCGCACGTGCCGAAGTGCCGATCGCTGCGCCCACCGGACTGTTCCTTCTTGTGAGCCCCTGACCGGCCGCAAGGGGGATGGCGGCCGGTCAGGGGGAACCGAGCAGCCTCCGGATGGTTGCTCGGGGCCTATTAGGTCACGTTTTGTCTTCAGCTCCTGGTAGCGCTCTCGCCCAGAGAGGGTGAGCACCAGGCGACACGGCCCCCCAGGAAAGTCCGGATCACGCGCCTCGATCAGCTCAGCGGTGGCCAGCCGACTGAAGGCGTCAGGCAGGTAGCCCGGCATTTTCCTGCCGTGGTCGAGGTGCTCCGGGCCGTGTAGCGCCACACCGCCTTCGCTCACCCGCCGAAGGGCTATCCAGTCGAGCAGTTCGGTTCCGGTCAGGTGCATCGATCGACCTGTCGACGTATACACTTTCGGCAGAAATCACGTTCCTCGGTGGTCATGCTCGCAGCGAGAACCCCTATGCCGCAGAGGGCGATGTAGCGACCCTGGTGACGTGATGCGGTGATGCGGTCAAGGTCGATGAGATGCTCGGTCAACGTCTGGGCGTCGACCATTGTCTGGACGAGGACGGTGTCGGTCACCGGGTCACCCCGCCTGGACAGCAGGACGAATGACCGTTGCTGGTATTCCTGGCCTGCCATGTTCGATATCCGGCATCGTCGTCTCCCTCGCCTGAGTTGCGGCTGATCTGGTCTGTGGTGCGTCGGCCTCGGTTCGTGAGCAGCATCGCCCCACTCGGCAGAGGCCGGGAGAGGAGCTTTTCCTGAGAAACCTGAACTTTGCAACCGGCTCAAGGGCCATCAACCGCGTCGAGACGAAATACGTCAGGCGACCGCGTTCGTGCTTTCCCAAGCCAGCGGCCGGCTCATCGCCGTGAGCGAGCTATTGTCCAGATGCGCTCGACTGCCACATACAGCCGGACCGCGTTGGGCGAGAGGATCCTCGCTTCCAGGACCGCTAGGGTAGCGTCGGCCGCGCGGCGTGCTCTTCGAGATTTCGCAGGATCTCGGTGCCTTAGCCCCGGCCGCGTGCCTGGGGAGTGATGTACATCCGCTTGGTCATGCGATCAGTTTTAGCCTGCGGTCCAATTCGGTGGAGAAGTCACGGACGTGCGGGTTGACCTTGCGGGCTCGTAGCTGATCTGCGACACGGCGCAGGCTCACCCAGCAGAGCGGTGAGTTGACATGGGGTAGTCGTTTCAGAGTAGTCCGCCCCACCTCGCGCGCCTGCTCCAGCTCTCCGAGGCCAAGGTGTGCTGTCACCAGCGCTGTGCCGGAGAGTAGCGCGTCGCGCTGGTACGGATAGTCCGGTGCGGCGGTCGCTTCAGGAGTGAGCAGGGTGATCGCGTTGCCGAGCTGACGTCGGCTGTCGCGGGATCCGGCCATCCCCAGCCAGACCTGGTAGAAGCCGCAGGCATTGTCCACGAACTGCGGGTTGACGTAGTAAGCCCAGCGCGGCTGGTGACCGGTCGGATGCTCGACCAGCTCACGGGCCCGGCCGTAGGCGGCGTGTTCAGCCGGGGAGTCTCCAGGTATGGTCGCCGTTGGGCTTGTCGAGCCATAGCGTGTGTGCTTCGGGGGTGACGGTGAGGCCGAAGCGGCTGCGGGCGGGCTTGCCGAGTTCGACCCATTCCTGGTAGGCGGCTTCGGCTTCCTCCCAGAGTCGGCGCTGGCCGCCCTGGACCGCGACGAGCCGGCCGTCGTCGAGTTCTTGATAGGCCCAGGAGCCGTTCCGGCCAAGGAGGTAGGTGCGCATGGCGGGTGTGCCCTCGGGCTGGAACCAGTGCAGTGCGACGCCGGGGACGCGCAGCGCCGCGAACAGCGGGAACCGAGCGAGGTGATCTCACCGGATGGCATGGTCGCTGGGCTGCGAATAGGCTCATCGTCGGACCGCAAGGCCCGCTCGAGCAGCGCCAGGGTGTCTGGGCGTTGGTAGTCGCGGCGGGGCATGAACGCGCCGTACTCGGACAGGAAGTTCCCGGTCGCGGTGCCGTCCGCCGCGACCCGCAGCAAGACCATCGCGCCCGCATCCAGCTCGGTGTAGAGGTGGTTGAGGACGAGCCCGCCGGGGCGGGTCTGCTCGAGCCACGGCCCTGGGATGCGCGGCCACGAGCAAGTGGACAGGATGCGGTCGTAGGGTGCACGGTCGGGGTGGCCGAGCCCGGCATCCGCCGCGATCACGGTCGGCGTGTAGCCGGCCCGGGCGAGTCGCTGGCGAGCGACGCTGACCACCTGGGGGTCGACATCGATCGTGGTGACGTGGTCGGACCCGAGCCGGTGGGACAGCAGCGCGGCGTTGTAGCCGGTGCCGGTACCGACTTCGAGGACGTGGTGCCAGGGCTGCAAGTCGAGCATCCAGGCCATGAGCGTCGGTTCGGTACTGGAGCTGGTCGCCCGGCCGGTGGTACCGCCGTTGTCGCGCGCCTGGTCCCAGGTGGTGTCGTCGCCGTTGAGCTGGGTGACCAGCGTGCGGTCGGAGTAGACCGAGGTCAGCCAGTCGTCGTCGCCGGAGTCAACCGCGCGCATGCCGCCGCCCGGCTTGTGCAGGAAGAACCTGGGCACGAACTCCTCCCGAGGAACGCTGGCGAAGACCTCTCGCCACCCGGAGCCGAGCGCGACCCCGTTCTTCGGGAGCCTGGCGGCAAACTCCGCGCGCAATTGCTGGACGGTCGTGGTCACCAGCCTCTCCGTTCCGGACATTCAGTCCTCCGTTACGTCCTCGTCGCGCTCGTGCCGTGTCCCATCCTCGGTGTTGGTCGGAGTCTGGGGTCGGCCCGGTGGAATGCTTGGCCGCCTCGATCCTGGCACCGTTCTCGGTCACCACGGCGATCTGCCGTTGCGGGTCGTAGGCCCAATCGGTGAAGTCGACGGCGATCATGCTGTCTCTCGGCACGGGTGGCGCGGCGAACCGCAGCCCGAATGGGCGCGTCGCTGGTTCATCGGGCATGGTCGTGGCACCCTTTACTCCCCCAGCGGGAACACGCCGTGCGCGCCCGGCAGTGGTTCGGTCTTGACACTCATGAACAAACTCCCATCAGTCACTTGCGGTCTCGCAACGATTGCGAGCGGTTATGTGGGTGGGCAAGACGACCCGATGAAGGGATGGGACCGCCTCGAACAGCTCACCGCCGAGCTGCCTGACCTGGCGC
>JBOHHE010000012.1:0-4158 GCA_050700355.1 Pseudonocardiaceae bacterium
GGACCACCACCATGATCACATCCGGAGAGAACCAGAACCCAGCACAAGCTGGACCTGGACAGTGCTGTCCGAACGTCACGACCGCGCCTCAGCCCAGCCTGCGGGATACGGTGATCCGCCAACGCAATGGTGCCGCTCGGATAGACCAACGCCACCGACTTCAACCCCACGCGCTCACCCAAGCGTTATCGCGCCACCGTTGATACGATCATCACCAACCCAAACGGGCTGAATGTTTACCTTGCTGTCTCGCGCGTCTTACAATGTGACGATGCGTATAGAAGTCAGGGGAAAGATCCATGACAGGTTCTCGGATGCTGACTCTCGGTCATTACCAGCCGGCCGACGTAATGACCAACGACGACCTCGCGAGGGTCGTCGATACCCACGACGAGTGGATTCGGCGCCGGGTCGGCGTCCGCACACGTCACATTGCGGCTAAGGACGAGTCTGTGGCAGACATGGCCGCACAAGCCGCGTCGAAGGCGCTGGCGAAGTCAGGATTGGCCGCCGAGGACATCGACCTTGTCGTGGTCGCTACATGTACCGCGGTCGACCGCACGCCCAACGTAGCCACTCGCATTGCCTCGCAACTGGGGATCCCGTCGCCTGCCGCTCTGGACATCAACACCGCCTGCTCGGGATTCACGCACGCTCTGGCACTAGCGGATAGCATGATCCGCACCAGCATCGCCACCAAATCGCTTGTCGTCGGTGTAGAGAAACTCAGTGGTTTCACCGATTGGTCCGACCGCACAACTTGTGTGCTGATCGGCGACGGTGCTGGCGCCGCCGTGGTAGTGGCCTCCGACGTGCCAGAGATCAGTCCCGTCGTCTGGGGCTCGATTCCTGAAATGGGCCGCGCCGTGCTCATCGAGGGGCCATTAGGCACTTTCGCGCAGGATGGAAAAGCAGTCTACCGCTGGGCCACCACGAAGCTACCCGCCATCGCACTGCAGGTATGCCAGCGCGCCAGAGTAGCCCCGGAGGAGTTGGGCGGCGTGATTTTACATCAGGCCAATCTGCGGATTATTGACACTGTTGTCCGTCAGCTTGGCGCGGTGAACGCTGTCATTGCCCGCGATATCGTGGATTCGGGCAATACCTCGGCAGCAAGCATACCCCTGGCCTTCTCCAAGCTTGTCGAGCAGGGCGAGATAGCGGCGAGCGCGCCGGTGCTGCTTCTCGGCTTTGGTGGCGGACTCTCATATGCCGGTCAGATCGTCCATTGCCCCGGAGTTCCAGCTGCTCAACCTTAGCTCGCCATCGACGCGAGCGGATGGGTGGTTTCGAGAGGATGCCGTTCGTCATGGGTGCACGGGGCGGCCTGGATCAGTCAGGCAATGAACCGATTCGTGGCGAAAGTGGCGCGACCGAACGATCATCGGGATGGCTACGTCACCGGGCGGGTGCATGTTTCATTAACGCTCACCCGGCGCACCCTTCCCCTCCGAGCATTAGGCCATCCCCGGAAATTTGTCGACTATCGACAGACGGTGGCATGCAATGTGGCCGCCAAGCCGCATGCATCATCCGTAAACGCCCGATCAGTCGTCATAGCCGTCGAGATCGCCGAGCAGGATCTTCGTCACCATGTAAGTACCCTGGCCAGCCGCAATAAGCTTACCACTGTCGGCGTAGATGTTGCTGCGCGTGACGTAAAGGGTCTTCCCCGCATTCACCACCTCGCCAATAGCGTAGATTCCCTCCTTTTGCACCGGCCGCATCAGATTGATGTGATAATCGATCGTGAGGACACTATAGGTTTCCTCCATCGAGTTGGCCGCCATGAACCCGGCCGTGTCGCCCACCTCGAACAGCAGAGCTGCGTGCAGAAAGCCCGAGTTCTGCGTGAGATCACCGTTGAACGGGATAGCTACCCGTGCGACCCCGGCCTTCTCGATCGTAATCTCCTTGTTGAGAAACTTGGATATCTTGCACTTCATGCAGCAGCGCGTGAGTTTCTCAAAATGTGTTGACAACGAACCCATGTGATGTGCCTCTTTGATTGCGGTGGTAGCTAAACACGCGATACTATCAGGCTGGCGTTTATTCCGCCAAAGCCAAACGCGTTGATCAGACAACGGCTCACCTCGGTGGCTCGAGCTTTGCAGGCGATGTCGAGATCCGAGAACGACGGATCGGTTTGTACGAAGTTCGCAGTCGCTGGCACGGCTTGGTGACGAAGCGCCATGAGCGCGCCGGCGAGATTCATCGGGCCGTTTGCTGCAAACATGGACCCGGTATGCCCTTTGATCGAAGTGAGGATCGGTTTCCGGCGCGCTCCTTCTATCATGGAACGCATGGCCTCGAGCTCGGCGGCATCGCCCTGGAGCATGCCCGAAGCTTGCGCAAATACGCAGTCGATCCCATCCAGTCCCACCGAGGCGTCGGCGAGCGCGCTTGTCATGCAGCGCATGATGTGAGGGGCCGAGATATCAGTGATGGCCCCGCAGCCACTGTTTGTGGCAAAACCGGTCAACTCGCCGTGAATCAGCGCGCCACGCGCTTCGGCGTGGGTACGATCTTCGAGCACGAAGACCGCGGCCGCTTCCCCGATGATCATGCCATCCCGGTTGCGATCGAATGGACGGGGTGTGCTCGCTGGATCGTCGCAGCGGCTAAGAGCGTTCATCGCTTCAAAGCCGGAATAGGTGATTGGTGTGGTCACCGCTTCGGCTCCACCCGCGAGTGCCCAGGTGCGCGCACCGGACTGGATCGCGCGCATCGCCTGGCCCAGCGCCTGGCAGCCACTCGCGCAAGCGCCTGCGATTGTCGTTTGCTCTTCGCCGATCCCATGGCGCAGCGCGATCACACTCGCCGCCATGCTCGGGATGAGAGACGGTATCAGGAACGGGCTGGTCCTCCGCAGTCTTTGTCGCTCCTGCTTGAGCACGCCGGCCTCGATGCTGGGCAGACCTCCCATTGCCACACCAAGGAACACGGCTCCGCCCGGCGGCACCTCCTGGGCTTTCCGATCAGTCGCGGTCCCCGGCGTCAAGCCGCTGTCCTCAAGCGCCCGCTCCGCTGCGAAAAGCGCATAGCGTACGAACGCACTCATTCGCTTGATCTCGAACTGGAAGGGACCTGGAGAGAACGTCACGCTGGCATCGTCGATCTGACCGGCATATCGGCAACGGAAACGATCCGGGGCGAAGCGCGTCAGCGGAACAATCCCCGTGCGCCCATCAACGAGACCCCTCCACAGATCATCGACCGTCAAGCCGAGAGGGCAGACCACACCTATCCCGGTGACCACCACGCTGCGTCGTGACACTATCAGGACCACGTCACACCGATTGCTGCTGCGTATTCTGCAGTTCTTGTATGTAGTTCACAAGATCGTTCATCGTCTCGAGTTTGTCCATAACGGACTCATCGAACTCCAAGCCGAAACAGTCCTCCATATAGAGAAGCAGCTCGACCATTTTGAGCGAACTCATCCCCTCGATCGACGTAGCGAGAGGTGAGTCTGGAGTAAGATAAGAGACATCGGCTTCGACGAACTCGCCGATATGTCCTACGGTCTTCTCGAACAGCTTCTGATCTTCCATAGCGTGTAGCTCCCCACAGATCCTTGTTTGTTGGCTCAGCTATGCGACGGTGCATCCTGCATAACCATTGGTCGGACGTTCGGCGCGTCCACGAGCTTAGTTCCAGACTGGTGCGCGGCGCGGCGTTCTTCGATCATCTTTCTGCACAGGTAGCGCTGGACTTTTCCGCTGGGAGTCCGAGGTATCTCGGCTCGACGCACCCAGTGGCAGGTGACGCCACCAATACCGAACACCTCCGCGAGCGTATCGATCACCTGGCCGGTGATGGTCTGTCGGTCTCGGCCAGCAGCGAGCCGGACGTCAAGCAGGAGATGAAGCTGCTCGGTCAGCAGCATTGGATCGCCAACACCTACCGCCACGACCGCAGAGGTAAGCGCGCTCTCCGTGACGGCCTCCACGACCGTTTCGAGTTGATTAGGTATGACATTGCGACCCGAGATGATCACAATATCCTTACGGCGACCGGTGATATGTAGCTCTCCGGCGACCTGGTAACCCAGGTCGCCGGTGCGGAGATAACCATCCGCCCGTTTGAGTTGGTCATCGACAGCCCCGGTCTTCGCGTCGTCCGGTTCGGCGAGATAGCCATCGATCACGCTAGGGC
>JBOHHE010000013.1:0-46096 GCA_050700355.1 Pseudonocardiaceae bacterium
CTCGGATCACCGAGCCGGGCATAGGCAGTTGCCGAATGCGCGAGTGCGGTCGCCTCCACGGCGTGGCGCCGGTCGTGGTCCCGGGGCAGCTCCCACGCCTTGACCTGCGCGAACTGGAGCATCTTCAGCCCTTCGTCCGGGTGGCCGTGCTCGTCGGTTGCCAGCCCGGCGTAGGTCAGGGCAAGAGCCTGTAGGTAGGCGTCCCCTGCCTCGATGGCCAGCTCCAGCGCGCGCTCGTAGTGGTACAGGGTGTGGTCGTAGAGCGTGGCGTCGTATGCTCCGGAGCCTGCGATGGTGTGCAGGTCGGCTACCGCCGCCAGCAGTGCCTGCGTGACCGGCTCAGGTCCCGGAACGCTAAGCAGCCGGGTCGCCCAGGCAACGGCCGCTCTACTGAACTCCACATCCGGCCCGTGGACACGGGCGATGTCCAGGAGTCGCTGAATAAGATTCCGCACCTTCACTACGTGGGCGTGGTTGAGTTGGGATGGCAATGGCTCGGGCGTCGGGTCGCCCAGCTGGGCCAGCTCGTCGCCCCCCTTGATCGGAGCACCGAAAGTGGCGGTCGCGCCCAGCGTGAGCAGCTGTCTGCGTTGCACGTCCGCGCTCACCACCTTGAGGGGTTCGGCGACTATCTCCTGTCCACAGTAGGTGCCGTCGGGGCTCCACCAGGAAAGGCCCATCCGCTCTGGGGGGATGTTCAGGCCCTTGGCGATTCGGACCAGCAGGTGATAGTTCTCCACCCGGCGACGGCCCGCGACGATGGCGGCGACTTCGGACTGGGATTGTCCGGTGCGCGCGGCGATCTGGCGCTGGCTGAGCCCAGGGCCGTTTTTGAGCGCCCAGTAAAGGCTTGCGATGTCCAGCATTGCCAGGATCTGGCGCAGGTCCTCGCGGTCGTACAGCGCCGGGTCGATGGCGGCTACCTGCTTCTCAGCTTCTGGCGCCGGACTGCCGTTTCCCCGCTTGGCGACTTCGTCGGCGTGGTCGTCGCTCATGACACCAGCTTCCCTCAGCACAGACTGATCGGGCGCACCGTAGCCCGGTGCAACCGTGCCGTCTCACTCGGGTGAATGCCCGAGTCCGATCAGGACGAGTAGCGGGTGCAGGTCTTTGAAGTCGTCAGGGTTTCTGGTCAGCAGCGGGAGTCGGTGTGTTACCGCGACCGCAGCGATGAGGAGATCCATTCGGCGCGGCCGGTAGTTGCGGCCTGCGGCTAGCAGCAGGGCGACGAGTTGGCCGTACACGCGGGCCGTAGCGACGGTGAACGGAAGCGGGTCGAACTCGTCGGAAACCCATTGGAGCCGAGCCAGCCGCTCAGACCGCTGCACTGGGTTGTCGGCGGTGTGGATGCCGACGTTGAGTTCGGCCACGGTGATGGTGCTGATCAGGTACTCGGCGTCTGACGTGATCTCGTCGGCTGGGCCGGGCAGATCGATGACTACGGAGGTGTCCAGCAGGTAGCGGTCCGGCTCGCTCACACCGGACGCTCCGGTTCGCCAGGCTCACGTAGCGGGTCAGGATCGACATAGTGGTCGATGTCGGCGAAGAACTGGCCTGCGTTCATTCTGGGCAGGATCTTCGCCGCCGCCAGGAGGTCAGCGCCGGTGACGCGACGAGGTTCGCCCCGTCTGGCATGCGGTATCAAGTCCGCGATGGGAGTGCCGTTGCGGGTGAGCACGAAGCTCTCGCCCCGCTCGACTGCACGCATGATCGCTGGTGTGTCGTTGCGTAGTTCCCGTTGAGTGATCTTTTTGTTCACGATCAGAAGGGTAGACCCGGATCGCTACGGTCCGCTACACGAGCCTTCGTTGGGTCCGTGCGGCGCAGTGCTGTCGGCTCAGCTCCATAGGGCGGAAGCCGGTAGTGCGACCAGCCGGTCCCCGAACGGCAGCCGTCGTTGGCCGGTGTGCGGGACGACACCTGAGATGAACTCGCCGCGAGCGCTTTCGTCGGCCAGCTCGATTAGTCGTACCTGGTGTTGTTCCCACTGATGCACCCACTTGGGCCGCCCCGCTATCCCCGTTGTTGTCGTTGCTGGCTGCGGCTATCCCGCACGCGACCGCGACCTAGGCCGACCGCCGGGAGTCCCGGGGCGCAAGCGGCGATCACGGGAGCGCTTACGGCTCAACCGGCGACCGGCCGGGATCAGGTGAGCCAGTAGCTGACCACGGTGTTCAGCACGTTCAGCGCGTCGCCGGACACCTTATCGGTGACCAGCAGATCACCGGGCACGAGCAGCGAGGACTTGCGCCGGCGGGTGGCACTGCGTTGCGTGTCCTTGTAGCGCCGGGTGATGGTGTGCAACGTTCGGCGTTGCCAGTCTTCGGTGTCGCGGCGTTCGCGCACGTTGTTCTCGATGTATGGGTTGTAGTAGAAATTCTTCGTTGTTTGGTGGAAGAATTCAACGACCTGGCGGACGAGTTCTCAACGCGGGTCGACACAGCGGTAGGCATAGGTATATCCGTCTGGATTCAGGTCGCCGACGATGCCTAGTTTGCGGGCCTGCTGCTCGTAAGCGGTGTCCCGCTCGCAACTGCCCCCATCCGTGGTCAACGTCACCGGTATCACGCTGACCTGCCCGAAGTACTGGACCTGACGTCTCGAGTCGATGCCGTGGGCACCATCGAGCTGCGTGCGAGACCGGATGGCCCCTGCGGGCGAGCCTTCGCCGCTACAGCCCTGGCCGACCCTTCCGTACTTTCTGGCGCAGGACGTTGCGCAGCACTCCCAGCTGGTAGCCACCCAGGGTGCGCCGATGCACCCCGCGCGCCGCCAGGAATTCCCGGGCCGCTCGGGGGTCGGTGAGCCACGGAAAGAGCCCCGGTGGGTGGTTGAAGCCCTCGAAGATCTCCTCGGCGATGTCGGGTCGGCGTGAGGCGCTGATCAGGAGGTTGCGCTGGAAGCCTCGCAACGGCTCCAGAAAGGCGTTGGAGAAGTCGTTGACGTACCGGGAGTACTCCCAGAAGTCGTCGAACTGACCGGTGAGCCACTGCGGGTCGAAGGGTTGCTGGCCCCGGTCCCGGATTCGCTCGGCGAAGAAGTGGGCCATCCGGGTGGCGTTGTTGGCCCCCTGCCCGACCAGCGGGTCGTTGACGATCACTGTGTCACCCAGCCCGAGTACGTGGGCGCCCGAGGGCAGCCGCCCCACCGGCTTGTGCACGGTGGGCACGATGGCACCCCTCAGCCACGTCCGGGAGTGCGTGGTCTTGGCCGGGGTGAGGAAGCCCGACTCCCCGGGCAGGAAGGTCCGGAGGAGACCCTTCAGCACGTCCAGGCCCTCGTCGGCCGAGCGCACCGCCCCGAAGCGGTCGGCCGGATCACCGGGAACGCTCTCGATGACGACGCTTTTCGACACGCCTGCGTCCACGTCGTAGAACGGGACCCAGAAGATCTCGGCCACCCCGGGGATGAGGGAGAGCTTCAGTTGGTCCTGGGCGACCCCGGCGTCCAGGTCATAGCCCTCGATGTTGATCATGAACAGCCGTCGCCGCGGACGGTCGTACACGCAGCGGGCGGCGTCCCGCTCGAAAAGCGCCGAGCCGAAGCTCCGGTGGCCGACGGTCACCACCGTCAAATCGTGCTCGGCGGCGAGCCCCTCGACAGACACCGCGGCGAGCTTGAGGCGGGCACCGCGGCGCTGCATCTCGGTCAGTCCTCGGGAGAACTTCAGCCGCTGGTCCACGGCCAGCGCGGGGCGGCGCAGCGGGGGCCACCACCGAGAAGGCGATGCAGCGAATCTTGAGGCACACGTCGAGATGGATCCGTTCGATGCTCGGTGCCTGGCCCGCCCAGAAGTCCAGCCCCAGCTCCCGCTCCCGGATCACCGAGTCCCCGAACAGACAGGCGGTCGGGCGACCGTTGCCCGCCACGTACTCCTCGGGCGTCTGGTCCGAGTACAGACTGACCTTGAGCCCTATCCGCAGCAGCTCCGCCGCCAGGCCGATCCCCGCCTGCCCGGCACCCACGACGGCCACGTTTCGCACCACGCACACTCCTGGGATATCGAAGGAGCCACGCTCTCGCCCGGCTCCTGGCTGGAAGGCATGCTCCACCGGGTGGGCACCCTTGAACTGTGCACGGAGCTGGACTGCGCATGCGAGTGAGTGGCCTTCACGTTGTCCCTGGACCCCTACCTGGAGCTGCGGGCCACCGCCCGGTTCGGCGCCCGCATCGTGGCACGCACGCTAGTGGTGTGCCGGTGGAGTTGCCTGCCGCGTTCGACACCGTCGTGACCACGCGGGTCAGGGCCGGCCCGGGAAACGCCGCATCGACGTGACGGAACGGTGATGACCGTCCATGGTGCGGGCCATCAGGTGAGTCGGCCCCAGCTCACGCCACACCAGCACGATCGTGTTGCGCGGTTCCACAGTGGGCGCGGGTGACACCGGCACGAGAGTGATGACGTCCGTACTGGGCACGGGAAGCGCCCCGGTGAGGAACCGAACATCGCCGAGCACGAGCCAACTCAAGGGTTGCGGACTGACTGGCTGCATGGTCTCCCCCTTCGAGAGTTGAGGTGTCGCCGTCGATGCTGATCGCCTGCAGCGTCGACCACAACAGTGGTGAGTCGGCGGGCAGCGCGATGGCAGGCCAGCGGGGCGGTCGCGATCTGATCCAGGGCAGTGCGCTGACCGGACCACCTGGCGTCCAGGAGATCCGGTGCGAGGTGAGGACGGGTCTAGCGGCGACCGGTCATGCGGCGATCCCGCTTGCCGCGTACCGTCGCCCGGGATTTCTCAGGATTCGGCTGGCGGCTCGTGATTGCCCGGCAGGTTCCCCAGCCATACGAGCCGGCCGTTGAAGCCGCCGCATTGCTCTCGCTTGTCCCGGGCGATCGCCAGCAACTCGTCCGGACCGACACCGTGCAGTGCCGCGGCGGCGAAGCAGACCTCGACGAGGTCGGCCACCTCTGATATGTCCCCGGAGCTCAGGTACTCCGCAAGCTCCTCCTCCAGCTTCGCGCGCACGTACCGACCGTAGTCCTGCGGGGACGCGGTTTCGATGACGGGGATGAGTCCCGCCCGCAGGATGATCTCCGGAATTCGGTCTCGAACCAGCTTCCCCCGCATGCTCGTGTGACCCGTCATGCCGGCGGAGCTTAGCGGGCCGGATGGGCCGCTAAGTCCGGCGAGACCGTTGATCGCATGAGTGCGGCGCGACCGGCGCTGAACCGGGCCAGCGGTACCCGTCGCGGCGAACACGACAGGGAGTCCAAGCCCAGGGACACGAGGTATTCCACCGACGCCGGGTCGCCGACGTGCTCCCCGCAGAGGCCGATCGGGATGTCCGGGCGCCGGGAGCGCGCTTCGTCGATGCAGATGCGCAGGATGCGCCCGACGCCGTCACGATCGAGGTGCTCGAAGGGATTTGCGGCGATCACCTGGTCACGGACGTAGGAGCCGAGGAAACCGACTTCCGCGTCGTCGCGGGATACGGCCAGCGTGAACTGTGTCAGGTCGTTGCTGCCGATCGACAGGAAGTCGGCGTGTGCCGCGAGATCAGCGGCGTTGAGCGCGATCCGGGGCACCTCGATCATGCAGCCGACGGCGGGTGGGCAGGTTCCACCGCCGGATGCGTCCCGCTCGAAGACGTCCTCGACGACCTGCCTAGCTCGCTGGAACTCCTCGCTGAAGCCGACCATCGGCACCAGGATCCGGACGTCCGTGTGCAGACCCAGCTCCGCGACCGTCCGGCAGGATCGCGTGATGGCGGCCACCTGCGCGACACTCAGGTCGGTGTTGATCAGGAAGTCGCGGACACCCCGGGTGCCCATCATCGGGTTCACCTCAGCGATTCCGGCGCTCGGGTCGGTGTCGCCGACCGAAACGTCCACGAGCTCGTGGCGCGCAACGTCTAGCAGCCGGAAGGTGACCGGTATGCCGTCGGCCGCCAGCAGGATCTCGGTGAGCAGAGCTGTGAGCAGCTGCGTCAGGTCCTCTACTGCGCGGGCACGTGCTGCGGGCTCCTGCCACGTGAGGGCCTCCCGAAGCTGGGCGGTTCCTCCTCCGGCCGCGAGAACGTGCTCGAGGCGACAGAGTCCAACCCCGGATGCGCCCAGCTCCTTCGCCGTGCGGACGTCGTCGCCGCTGTCGGCGTTCGCGTGCACCTGGATCATCCGGGACCGGTCAGCCCACCCGATGAGCTCCGCAAGGGCCGGGGTCATCGAGCCGTCGGTCACCGTGACGCTGCCCGGGTAGAGATGACCCTGGCTCCCATCGACGGTCACGACGTCGAGGCGCGATACCGGACGGCCGCCGATCCGGAGCACCTCGGACGCACAGTCCAGCCCGGCGTCCCGGAGACCGGCGATCATGGGCAGTCCGAGGCCCTTCGCGACGATCGCGGCGTGCGAGGTCGCGCTACCACGCAGCGTGACCACACCCGCGATGTGCCTGCTGCTGCCGACGTCCTCCGGCCGTAGGTCGCCGACCACCAGTACGCAGCGATCACCACTCGCACCGACTCGGCCCACCTCATCCGAGCTGAAGACCACCCGTCCGGACCCAGCTCCCGGTGAAACACCGAGCCCCACACCGAGGAGCCCGGCGGCGGTCGGCACGACGGTCGGGGTCAGGCAGGCCCGTACCTGCTCCGGGGTCACTGCGAGCACGGCCTCCCCCGGGGACACGACGCCGGTGCGCACGAGATCATGCATCGCTGTGACGTACGCGAGTGGCCCCATCCTGGCGTTGCGGACGCGGGTGGGCCGGGCACAGTGCTTGGTCAGCTCGAACTCGAACTCCACCGGAGCACGACGCTCTCGCTCGAGTCGGATGGCGAGCTCGGCCAGCTGCTCCCACGTGTCACGGTGCCGGGCCGCCAGCAGACTCAGTGGCTCCGTCGCCAGCCAGTCAGCGGCGGCACGTCCCAGCGGCCCGGCGGTGAAACGTCCAGTCAGATCCAGGCTTCCGCTCTCCGGGTGGCGGCTCGTGCACCATCCGGAGAGGCCGACCAGCCCCGAGGACTGGGTCACGTAACCAGGCCCAGATCTCGGGCCACCAGGTTGGCGAGTTCCTCAGGGGTCTCGTGTTCGGGACGGACGATGGACCACTTCCGCTCCTCGGCCAGGCCCCGGTAGAACTCCGCCACTGTGGACTGATACCGCACGAAGCCCTGGTCTCCGGCCTCGCTCTGGCGCTGGTGCTGTCCGATTTCGCCTCGGGTGAACCTGCTCTTGCGGGCGACGGCCACTGACGGATCGAGCTCGAGATAGACGACGTCTGTCGGCTCGAGGATGCCGTCGAACACCCGCTCACATTCGTCCTGCGGGCAGCCGGTGTTCACGGTGATGCGGGCGAGGAACTTGTAGTACCAGTTGTCCGTCACCACAGTCCTGCCAGCCGCGAGGGCCGGCTGGATCACTACTTCGCTGATGGCCGCGAAGTACGCGGCCATCAGGCGGACCCAGTGCGCGTCGCCCAACAGATGTATCGGTTGGTGATCCGCCTCGTCCCAGATCAGCCGACTGAGTGTCGCCAGGTGCTGCTCGACGTATGGGTCGACCCCGAGCGGGATGCTCTTCTTGTGGAAGAGGACCACATCGACACCGTGGCGCCCCAACTGGTGGGCCAACGCCGTAGACAGCGTCGTCTTGCCAGCGCCGTCGATCCCTTCGAAGGATATGAACACGCTATCTCGCCCTTCCGGTGGACACTTCCGGGCCGAGGTGGGATCTCGACCGGGATTTAATCAGCAGCGGCACCAGACGCTTTACGCAGTCGTGGCAGTCGTCCCATTCGGTGGCCCGGCCAAATCCGACTGGCCCGACTCAATCAGCTTCGTGGTCTCCCCGCTGTCCACGTCTGTCCGCCCCCGCTCGCGTAAGTGGGTGAGCACTAACGGTCGAATGTTCCCGGATAAATTTTCAGGTGTCTAGATGTACTATCGAGCATCTCGGGGTGGCGTCAACTGGAACTGCGATAGGGTGCAACTCAAATATTCGACCGAATAGTTTGCCACCGGAGAGAGGGCGATGAGGCGTTGGTAACGGAAGGTGGGCTGACGAGCACGCCAGGTCCTGGCGGCGTGGCGACGGTCGGACCAGGACTGCTGGAGACCACGTTCGATCAGCTACGTACTTTGGTACTGGTGGCCGAGACCGGCTCGGCGCTGCGCGCGGCCCGGGCGCTAGGCCGGGAGCAGTCCAGCGTGCAGAAACAGCTGGACACGCTCAACCGTAGCTTCCGGCAAATGTGCGGAGAGCAGTTGGTCATCAAACAAGGGCGAGGTCAGGGATTCTTGTTCACGCCGTCCGGGTCGCAGTTTGTCGAATTGGCCCGCACTACCTTGGCTAATTGGCAGGTATCGATCAACGGCACCCGTCAACGCTTGGGGCAGACAATTTCAGTGGGAACCACCGAGTTCACCCTAGACTTCTTGGGTCGGGTATGGCAACACGTCAGTGATGAATTCCAGTCCCGTGAGATCGAACTCAAGGTAGTGCACGTGCGCACCAAAGACACGTTCACTCGGCTGGACGCCAAGGAGGTCGATCTGATGTGCGGCGGGTTTGCCTCCGCGGCTGGACGTTCAGAAGTTCCCGGCCAGTACGAGTTCCTCGAATGGCATCGTGAAGGGCTGGTACTGTTGACCAACCTGCCCCGGCGAGAGCTGGCAGTGAATACGGTCGGACGAGACAGGCTGCCGTCGATCCCGCTCGTGATCCCGTCCGGTGGCGTGATTGTGGACTTTCTTTCACGCTGGTACGGTAGTGCCTTTCGTAACAAGCTGGCTATCGCGGCGACTATCGATGACATCTACTATGGCTTGGCGTTGCTACGTTCCGGAATGGTATACGGATGCCTGATTGTCTCTGAAGTCATAGGCCGGGCGGCGGTTGAAGGTCGGCTGCCCGGCGGGCCTGACTTTCGACTCGTCGCGTTCGCTGAAGACTTCGATCCAACGCTTGAACTGGTCACCGGTGTGTTCGCCCGCAAGGGCGAGCGGGAGCAATACGCGCCGGAACATCCGCTCAACTTGCTGTGGAACGCGTTCGACGAGGAAACCAGATCGGGAATCGCTATTACCCTGTAGTCGGCGAAGGAAACTTTCGTGCGTCTAGCCTCGATCAACCTCAACAAGCGCCTTGGCAACCCCGCTGCACGAGCAAAGCTCACGGCGTGGCTGCATCACCACCACGTGGATGTACTGGTTGCCCAGGAGCCATGGAAACCGGTCAACCGTACAGCGATCAATCTGGCCGGCTACAGACCGGTCGACGGAGATGGAGACCTGTTCTGCTGGAGCGCAGAGCGCCTCGCCATCCCACCGGTTTCCCGACCGGACAGCTTCGTCCAACGCCTAGAACTAGGCTGGCTAGTCGTATACAACACCTATCTCGACTCTGGCTCAACTACCTCGCGCCGTCACCAGCTCTGCCGACTTCAGGAAATCATCGTCGCAGAAAACGGGCGACCCGTACTCTCCTGCGGAGACTTCAACCTCGCCCCTCGCCCCATCGACGGCCTCCACAACGGACGACCCAGCAAATTCAACAACACCACAGATCGCACACCGTTCGCCGAGTTACTGATCAATAGCGGCCTAGTCGACGCCACCGCCGCCGAGCCTGCCCAGTTCACCATCGAACGTCAATGGCAGGGTATGCACAGCCGGTTCCGCTGTGACCTTGCTCTTGTTCCCGACCACCTGCTCCCGATGGTCAACGTGCGATACAACCACTCCACCCGCGCTAGCGAGCAGGCATTCACCGACCATTCCGGCATCCTCATCGACGCCCCCCTCACCCTCGACACCGCCACCGTGGCGGACCAGGACACCCTGTTCACGCCACTGTCCGAGCATGCCCTGCCAATTCTTTCGGAGTATCAACCGCACAAGACCGCGATGAGCCGCGTCCGCCCATCCCCGTCCGCCCGCACCGTCGTCGATGTCCTCGTTCCCCGTCTGGGCATCACCAGCGTCCTGGACCACGGCTGCGGACGCGGCAGTGATGTCGACCATTACCGAGCCGCAGGACTGGACGCCGATGGCTGGGATCCCCACCCGGACTTCGGCTGGACCACCAAACGCAAGCGTGAGTACGACCTTGTCACCAACATCTTCGTGCTCAACGTCCTACCCGATCCCTGGCAACGCATCCAAGCCCTCCAGCACGCCACGCAATTCATGCGTCCAGGTGGTTATCTGCTCGTCGTCACCCGATCACCCACTGACATCAACACCAGAGCCACCTCCGCGAACTGGCCCTCTCACCAGGACGGCTACTGGTCAAACAAGACCAGGGGCACTTTCCAGAAAGGCATCTCAACAAAGGAGATCATCACCCTTAGCCTGCGAGCCGGTCTAGAACCCGCTGCGGAACATGTCCTGTTGACCGGCTCATCCGCCACTGGTCAGGCCCTGCTGGTCCGACCGGTGTAGACGGGACAACTGGTATCAGATGGGTTGTCCCGAACAATCGATCCGGTCTACGCACCTTGGGCTCAACCGGTCGTAGCGACAGGCAATTATTATAGCTGATCTTGACTCTGTTACGATGCCCTTTAGCTGCGGGCTCGGCGGCGAAGCGGCAGGTTCCCGGCTCGGTGCCGGTCAGGCGAGGCCAGATGAGATCGGTGGATTCGTTGGGGATCACCGACGCGCCGGACCACACGGTGGTCGCCGGCTGCGTGAGCACTCTGTGCAGCACGGCTGGGTCGATCGGCTGGTCGCGGTCCCAGTGTGATCTTTTTGCTCACGATCAGAAGGTGTAGACCCGGATCGCTACGGTCCGCTACACGGTTTCGGCGGGTCGTGGGCGGTACAGTCGGCTCAGCTCCACAGGTCGGCAGCCGGTAGTGCGACCAGCCGATCCCGAACAACAATCGTCGCTGCCCGGTATGCAGGACGACACCTGCGGTGAATTCACCCTGAGCGCTGTCGAGTCGGTCCCGCAGATACGTCAGCCACCGGAAGTCCTCGGGTCGGGGGGCCGAGGTCGCCTTCACCTCGATGGCCACCACGCGGCCGTCGTCCGCCTCTAACACCAGGTCCACCTCGGCTCCGTCGCTCTCGCGGAAGTGGAACAACAGCGCCGGTGTCTCACACCAGGCCAGCTGTTTGGCGATCTCGTTCGCCACGAATGTCTCGAACAGGACGCCGCCGGCCGGGTCGGTCGGCCGTTGTAGTGTCGCTGCATCCTTGCCGAGCAGTGCACCGGCGACACCTGTATCGGTGAGGTAGAGCTTCGGTCGCCGCACGACCTTGGCAGTGAGGTTGCGGCTCCAGGCCGGTACTCGGTGGACGAGGAACACCGTCTCCAGCCACGACGCGTAGTGCTGAGCGGTTCCTCGGTCGAGGCCGACCCACTGGCCGACGGTGCTGACCACCAATTCCTGCGCTGTGGTGGCGGCGAAGTAGCGAATCATCGACGTGAGTGGCCCAGCGTGTTGTTCCGGTTTTGTGTTTTGAGGAGTTGTCTGTCAGAGGGAGGTGATATTGGGCTGGCGGCGGGTGGGGTGGGTGAGGAAGCTGGTGAGGCGGTCGTCGAGGTCGCGGAGGTGCGGGGAGGTGGAGCGTAGGGGGTGCACTTGTCGTTGCAGGGTGCGCAGGCGTTCCAGGGTGATGGTCGAGTCGAGGGTGGCGGCGGTGCGTAGGGCGTCGCGACCGAAAGCGGCGGCTTGTTCCAGTTCGCGGGTGTGCAGGTGAGTGATGGCGAGGTCGGTCTGGACCAAACACAGGGGCCGGACCATCCAGGGCTCGGTGCCGTTGAGAGCCGTGGTGCTCAGCGTGATGGCCTGCTCGGTGTCACCGATACCGCTGAGGCACCGTCCGAGGTCATGCCCGAAACCATTGACACTGTAGAAGTCAGCTTCGTCCTCGGGGCTGACCAATTCGTAGGATCGTTGGGCCGCCGTCACGGCGAGGCGGGTCTCGCGGGTATCGCCGAGCAGGGCGAAACCTCGCGCTTCCACCGCGTGGAGTTTGCTGATCAGTGCGGGTGGGGCCGTGTCCTGGGCGATGCTCAGCCCAGCCCGTGCGAGGGCGACGGCCTGGCGTCCGTGCCGCGTCGTGTCCTGGCCAGCGGGTGCGTTCTCCCCGATCCGGACCGTCAGGCGGCTTGTCTCTTGCAGGATGTCGGCACCTTGGTGTCGGTCGCCCGCCCGCATGGCCAGGTCGAGTGCTTGGATGTAGTAACGCTGCGCCAGCGCATGCCGCCCGACATCGCCGGACATGAAACCGACCGACCTGGTGGCTTTCGCGACGGCGCCCAGCAGGGCGCGGCCGGTCTTTTCCGAATAGGTGCCGTGGAGCAGCTGGTTGGCCTCCCGATGGAGTAACTGCACCAGTTGTTCGCGTACTCGCCCCGAGCCGTATTGGTGGCCCAGTGTGTTCAGGTGGGTGAGCTGCTCGGTGAGGATCTGCACCTCGGCCATGCCCACCCGGCGTCCCGCCGTGCGGGCGGTGCTCTGAGCTGGGGGAATGGTGAGGGCGAAGAGCGTCGGTTCGGCGAACGCGGCCGCGCTGAATACCGAGCCGATCAGGAGCTTTCGACGACGCATATCTCGTTCCGACAACTCGACGACCGTGCGGATAGTGCCCTCCAGTGTGCCGCAACAGCGCAGTCCGTCATAGGGATCCTCATCGGGTGGGGAGGTGTCGAGGAAGCCGCATTCGGTCACGCTGACCTCGCGCAGCAGCCGCCCGGCGAGCACGGCGGCCACCAGCCTGGGTGCGGGCCAGCGTGGTTGGCAGCCCTCCAGCATCCGGCGTACCGAGGTGGTATTAGTGCCCAGGTGGATTCCCTCCCGGGCCCCGGCGGCCACCACCGCGCGGCCCAGCGCGATGTTGCTCATTTCCGCCTCGTCCAGCAACCCCCGCAACGCGGTGTTCTTGCCGCGATCACCCATGGTCCCTCGTTTCGTGTCCGTCTGACTGCTGAAGGGGGTCGATAGTGGACTGTCGGTCGCTGTCCTGGGAAGGACTTCGGCCAAGTGCGAGGGAAGTGACACCCCCGGCCATGATTGGAACATGGCGTGGATTGATCACCACTGGTTTGGCCCCAACCTGCACGTTTGGCTGCTGGTGACCGATCGGACGCGACCGGTCGTCCACTGGCCCGCCGCGCTGTTTCTCCCCCGCAGCACGGCTGGCCACCCGAATCCCACCCGGGAGGGACCCCCGCTGCCCCGACTGTGTGGGGGGAGCCGCGCCACCTACCCGCGTTCGTGCGAATTCGCGTTGACCGGCCTGGTCACGCTCGAATTCGGCGCCGCCCCCTGGATCGCGTACTGATATCTGGCGGTTACGTGGAGCCTGGCCGCTGAGTATGTATTCGGGAAAATTTTTTAGGTAGACGGAATCCGTACTTCAGTATGGATTTCTCCTGCCGCCGGTCATACCCTTTGGCGGGATACCTTGCCCTGGTTTCCTTGCAGGAAGAAGACCACTTTTTCTGGAATCCTGCATAGCCCAGATTCGCCATACCATCGTCGTGCGCACGCCGTCCCCTGTCATCGTTTCCGGCTCAGGTGATCCGGAAGTTCCAGACAGGGCACGGCGTGCGCTCTTGATGGTCATGAACAGGCGTCTACGGGAAGGTCGGTAGCGCCGGAAGTGGCCGCTGGGTAAACTCCTGCCACTACTCCAATGTGATCATGACTCTTCGTACGCCCTGGCCTACGCGATTGGCGTCACGGTCGAGGGAGATGACTCGGTTGAAGGCTGCGTAGATCTTGGAGCCATCGGAGGTTCCGACGCCGACCGGCGTGGTGTCGGGTAGGTGAAACGACTGAGTGCTACTGGCATTTGCGAAGGGCTGGCCAACACTCAGGTACCCGTCCTCGACCACGAACTTCAACGAACTGTCCTTGAGGGCGAGTGGAGCTGGAGCGAGAGCTGGAGATAGCGGAAGCGGAGCGGCATTACCCGGCCCACAGTCCTTGAATGCACTCACGGTGCTGTTGAGTACCTGCACCTCCGCGCAGGAGTCGGTGAGATTTGGCTGGCCACCACCGCCGAAACCATCGTTGCTGGGCGAGTCACCGATGTCGACGGTCCAGGCAGTGGGTACACCCTCATATTCCACGACTATGTTCGCTCGCTTGCACTTGATCCCAGGCAGGGGGTTGAGGTCCAGCGTCACGACTGCTTGGCCGTTTGTGATAGGACCGATGCTGCTACCGACCGGCAGTGTGCCGATCTTCGTGCCCGTCTTGAGATCCACTGCCCAGAAGTTCTGGGAGCACACGGTGTTTACTGGGGGGAGATCGAGTATTCCTCCTGTTATTACCCCATTTGCCGGCCCCATTGGTCCGCCTGTTCCGGCCAGCCGGTTGTTGGTGAACGTGATCGAGCCGGAGTCGCCTGGCTTGCCGGGTTCCGTTATATTATTGATGGAAACATCGTCGGCGACGGTGATCGTCGGACTGAACTTCTGCTGCGGAACCATGATGGTTCCTGCTGGTACGTCGATCTTTGAGACATATGTACCCTTGGCTGGAGTCTCCGTGATCGTGATGCCCTGGGGGCTGGGTCGTGAAATCATAATGGCGTCACTGCATCCACCGACGGGGACCTGAAAGGTCCGACGGACCTCTGGGTCCTGTGGGTTCGGTCTGCTCGGTGTCGGGTTAACCACGGTGAAGGTGACCGTGCCGGTCAGTCCGGAGCCCGGTGCGGCTTGCTTGCAGAGGTAGATGAATCCGTTGGGTCCGGCGCCGGCGGTGCTGACGGTCAATCCTGTGAAAATCGCCGAGGTAACGAGAGTGCAGGCCAAGCGCCGAAACGTCACCGCTTTTCGGACGGCTACTACAGGTACCTTCACCCTGGCCGCATGTCTGTCGAATCGGCGGTGCCTCCGCCCGTACTCCCGATCTTCTGTGATCATGGTCGTTCGCATGGTACTGCCCTCCTGGTTGGTGAGTGGTCTCACCGTTGGGAGCGTCCGGATACTGGTTTCCTTGCAGAAAACCGGCGACTTTTTTCCGGAAACCCGGCTAACCCGGGTCCGCCCCGAAAGGGGCCACTCATATTGAGGGGTTACTCAGCCGGTTGGGGCGCTTACGGTGGGGCGATGACCGCTTCGTGCGGGCAGGGGGACGCCGAGTTGGTCGCCGGGTTGCGGGCCGGTGACCAGCAGTGTCTGGCGGGGATCTACGACCGCTACGCCGACCGGCTCTACGACTTCTGTGCCGGAATGCTCCGTGATCGTGACGAAGCCGCGGACGTGGTCCAGGACACCTTCCTGCTGGTCAACGGCCGGATTGGGCAGCTGCGCGACCCGGAGCTGCTGCGGCCGTGGTTGTATGCGATCGCCCGATCCGTCGCGCTGGCCCATGCCAGAGCTCGCGGCCGCGTCCGGCCCACTGACGCCGTGATCGACACTCCCGATCCCGCCGTTGGACCGGAGCGGCTCGCTGAGCAGGAGGCGTTGCGGCAGCTGGTGGCAGATGCCTCGGAGGGGTTGTCCGAAGGCGACCGCGCGATGCTGCGCCTGCACCTGCACGGGTTGGAGGGCGCCGAGCTCGGAGTGGCGCTGGGAATCAGCGCGAACATCGTGCATGTGCGGCTGAGTCGGCTGCGCGACCAGATGGAGCGGTCCCTGGGCGCCCTGCTCGTGGCCCGGCTCGGCCGTGGCGACTGCGACGAGCTGACCGCGGTGCTGGGGAAGTGGGACGGGCGGTTCACCCCCCCGCTGCGCAAGCGGGTGGCCCGGCATCTGGACCACTGCCCACGCTGCGGTGAGCGGCGGCGAGCGGTGGCGAGCCCGTGGGCGCTGCTCTCGAGTGCCGTCGTGCTGGTGGCGCCACCCGAGCTGCGCGAGCGGGTGCTCGATGACGTGCAGCTGGTTGCGCACAGCTCGCCGGATGCGGGTTCCGAAGACGGCGCAGACGGCGCACCGGATCCGGATGTTGCGGCCGCGCCGGGAGCCGCTCTCCCCACCGCGCCAGTCCACCGCCGGTCACCGGCTGCCCGCAGCGTTGCGGCGGCGCTGGTAGTGGCCGCTCTGGCAGGGGGTGTCTCGATGCTCTGGGGTGGGCGGTTAGTTGCGGTTCTCCAGGCGCCGGCCGTCCCGCTCGCGCCGGTCACGTCCGGTCCGACGACGCCCGGGCCCGGCCCCTCGGTCAGCGTCGTGCCCGGTTCCTCCGCCGGTGCCGGGTCCGATGCGCCGAGCGCTGACCTGACAACCGCCGCCCCACCGGCCACCGGCGTTACCACCGGAATCACCACGCCCTCGAAACCCTTGCCCGACTCGAGGACGCCGCCGGAACCCGAACCCATCCTGATCCTGAGTCCACCCCCGCCGACCCCGAGTACCACCACCGACCCAACCCCACCGGCATTGCGGATCACCGGACAGGACGCCTCCCCACCCCAGCTCGGGCTGCGCGGCTGCCTCGAGGATCGGGCGGACGTGCGTGTCACCCTCGCCGCCGAGGCCCAGGCCACGGCCGTGATCCTGTCCTGGAAGGGTGCGGACGAATCGGGTTCGATGCCGATGCAGAGCGCTGGCGCGACGTGGTCGGGCAGCCTCGGTCCGTTCGGGAAGCCAGGTAGCGTGCAGTGGTCGGTGACGGCGTCGAACGCGGTCGGCTCGACTACCGGCCCAACCGAGACGATCGTCGTGGCGTCCTGCACCGTCCCGGGGTCCATCGGTTAACGGACCACCTCGGAGTACTGCGGCTGCACCTCATTTAGCATTCGGCCACCCACCTGCAGTGACTACGATCAAGGGAGCTACGTGCCCGGCATCTCGCACACTTCATCGCGGCACGTCGTGGTCGTAGGCCAAGGTTATGTCGGCCTGCCGGTCGCCATTCGGGCCGTCGAGGTCGGGTTCGACGTGGTGGGCTTCGATATCGATCAGGCGCGGGTCGACCGGCTCCGGCAGGCGAAGTCTTTCGTCGACGACATTACCGACGCCGATCTCACGGTGGCGTTGAGCACCGGGCGGTTTCTGCCCACCGACGATCCAGCTGCGCTGGCGGGTTTCGACATCGCGATCGTCTGCGTGCCAACGCCGTTGCGTGATGGTGCGCCTGACCTGCGCCACGTGCAGGATTCGGCGGCGTTGCTCGCCCCGTACATCACACCGGGATGTTGTGTAGTCCTGGAGTCGACGAGTTATCCCGGCACCACCGAGGAGATCTTCATTCCGATCCTCGAGGCCGGCTCCGGGCTCCGGGCGGGGGAGCAGTTCGCGGTCGGCTACAGCCCCGAGCGCATCGATCCCGGCAATCCGATCTGGCGGCTCCACAACACCCCGAAGATCGTCGCGGGCATCGACGCGCCCTCGCTGCAGGCGTTGCAGGACTTCTACGGTCGGCTCGTCGAGCGAATGGTGCCGATGGCGGGGCCGCGTGAAGCCGAGCTTGCCAAGTTGTTTGAGAACACCTTCCGTCACGTCAACATCGCGTTGGTCAACGAGCTCGCCATGTTCTGCCATGACCTCGGGATCGACGTCTGGTCGGTCCTCGAGGCGGCAGGCACCAAGCCCTTCGGGTTCATGAAGT
This sequence comes from Pseudonocardiaceae bacterium, assembly GCA_050700355.1. Classification (GTDB taxonomy): domain Bacteria; phylum Actinomycetota; class Actinomycetes; order Mycobacteriales; family Pseudonocardiaceae. Next base: position 17,457 of record JBOHHE010000013.1, read on the forward strand.
TCCGGCCGGGCCCCGGCGTCGGGGGGCATTGCCTGCCGATCGACCCGTCCTATCTGTCCTGGCAGGTGCGTCGCTCGCTGGGTCACTCCGTCCGCTTCGTGGACCTCGCCAACGACGTCAACGACCACATGCCCAACTACGTGGTCTCCCGCGTGGTCAAGCACCTCAATCAGCAACGCAGGTCGGTGAACGGAGCCACGATCTTGCTGGTGGGGCTGGCCTACAAGCGGAACTCGGGGGATATCCGGCAATCACCGGCGATTGCGGTCGCCAGGCAACTCGACGAGCTGGGAGCCGAGCTCTGGGCGATCGATCCGTTCGTCGAGGCGCACGACGTGCCGGGTTTCATCACCATGGTGCCCTGTGAAGTGGATCAGGTCGTCGAGGCCGATCTGGTGATCGTGCTGGCTGACCATGACACGATCGATTGGGAACTCTTCGAGCAGCATGCCGATCGCGTCCTGGACACCTGCAACCGGCTGCAGTCCCGGTGCGCGGCCCGGCTCTGACGAGCCCGTGAGTGGCATTGAGTGCTGGGACACGGAATACCACTCACGGGGGGCGAAGCTGTCCTCACGGCTTGGGAGGCCACACCTGTGGGTTGAGGAGTTGCGTCGGCTTTTCGCCACGCAGGACCTGCAGTACGATCTCTGCCGCCAGCACCGCGCTCGCCGACCAGACGCCGGAGGTATTGGCCGCGCTGTGCGGGGTGAGCACGACGTTCTCAAGCTCGGCCCAGCGTGGCTCGGTCATCGGCTCGTTCGTCCAGGCGTCGATGCCCGCACCGGCGATCTGGCCGGACTTCACCGCGGCGTAGACGGCATCCTCGTCGACCAGAGTGCCGCGTCCGGTGTTGATCAGAAAGGCGGTCGGCTTCATCAGCGCCAGCTTCGCGGCGTTGATGATTCGCTCGGTCTCGGGCATGGCCGGGAGATGCAGCGTCACGAAGTCGCTCCGGGTGAACACATCGTCCATCGGGAGCAGCTCGATACCGTATTCCGTCACGAACTCCATCACGGGATACGGCTCGTGGGCGATCACCGTCATGTCGAAGCCAAGCGCTCGGCGCGCGACGGCCCTGCCGATACGCCCGAGCCCGACGATGCCCAGTGTGGCCCCCCACATATCGACCCCGCGCTGCGGCTGCCACTCACCACGGCGCATGGCGCGGTCATGGCGCGAGATCCCGTGCGCCAGGTCGATCATTAACCCGAGGGCGTGGTCGGCGACACCCCCATCGGTGGTGCCCGGGATGGTCGCGACGAGGACGCCCCGTTCGGTGGCCGCGTCGACGTCGACAGTGTCGAAGCCCACGCCGAAGCGCACGACCAGTTTCAGCTCCGGACAGGCGTCGAAGACCTCGGCGGTGTACAGCTCCTGGCCGGCGATCACGGCCGAGGCGGCGTCGAGGCTTTTGATCACTTGTGCCGTCGGTGTGGCCCTTCGTCCCGATCCGCAGCGCAGTGCCAAGCCGGCCGCGCCGAGCAGGCTGGGAATTTCGCCCAGCTCCTCCTCCGGACGAGTCAAGTTGACCGCAACCGTTGTCATGCTTCGGCACCTCCCACTGCGGGCCGCATCAGGACCGCAGACGTCGTTCGATCGGATCCCTACGCAGATGCCCTGGCCAGCAGTGCAGCTGAATCGTAGTGCAGCCGCTTCTGCACCGGCGGATTCACCGTCGCCAGCACGTCGGCGATCTTCCGACCGGCCGTGCCGTCGCCGAACAAGTGGCTGCGCTCGTAGCGGCCTCGCGCGAGCTGAGCCCGGACCGCTTCGGCGATCTCGAGGGGGTCCTGCGAGGTGAAGATGACGTTCGGGCCGCACTCCCGGTTCTGCTGACGGGTGCCGAGACTGACCGCTGGGGTGCCGAGGTAAGCGCCCTCCCGCAGCGCCGCGGACGAGTTGCCGATCATGCAGGCACAGTGCGTCATCAGCCTGGCGAAGTCCTCGGCAGGCACGTTGCGGAAGAAGTGGCAGCGCTGTGCCAGGCCCTGCTCACGGAAACGGCGGATTCCGGTGGCGACCTCGTCGCTGCCCGCGTCGACATTGGGCCAGAACACCAGCGCCTGCATCCCGATCGAGGACACCGCGCGCAACGTCGCGGTCATCTGAGCCAGACCCTGGCCGTACTCGGTTGTGACACCGTGTTGCATCACCAGGAGGAACGGCTGTTCCGGATCGATCGGGGAATCCTCGCCACAGTGCTCGAGCAGCGCGCTGCGGCGAGCGCCAGGAGGAGTGCGAGCCACGAGGTCGATCGACGGGCAGCCGAGGTTGAACACGTACTGCGGATCCTCACCCATCGCGATGATGCGCCGCGCGCTGAGCTCGGTCGCCGGGAAATGGAGATGGGACAGCTTGGTGATCGCGTGCCGAACGCTTTCATCGATGGATCCCGACACCTCGCCGCCCTGGGTGTGGGCGACCGGGATGTTCATGTAGGCGGCGGCGATGGCCGTCGCGATCGTCTCGAAACGGTCGGCAACGGTGACCACGACGTCGGGTTCGAGCCGCTCGAACACGCTCGGCAACTCCAGCAGGCCCAGCCCGGTGGATTTCGCCATCGTCGCGGGCGTCTGACCCTCGATGATGAAGCGGATCTTGGCATCGGGCGGAAAGCCGGTTTCCTCGAGCACGTTCACCGCGGCCCCGAAGCGTTCGAGGAGTACCGAAGCGGCGGCGATCACCTGTAGCTCCAGGGCCGGGTGGTCGCGCACGGCCTCGAGTACCGTGGTGATCCGTGCCAGGTTGGCCCGGCTCGCGACAACGACACATACCTTCTTGCGGTGGTCAGACACGTGTAGCGACTCTACTCGCCGCGCTCGACATCGATGATCATGATGCTGACGGTGGCGAGTGGCTCGGTGTATGACCGGACCTGTTCGGCAGTGTCGGCGCCGGTCTGCGGGGGCCTTCGAAGACGTCCACCACGTCGACGTCGACGGCCGCCAGCGGCAGACCGAGAAGGTCCTCGGCGGCGGTGAGGATCATCTGCCGGACGCGAGTGGCGGCGCTGATCAGGTCGGTGCCGAACCGAGCGGTCACCGTGATGCGTACCCGGGCTGTCGGGGATCCGACGATAAGCCTGGCCTCGCTGCCTTCGTCGATGTCGGACATGCTGATCTGGCAGCTGCGGACACGTAGCGTCGCCATCTGGTCCACGGCGTGGCGGAGCACTCCCGCGGCGGCGATCCGGTCGATGCGGGTCGGGCCGTGCCGGCTGGGCAGCGGCAGATAGTCCGCGGGCCGTAGCTCGGCGAGCACGGCGCCCATGACCCGATCCAGTAGGGAGGGAGGCGGTTCGAGGACCTCATCGGCAAGCGCGGCGATGGCCGTGGCCAGTCGGCGCTGATCGTGGCTGACGGCCTGGCAGTGAAGACAATTGCGCTCGTGAGCGTCGCGGTGCCCGGCAGCGGTCCGGTCCCAGACCGTGGCCGCGTCTCGGCCACAGGCCAGCCGAGCGACGTCTTGCCGGGAGTGAGCTTCGTTCACCGCCACGGTGTCATCACCTCCGCCAGTCTTTGTCTGGCGCGATACAGCCGTCCCCGCACCGCCTTCGGACCGACACCGACGATGGCAGCGATGTCCTCGTAACTCAAGCCGTGTAATTCCCGCAGTACCCAACATGTCCGTTGATCAGTAGATAGCCCCTGCAGGGCTCCTTGCAGGGCGGCGGCCCGGTCGGTGGCCTCGGCGGCCTGCTCGGGTGAGACGCCGCCCGTGCCGGGTAAGTCACCCAGATCCTCCAGGGGTACTACGGGTCGTCGTGTGCGCAAGAGTTTGAGGCACCGGTTTGTGACGATCCGGTACATCCACGAGGAGAACGCGGCTTCTCCCCGGAATCCTCGCAGCTGCCGCCACGCCGCGACGAACGCTTCTTGCACGGCATCTTCGGCGTCACTGCGGTTACCCAGCAGCCGCACCGCCAGCCGGTAGAACTGGCTCTGATGACGACGCACCAGCACCTCGAAGGCGCGCGTGTCGCCTTCCTGGGCTCGCACCACCAAGGTCGGTTCGTCGAAATCCTCTGCGGTGACCTTGGTGGTCCTGATAGCCCGGGCCCCGTGTTCGACATCGGTCATGGGAGTTTGCGGCCCGCCATGGTCGGCACAGATCGTTCCCTATCCCCGGCGGCTATGAGTTAGCACACCTGAGCCGGTTGTGAGCGTGTTGGGCGGCTGGTGTTGTCTCCAACCCCGCCCAATCGTGTCCGTGAGATTCCCCCGGCATGCGGATCTCAAACCCACCATGAGCCGGCTCTTCGCTGGGACAGCTGCCACCCAGACACGGCCGCCGGTAGGACGAAGATTCACCCGATCGGGGTCGTGAGTTCTTCCCGGCGTGCGGCCTCCTACCTCTCGAGACCGTGGCCGCCGAGGCTGCGGTACATCCCACGCGAAAGAGAGGAACTGTCAATGAATGACGTGAAACCGAGGATGAACCGAACTGCTGATCGCAGCTGGAACTAGCCTCAGAACGGAGATCTGCATCATGGCAGAAACCACCAGTACTTCGACCCAGCCGCCTAATTCTCCAGCTGCGTCCGCCCGCCTCGGCGGGACGCCCTCGGCTCGGCTGGCCGATGACACCTCTCAGGGCACGACCACCATCGCATCATCGGTAGTGCAAAAGATCGCCGGGATCGCCGCAGGCGAGGTCTCCGGGGTGTACGCGCTGGGTGGTGGATTGTCCCGCGCGTTCGGCGAGATCCGCGAGCGCATCCCGGGCAGCACTGGTGCCTCCCGCACCGCCGGGGTATCGGTCGAGGTCGGCGAGAAACAGGCCGCGGTCGACATCGACCTGATCGTGCAGTACGGCGCGTCCATCGTGGACCTGGCCAAGGCTGTGCGCCGCAATGTCATCGGCGCGGTTGAGCGGATGACCGGCCTGGAGGTCATCGAGGTGAATATCGCGGTCAACGACATCCACATCGAGGGCGAGGGTGAGGGCGAGAAATCCCCCACCCCGGCGCGGGTGGAGTGATCCTCCCGTGATGCCACGAGGAATTCGGCGACCATGAGCGTGAGATCGCCGGTCTCGCTTCCCCGGCGCCCGGCCGAGCAGCCCGACTTCGGTGAGCTGGCCGACGCTGTCGCGGCGGTAGTGCGTGCCCACCCCGCAGTGGTCGACCTGGACGGTGGCCCGTTCGGCGTGGTGGCTTCTTATCTCCCCGGTCGCCGGGTGGTGGGGGTACGGGTCGGGGAACCCGGTGAGCCGGTGGAGATCTCGGTTGTGGTCCGCCTCGGTATCCCGCTGCCGCTGCTGGTGGCTGAGCTGCGCCGAGTTATCACCGAGGTCACCGGGACCCGGGTCATCGACGTGACGATCAATGATGTGATCATCGACGACCTGTCACCACACTCCCAGCTCGCTTCGGCTCCCTGACTCCCCGCTCCAGAACGGAAGGTGCACATGATGAACGCGACCACGGTCGGCCTGCTTACCGGGCTTATCCTCGGTCTGGCGGGCGCGGTCGGTGGCTTCGGTGGTTTTCTCTTCGCTCTGGTGCTCGGCGCGGTCGGGCTGCTCGTCGGCCGGATGCTGGACGGGGAACTCGACATCGGCCAGGTCTTCAGTGGCAAGGGGCGGGACCGAGGACCGCTGAGATGACTGTTGACCTGGGCGAGCGGGGTCGGCTGACGATCCACCCCTCGGTGCTGCGCAAGGTCGCCGAACACACCGCGAATCTGACCGCGGGAATTCTGCCGGCTCCACGCACCATCGCTGGGATCGGTCTGGGGAACGGTGGAGCCACCGCTAAGGTCAGCCTTGCCGCGCAGCAGCGGGTGGACCTGCGGATGGAACTGGCGGTGCGCTATCCCGGCTCGGTGCGCTCCACCGTGCACCAGCTGCGCAGCAGGGTCGGCCACGAGGTGCGGCGGATCACCGGCTACGAGGTTCGCTCGATCGCCGTGATCATCACCGCCCTGCTGCCCGAGCCCAGCTCCCGGTTGCACTGAACACTCCCCGCAGTCCAGGAGGGCACCGATGAGAATCCTGCTCCGCGTGCTGTCCCCGCTGTTGGGCCTGGCTGTCGCCGCATTCGGGTTATTTCTGGCATTGGAGGTTGGCTGGGCCTGGCTGCGGCCCGCCGACGCCCCACTGGTGCTGCCCTGGCCCGCGTGGCGGACGACTTTGCAGGGGTGGAACTGGACCGCCACCCCGGTCCGGGTCATCGGCGCCGGGCTGGTTCTCGTTGGCCTGTTGCTGGTCATGCTGGCCCTGCGTGCCGGTCGCCGCGAGGTGTGGCTGACCGACCCCGCCCCGGAGATCACCGTCAGCACCTCCCCGCGGTCGCTGGCCCGGCTGGTCGGCCGCCGGGTCCGCGAGCTTGACCACGTCGCCTCGGCCTCGGTCACCGCCACCCCTCGCAAGATCACCGTCCGGGCCGCCAGCAGGCAATCCGCCGAGGCTGCCACGTCCGACATCGCGGAGAGGGTGCGCATCCTGCTGTCGGAGCTGCCGCTGGCCCACACCCCTCGGGTGTCGGTGGCCGTGAGTAGAGCGGAGAAAGTGGCATGACCACCACAGTTTCCAGCGCCGTCCGCAAGGCCACCACCCGCGCTGCCGGTGCCCAGCGCGGCCTGGTCGGATTCATCGGGCTACTCATGCTGGCTGCGGGCGCCACCGTTCTCGTCATCAGCCCCGGGCTGCTCGGGGTCGACCGCGCTTCCCGCCCGGTACTCGATCCCATCGCACTGGACATCCTGCGTGCCCATCAGGCTCCGGCCCGCGGGGTCGCCATCGCCGTCGGCGTGGTGTTGTTCGTCCTCGGCCTGGTCTGGGCTGCGCGCGCCCTCAAACCCGAACACCGTCCCAACCTCCTTCTCGACCCCAGCTCAGACAGCCGACTCGAGGTCAGTGCCTCGGCGATCGCCGAGGCACTGCGTACGGACGCCGAGACCGTCGCCGGAGTCAGCCGTGCCCGCGTCCGCGTGGTGGGCACCTCGGCCACCCCGGTCGTGCGGCTGCACCTGTGGCTTGCGGAGGGCACCGATATCCGCGACGTCTACCATGACCTCGATGGCCGGGTCTTCGCCCGCGCCCGCGCCAGTCTGGGCATGGAATCCCTGCCCAGCGCAGTCCGCATGGAACTCGACACCGCAGCGGCCGCCAGGGTCAGCTGATTCTTCCTAGTGGTGCCCACCCAGCTGGAGCGCAGTTATCGTGACGTCGAGCCGCCGACGATGTCGATTCTGGCACTGGGGTCCATCCGTCGGTGTGGTCGGTGGGTATGCGGGGATGTGACACTGGGCGGCGTGACTGTACTTGATTGGGATCACTGCGCGGTGGTGATCGGCGAGGTCGGTCAGGCGCATGACGGCAGCCTGGGCACAGCACACGCATTCATCGACGCGATCGCTGACGCGGGCGCAGACGCGGTGAAGTTCCAGACGCACATCGCCGCCGCGGAGAGCCGCACCGACGAACCGTGGCGGGTCAAGTTCAGCTATGCCGACGACACCCGTTACGAGTACTGGAAGCGGATGGAGTTTCCCGCCGAGGCGTGGGCGGGGCTGCGGCGGCATGCCGATGAGCGCGGGATCGCGTTTCTGAGCTCGCCGTTCTCCCTCGAAGCGGTCGATCTGCTGCGCCGGGTCGGCGTTGCCGCCTGGAAGATCGCCTCCGGTGAGGTCGCCAACCCGCCGCTGCTGGACGCGATGGCGCGGACCGGGGAACCAGTGCTGCTCTCCAGTGGAATGAGCGGCTGGGCCGAGCTCGATGGCGCCGTCGAGCGGCTGCGCGGAGCCGGTGCCGGGCCGCTGGCTGTGCTGCAGTGCACGTCGGCCTATCCGGCTGGGCCGCAGCGTCTGGGACTCAATGTGCTCGGTGAGATCCGCGAGCGATATGGGTGCCCGACCGGGTTGTCCGATCACTCGGGGACGATCTTTCCCGCGCTGGCCGCTGTCACGCTCGGTGGGCGGGTGATCGAGGTGCACGTGACGTTGTCCCGGGAGATGTTCGGCCCCGATGTGGCGGCGTCGGTGACGACCAGCGAGTTGCGCCAGCTCGTCGACGGCGTCCGCTACATCGAAGCGGCACTGGCTAAGCCGGTCGACAAGGACGAGCTGGCGACCGAGCTGGCGCCGATGCGGGCCCTGTTCGGCCGGTCCCTGGTGGCACGCCGTGCGCTGCCGACCGGGCACGTGCTCGCGGCGAGCGACCTCACCGCCAAGAAGCCGGGCGGGGGGATTGCGCCGGGATGGGCACAGACACTCGTCGGCAGACGACTGCGCCGAGCGCTGAGCTGCGACGAACCGTTGCGTGAGGAGGATGTCGAGCCGGTGGCGCCCGGAGTGTGAACCTCGGGTCAGTGCGCCCGGTCCTGCTCTTCCTCGGGTTGCGTGCGGGTACGGCCGTCATTCTGGTCGAAGTCCACCTCGACCCGCTGGAATCCCTTGTGCCGTTCGCTGCGCGCGTAGGAGGTGTAGGCCCGCCGGTCGGCATCGGTGAGCTGGACGTTGTCGGTGAAGGGGGTCAACAGGCTGCGTGGCCACAACTTCCTCGCGCGCACCACATTGACCTCGGCGCACAGCACCACGACAAGAGCCTCCAGATAGATCCAGGCCAGCAGACCGAGCACGATACCGAACAGGCCATAGGTGGCGGTCGCCGTCGCGAGCTCGCGTCCGACGTAGTAAGTGCCGATCACTTGCAAACTCTGCCAGGCGATCGCGGCGAGGATCGCCCCGAGCCGGATGTCGCGAATCGGCACCTTCCGAGCGGTGAGCACGCGGAAAACCAGGATGAACAGCGACGAGTTGAGGGCGATCGCGAGCAGTGCCGCCCCGATCCGGATGAGGAGATCGACTGCGGGGCCGTCGCCGAAGTCGGTCGTCGCAGTCGTCAGCCCGGACAGGGCGGTGGTCAGCAGGAGCCCGGTGCCGACGATGACCAGCACCAGCAGGCTGCGGCCACGGGACCGGAACGGGTCGGGCCGGACAGCACGCGGTACGGCCCACACGGTGTTCATCGCGTGCTGTCCGGCCTGGGCCACCCCGAGGCCGCCATAGAGGCTGCCGAGAATGCCGACGGCCAGCGCGAAGGCGTTGCCGTTCAGTGATTGCACGTTCTCCCCGAGCTGATTCCCGATGATGGGGAACTGACTCAAGGCCGAGTTCAGTACCAGCTGCTGTAGTTCCGGGTTGTCCTGCAGGGCGTAGCCGAGAATGCTGACCAGCAGCAGCAGTAGTGGGAACAGCGAGACAAAACCGTAGTAGGTGATCAGCGCGGCCAGATAGAAGCCTTGGTCGTCAGCGAACTTGTACAGTACTGCCAATGGCAGGCCTGCCCAGCGATGACGCCGCTGAAATGCATCCAGACGCTCAGCCACGGACACCAGCCGAGCCTACCCGACTAATCCGAAACAGGAGCAATCCAAGACCAGCACGGTCAGCACCAGCGCCGTAAACGCCAGTACGATTCGCAGGCGGTGGCCGTAATGCCGCCACTGGTGATCCCACCACTCGGGGTCCAGGCTGTAATGGCGGCCCAGCGCCATCGCCGCCCGCCCGATGCCGAAGCCCAGTCCGGCCAGTAGTGCCGTCACCCAGCTGCCGAGCAGTAGCACCGCGACCAGCGGCAGATACGGCAGATTGCTCGGCATGTGGGTGCGGACCCCGGTACCCATCTCGAAACCGAATTGCAGGGCACCGGCGTCGGAACCGGCGCCGATCACCTTCGAGGGCACTTGAGCGCGCCGGTGTGGCAGCCTCACCCGATGCAGCCCGAGCTCTCCGGCGAGCACGAACAGCGCCACGGCGACGACCAGGCCTGCCCGAACACCGGGTGGGATCACTGGGCGCACCAGACTGCCGAGTGCGACGGCTAGCATCGCGATGGTGACTGCGCCGAGGGTCAGACCGACGGTGAAGTAGGCACGTGCGTTATCCCGCCAGACCGGCGAGCTCAGCAGTTCAGCCGAGTTGAGACTTCAGGCCGAACCGGACAGCGCATATCCGGCGGTCAGCCCGAGTAACAGCCAGGCCAGTACCCAGCCGGCCCCGACCGTTAACGACACCGCGATCAACGGTACGGTGATCGATACTGCGGCCATGGCCAGCGCTGTGAGCACGCCGGTCACCACCACCGGCCCGAGAACGGTGCGGCGCGGGGACATTGCGGGAGAGGTCAGCGATCCAGTAGGGGCAGCTGCGGTAGTAAGGGCCTCGGCGTCGAAGTCGGTGTCGGCTCAGTGGACGACGGTTCGGGCGATGGCTCAGGCGCTGGGGACGAGGACGGCGGTGCGGAGTCGCTCAGCGTCGCGCTGCAGATCGCGGTCTCCGGGTTCGGCGCACCCTCGTGGCGAACGCGGCCGTCCGCGCAGCGGTAGGTGACCCCGTCAGCCACCCAACGCCACGCGTTGCGCCGCTCACCCTCCCGCCCTCCGGCGCGACAGAGGGTCGCGGGCTCGTAGCACACCTCGCCCTCCGGCGTGCGGTAGCAGCCGTTCCTGAACCACTTGTCGGAGCCGCAGTATGTGGCGGCGTAGGGCGCCCCGGTGCAGATCGGTCCGCCGGCACCGTCGCCGTAGACACCGCAGTCGAGGAACTCGGTGCCCGCCTGCGCCCTGGCCGGGCGGGCCAGCGGGAGCCACCCCAGCATGGTCACGCCCAGGGTCATGGCTCCGGCGCTGAGTACGGCCAGAAAACTGCGGCGACCCAGGAAGCTGTTCATCAGGTACCTCTCCCGTGCACGGCGGCTGCGGTATCCAACAGGCTCGCCACCTGCTCGCCGAGCTGCTCAGGGGACTGCACTGGACGGGCGGCCAGCACCGTGCCCCCAGCATCGGCGAGCACCAGGGCCGGTGCCCACGGTAGATCGAGCTCACCGATCAGGTCCTGATCGGTCCGGGAGCGGATGCCGGGCGTGTCCGGCCAGCGCTGATGCGGGGACAGCACCTCGAACCGGGTGCCCGGATACTCATCGGTCAGGCGGGTGAACGGCGCGTGCACGGTGTCGCAGAAGCTGCATCCGGGGTCGAGTACCAGCAGCATCAGGGTGCCCTCGCCGGCCAGCTTCACCATCCGTCGGTTCGTGCTGCCCCGCCACCCCGGCGCGGCGAGCTGGGAGACCTCGGTCTGTAGCTCGCGGAGCTGCCGTAACATCCCGGCCATCGCCAGGGTGAGCACGATCAGGCAACCCCAGGCCAGCACCACCGCCGCGGCGAGCACGCTCATGACGTCGCCCCTGGTAAGGCCCGACCGTCGACAGCTGCGGGCAGCGCGTAGAGCAGGGTGGCCAGCACCGCGGCACCGACGACCACCAATAAGACTCCGCCCACTCCATCGGGCGACACGGTGTCCGGGCGCAGTGCTGCCACCGCAAACGTGAAGATCGCCAGAACCCCGGCCCGCGCGATCGAACCGGGTCCTACCCGGGTGCCCATCCTGTTGCAGCCGCAGTCCGACTCATCACCCCGGCGTCGTCGGAGCAGCAGGTGAGCGGCGAACACCAGATAGATCAGGGCTTGGGCCACCAGCGCCCAACGCAGCGGAGGCATACCCAGTAGCACGGCGGCCACCGAAGGAACGCCGATCAGCAGCTCAATGAGCGCGATCAGCCGCGCCGCGCCCGTTCCGGTGCCGGCGGCATTGGCTAACGCCACGGGATCGCGCAGGTGCTCCAGGCCGGCGACGACCAGCAGCAGCGCACCCGCTAGGACGGGCACGCCGAGCAGGATCACGCGGGCTCCCAGATGACATTCAGACCGGCCAGCATGTCCAGCGCCTGGTTCGGGTCCGCGCTGTCGGCTGCGCCCGCAACCAGCCGGGTGATCGCCGTCGGAGTGGCCAGAACCAGCGCGTCCGGCCGGGATCGGCCGTGCGCCCCGCTCCCGAGCGGCTGGCGCCACAGTTCTCCGTGCCGGGTAAGCAGGCCCCGCACGTCGGGAATCGCTGTCCGACTGCTCTCGGGGCGTTCGATCGTCAGGTGGCCGAGCCCGGGGATCTGCTTGTCCACCCGGACCGGTTCGAGCCGGGCGTGGCGTGCGGTGCGTGCCTGTACCAGCATTCCCAACGGGGTGTCGGTCAGCCGGAATGCATCGAAGACTCCGATGATCTCGTTGGCTGGTGGGGTGGGCCCGGAGCTGCGGGTATGTAGCTCGAACCACTGCCCGCGCCACACGGCACGGTATTGGGCCGCTTCGTCCCGAGTTGCATGCTGGCTGCCGACGAGTAGCTCCCCGCCGCGGTAGGACTGACGCAGGATCTCGTCGGGGATCGTGGTGTAGGTGCTGTGCCAGTCGAACGCGCCCGTTTCGGCGACGGTGAACGATCGGCGGACACCGCGCACCAGGGCGATGAACTCGCAGGACCACGGCCGGGACATGTCCAGCCCGGCAGCGCTGAGCGACAGCTGGGATCCGTCGGGGGCCACGAATGAGGGACCACCGCGCCACGGCCAATCGAACCGTCCACGTACCGGTGGCGCGCTGTTGGTCGAGGCGGCCATGCTTAACTCCTCTGGGTGCCCGGGGCAGGGCCTCCTGGTGACAGAGGGCATCACCTCGGAGACCGCCCGCGATCGTCGCACAGCCACCACCAGCTCGTACAGTCAGGGCTGTATTGGTTTGGTGTCAGGTGGCCACCAGCTCGGTGGGCACGGTGAGCACGTCCACCATCGCTCCGCCTCGCAGTGCGGTGATCGGCAGCGTGGTGCCGATGGCGTCGGCGAACAGCTGGCGCTGGATGCCCTGAGCATCGGTGACCGGCTTGCGCCCGGCACTGAGTACGAGGTCCCCGCTGCGCAGTCCGGCCCGATCAGCCGGGCTGCCCGGGACAACCTCGACCAGGCGCAACCCGTGAGCCTGCCCGGTGCGTTCGGCGACCGGCGCGGGCAGCGGGGCGGGTACCCCGATCAGCCCGAGATAGCCACGACGCACCCGCCCGTCGGTGAGCAGGGCGCCGATGATCCGCCGGGTCGTGGCGTTCACCGGCACGGCCATCCCAAGTCCGATCCCCGCCACCGCGGTGTTGATTCCGACCACCTTGGCGCTCGCGTCGGCCAGTGCACCTCCGGAATTGCCCGGGTTGAGCGCGGCGTCGGTCTGAATCACGTCTTCGATCACCCGCGCGGCCCGACCCGCGCGCACTGGCAACGAGCGACCCAGCCCGCTGACCACTCCCGCGGTCACCGACCCGGCGAGCCCGAGTGGATTGCCGACCGCCACCACCAGCTGCCCGACGACCAGCTCGTCGGCGTCGCCAAGGACGGCCGCCCTCGGCGTGGAGCCACGCGCTCTGAGCACCGCGAGGTCGGAAAGCGGATCGGCGCCCACCACGTCGAAGCGGCTCTCGGTGCCGTCGGTGAACGCCACGACGCCATCCTGGACGGAGCCGACGACATGGGCGTTGGTCAGCAACAATCCATCGTCAGCGAACACGACGGCTGATCCGGTGCCATGCCTGATCCGCAGACTGGCGACGTGCGGGGTGAGTGCCGCCGCGACAGAGCTGACCGTGCGCGAGTAGGAATCCAGTGGATCCACCCTAACCACCACCTAAGCCCTGAATTACACCGTTACCACCGCAACGCCGGCTAGTTCCCAGGTGTTCCAGATGCGCTGACGGCCTGCACCGTGATGGCCGCCATCTTCCCTTGCGCGAAGGCTCATATCCGGCAGCTGGTCGTTTCTCGCTGAACTCGTCGGGGGCGGGTTCTAGTGTCCACATGGGACGGCGGCACTGGGTTACCGACAGCGGGATCCTGGTTCGGCTTTCCCACCGTCATGATCGGCACTGTTGTTCGCGGCGCAACCAGGTGGGGAGGCTGGCCAACCGGCGGAACTGCCTGCCCGATCGGTCCCGTTCGAGCTGGTCAAAGGGTACGGCGAGGTGGGCATCTGGGAAGTCCTCGCGCAGCACGTCAACCAGGACACGGGCCTCCAACAGGGCGAGTTGCGCGCCGATGCAGGCGTGCGGACCGTCACCGAAGGTGAGATCGGGCAGGTGCCCGCGGTTCGGGTCGAGCGTGTAGGGCGTCGGGTAGCGGGAGGGGTCGGTATTGATTCCTTCGATGTCGACGAGCACCGGGGCCCCAGCAGGCAGGAACACGCCGGCGAGGTCGAGCTCGGTGGTCGTGAAGCGCCACAGCGTGAACGGCGCCGGTGGGTGCAGCCGCAATACCTCGGTGACGAACGCGTCGGTGTCAGCATCGAGGTGGCCTGCGAGCTGGTGGGCGAGGAGAAACCCGAGAAACGATTCGGTGGTGACCTGACCGGCGAAGACCAGTCCAGTGATCATGTAGAGGAGCTCGCGGTCGGAGACGTCTCCGAGCTCGGCGCGGGCCCGCTCGGCAAGGGTGTCGGTCAGGGTCCCGGTGTTGCGCTCGTGGCTGGCGCGGAGAGCGGCCGCCACCATCGCTTCCAGATCCGCGAAGCCGGCGTAGGCCTGTTCGGCGTCGCCGTGGATCATGATCTCACTGGTTCGGGCGGCGAGGGCCAGGTCGGCCAGCGGGATCCCGAGCAGGTCGCAGATGACCCCCAGGGGGTAGCGAGTCACGAATTGCGCGACCAGGTCGGCGGGATGCCCGGTCCGGGCCGACTCCTCGGCCAGTCCGGTGAGCAGCTCGCGAGCAATGGTCGCGATGCGGTCACGTCCGGCGAGGACGCGGCGCCGGGTGAACGCCGGGGCGTGCATACGCCGCAACCGCAGATGCTCCGGCCCGTCCAGCGTGGTCAACGACCGGACCTGGGCGGCTGGTGGTTCGAGACCGGGATCGCGACCGTGCCACTGGGCAGGGGCCAAGCCCGGGTCCTTGGCGAACCGGGGGTCGGTCAGTACCTCCCTGGCCAGCGCGTCGTCGGTGACGATCCAGGCGGGGCCACCCGCGGGCGCCTGGACTCGGACCAGCGGTCCGGCACGGCGCAGCGCTTCGTGCACCTCGGGCCGGTCGCCGATCCGTCCGCCCGGGACGGTGAAAGGGTCGTTGGCGATGTGTGGGGCGTCGGGTATGTCAGAGCTCATCAGCACGACCACATCCCTCAATTCGCTAGACTGTCTAACAAAAGACAGTAGCTAGACTGTCTAGTAAGTCAAGTGGATAGTTCGGGAGCCGCAGCCGACCGATGAGGACAACGTCGCATGACCCGAGGAGGCGAGGAGTCGGCCGAGCGGGTTGCCGAGACCCAGGACGAGGTCGAAGCGCGAGGCCGGCAATTCCTGCCTGCCCACGAGGTGTCATGGGCACTCTGGGCGGTGTTGCGGACGGCCGACGAGGCCGAGCACACCATGGCCCGAGACCTCGGGCTGCCCTACACCGACGCCCTCGCACTCGATCATATCCTGAGCGCCGCCGAGCCCCTCGGCCCCGTCGAGCTGGGGCGCCGCCTCGGGATCAGTTCCGCGTCCGCCACCGTGCTGGTCGATCGGCTCGTCGCGAGCGGCCACCTCAGCCGACGTGCCGATCCCACCGACGGGCGTCGGCGCCTACTCGAGGCCACCGAGCAGGCACGCACTGATGTCGTCAACGCCATGGCACCGCTGCTGCGCGCCCTCGACGACGTTGCCGCCAAACTCGACGGTGACACCGCAGCGGCAGTGATCTCCTATCTCCGCGACGTCGCCGACATTCACCGGAGATACAGCGCATCCTCGCGACCCCGCCCTGCAGAACCGTGACGCGCATGACGGCTTTGGCCGGGTGCCGCTCCGAGACGCTCAGTCGACTATTCCAGCCCACCGCCGACGGGGACGCTGCGAGACTGCGCGGATGCGAAGGATGGTGCTGATTCTGGGCTGTGTACTGGTGCTGGCCGGTTGTCCTGGCCTACCAGGGCGGGAGCGGGTGACCGAGACCGATGAGCAGCGGCTGCAGGTGATGCTTAATTTGCCGATCGTCCGTGACGCGCGGGAGATCATCACCCAGCGTCCAGGCACGCTGCTCAACGAGACCCTCGGCTGGGATCGCGGCTACGTATCCGCCGTGCTATTCACTGCGGACCCCGCTGATGGTGACCCCTCGGTCATTCCCGAAGAAATCGAGGAACGGACAGCTGAGGCGCTGGAGAAGCTCCGCGCTACCGGATGGACCATCCTATCGGCGTCCTGCGAGTCGCCCGAGCGGGACCGGATCGCCGCCTCAACACTGCCCTCTCCGGAGCCCGGAGAATTCAGCGTCGATCTATCCCGTGACTCCTGGGCGTGGTATATCACTGCCTATACGCATGTCGGCGGCGTGAGCTACTGGGCTGACCTTACCGGTGGCGCGTTCCGTGCGGGAGACGGCTTCGTGGACATCTTGTTGAGGTCACCGAATGTGGATGATCCGCCGGACTTGCTCCCCGACCGGCCTGCGGGTTTGCCCGCTGGGTCGACGTGTATTGAGCAGTCCGGGGTGCCGCCGGTGAATGTTGAGCAGGGCACCCGGATCGAGGTGGGCGCGCGGGGTGGTCCCAACCAGCCGGAGGTTGATCCGAACCGCTGACGCGGATCAGTGCCGCGGCACGATCACGGCCTGGACGTGGTCGAAGTACGTCGCGCGGCGCAGGTTGCCGTTGACGAAGTCTTCTGCGGTGACCCGGGTGGTGGTGCCGTGGCTGGGTTCGAAGATGAGCAGGTCGTCGCCTTGGTGGCCGACGACCGTGACGTAGTGCGCTGGGTAGGCGCCGCCAACCAGGATCGGCACGGGGTGGCCTTGGTCGACGGCGGTGACGACGTCGCGCAGCGCGCCGCTGACTTCGCGTTGGTTGGTGTCGTCGATCAGCTGGTAGTCGTAGGTGGCGCCGGTGGTGCTGGTATGGCGGTTCATCCAGTCGGCCATGCCCATCGGGCTCGTGCCGATGAACTCCGGGTAGAGCACATTGGTCTCGTCGTGTACTCGGTCCTGTTCGGCGGAGAATCGGCGCTCGAATTCCTTTGTGGTGGCCTCCGTGTAGGGCGGTCCTTCCATGTCCTCGGTGAAGGTGAGGGCGTAGAGCGGGTCGGCGGCTGCGCGGGTGACGATCAGTGAGGTGGTGCCGCAGGTGTAGTCGTCGTACTGGTCGATGCGGGCGCCGAACCGCTGGTGGATATCCGGTCCGCCTGGGTCAATCAGGTTGAGATGGGAGTGCAGCCACTCCGGTGGTTTGCCGCGGATCTTGTCGGCGAACCCGGTGAGGGTGGTGCCGGAGTGCCCGGCGGCGATGGCTTCGAGTAGGTAAGCGCGTTCGGTACGGGATCCGGTGCGGCTGAGCAGGTCGTCGGCTTGGGCGCGTTCGGTGGGGTTCATCGCGTCGAGTTGTTGTCCGGCGCGGGTTAGTTGTGCGGGGGTCAGGATCGCGCCGTCGTAGCTGTCGCCGAGTCCGCTGACGTTGATCTGTTCGCCGGCGAGCAGGACGGCGTCCGCCGCCGCCAGGCCGCCGGTCACTCCGGCGCCGGTGCGGGCCCGGCCGGTGATGTCGGCGAACGCTGCCGCCGCGGTGTCCGCAGCGCTGATCGCGTCGGTGTAGACCCGCCGAGCCCCGGCGATCAGTTCACCGACCGCGCGGACCAGATCGTCGAGGGCGAACGGGTTCGGGATCGGGAGTCCCGCGACGTGGGTGGCGTCGTGGTAGGCGTCGTGCAGTCCCTGGTGTAGCTCGGTGTGGCGGCGTTGCAGTTCCCGTACCGTCACGGCCAGGGCGTCCAGGGTGACGGCGGTGTCCTGAAAGGCGACCGGGGCGGCTGCGATCACGTTCGCGGTCGCGGTCACCACCTGTGCCGCCGCGCCACCGGCCAGACCGCCCCAGACGTCAGGTAGCTGTCGGGTGCCCAGGGCGCGCACCTCATCGTCGATCGGTTCCATCACGTCGGCCACAGTGCGGAACGCCGCCGCGAGGTTCTCCAGCTGGGCGGGATCCCCCGGCGGTGGGGTTGTGATCTCTCGGATCAGTTCCGCGATGGTGGTGACCAGGGTGAGCGGGTTGAGCAGCGAACCCAGCTCGCCGAGCCGTTGCAGGATGGTGGTCAGCTGCCCGTAGTCGTTACTGGCCATTGTCGGTCACCGCGTTGAATCCGTGTGCCCCGGTCTGGTCGGTGTCCTGGTAAGTGGTCGCGGAGTCGCGCAGCGCTTGGCACAACTGCTCCAGCACGGTGGCCTGTGCGCCGATCTCGGTGAACCAGGCGTCCTGCAGGGTGCGAAACGCCGTGCCGGCTACCGGTAGCCCGCACGCGGTCTGCCCGTCGCGGGTGGCCCCATCCCATGCCGAACGCGCCGCGCGGAGCCGCCCGGCCAGCACGCACGCTTCGGTACCCGCCTCCCGCACACCCCCGATGTCCGCTTCGATGCCCATTTCTGACCTCCTCCAGCCCGGTTGCGTTCGATCATGACAGCCACCCAGCCCCGGCGGTGGCGGTTCCATGGAACCGCTGACCGGTTGGTGCGCGTCATAGTACGGTCACCCCGGGTGAGCCAGAGGAGGCGCGCGATGGCGGGCGGCGTCGAGCAGGCAGCGGGTGTCGGTGCTGGTTGGGGCGCGATCGGGGACAGTTTCACGCGAGCTGATGCGCAGTTGGTAGGTATCAACGGCCAGCAGACCGATCTGCAACGCGCGGTTCTCCCCGGTGAGCTGTGGCTGCGGTGAGGCTCCTGGGGGACATCGCGGTTGAGCGGAGGTGGCGTGCGATGATGAGCGGGTTCGAGCGGGTGAGCCTGCGGTGATGCTGAGTCGGTGGCAGTTGAGTGCCGTGCAGTGGGAGATGCTTACCGAGTCACTGGGCCTGGAGGGCTATCCAGCGCCGATCCAGGTGCGCTCAGCGGGACGTGCCGGCGTCGAGGCGGCTCAGCTCAGAGCTGAGGCGAACGCCGAGCTCGGCCAACGGGGGTTGGTCCGAGCGGGCCGGGTGCAGCCTGATTTGGAGGCGGCGCTGCGGCTGCTGCATTGGCCCGCCTGCTGGGTGGCCTCAATGTGGCTACCCGATGAGGCCACTGATCAGGCGGTGCGGGTGATCGCGGCGCGGAAGGGCGCCGTAGGGGTCTGCGCGCTACAGCGACCCGATCAGCCCGGTGCGACCCTGCTGGAGATCATTCCGGCCGACGGCCTCGCTTCGGCGGTGGTCGGCAAGCTGCCGCCGCATCCACCCGGCCGCAGCCCCGCTGTGACTGTCCCAGGACAACAACGTGCGGAGCCCAACGGAACAATTCTGGTCACCTCATCCTCCGCTCGAACCAGGACCCAGCGCGCCGCCGCCGCCGCAACTGCGATCTTGGAGCACTCCCATGTCCGCGCGGGACAGATCGTTGTCAGCGCGCGGGACTCCTCCGGGCGGGTGCGCCGTTCGGAGGTCCTGCGTTGGTGCGATAACCCGGATGGGCGTTACCAGGTGACGCTGAGCCACTCCCCGGGTGGGCCGGAGTGGCTGGCGGTGCACCCGGCCGATCCACAGCGGCTCGGCGAGAGCGTGGAACGGCTACTCGCTTCCGTGCAACCCATGAGGGGGTAGCGCCGCAGCTCATGAGTAGGGTAACGCCCGTGCGCATGGTCTTCAGTGGTGCGGGTGTGATGGGTAGAGCTGTCGTCGGGGCTCTTGCCGTGGCTGTGCTGGTCGGTGGTTGTGGCACCTCAGGCATCACCCAGGCGGGAACGGCCGTGTTCGTCGGTGACGCCGAGATCTCGACCGAGCAGGTACAGGACCAGCTCCATACGGTGCTGAACAAAGAAGGTACGCAGGTTCGGGAGCAACTGGTCGCCGGGCGCCAGCTCGACGAACTGTCCCGCCAGATCGTCACGTTGCTCATTCGGCACGAGCTGATCAAGGTTGCGGTGCAGCGCGAGGCTCTTGAGGTCACCGCTGCGCAGGTGAGCAAGTTGCTCTACGACCTCGGTGGGCCCGAGGAGGCCTCGGAGGGCACGATCTGGGATGCCCAAGGTTTCCGGGAGCAGGCCCGCGACCAGCTACTGATGGCTCAGCTCGGGCGTCGGACCCTGAACAGCGCGGTGACCTTCGACTACACCACCGCCGCCACCCGTGCCGGCGCGATACGCCGCGCCGAGGACCTGGCCGCCGCCGGGCCGCAGCGAGCCCGTGAATTGATCCGCGCCGACGTCCAAGCCAACAAGGACGCTGCGGTCGCCAAGCGGGTCGTGGCGGGTGACGATCCGATCTTCGCCGCCAGCCCGGCCTTCGGGGTCGCCGAGGACACCGTCGTGGCCTTTCAGCTCTCCGATACCCAGCCGTGGCTGATCGCGGTGATCAGGAACCGCACCGAGGACGCCAAGCCGTCGGATCAGGCTCCCGATCCTGATGAGCTCGACCCCGCCCTGCTGGAGGCCGTTGGCCTGCGCCAGCTGGCCCAGATCGCGCAAGAGCTGGGCATACGGATCAACCCCCGGTACGGCGTGTGGGATCCGGTGAATCTCCAGGCCGCCGCCGACGAGAACGAGATCGGCGGCTTCATCGGGCCGCTGGACGCCGCCCCTCCGGCGTGACCTGCGCATCCGCCCCGGATGGACGTGTGGTCGTCGTGCTGTCCCGAAGGCTCGGCGCGGTGTTGCCCGCAGCCGCGGTCCGGCTACTGCGGGAAAGGGCGTCTCTTCTGGTGGACACCGACGTACCTGCCGAGCTGGCCGAGCAGTACGGGGTGCGGGCCGGCACCATTCCAGCCGATGCGACCGGGAGGCTGTTGCTGACGTTGGACCCCGCCACCGGGATAGCGGCGCGCTGGGCGGCAGCCGGAGCCACCGTGCTGTGCACCCCGCTACCCCAGGGGACCGGGCTGCTGGACGCGGTCGCCGTGATGGATCGATTGCGTTCCCCGGGTGGTTGCCCCTGGGATGCCGAGCAGACTCACCGGTCGTTGATGCCCTATCTCATTGAGGAGACCTACGAGCTGTATCAGGCGTTGGAAGACGGTGACGTGGACGGGCTACGGGAGGAGCTCGGTGACGTGTTGCTGCAGGTGCTCTTCCATGCCCGGGTCGCGCAGGAGAGGGCAGACAAGGGATTCGACATCGACACGGTGGCTACCGAACTGGTGGCCAAGCTGGTCGCCAGACACCCACATGTGTTCGCGGGCACCGAGCAGGTGCACACCGCCGCCGACCAGGAAATCCGCTGGGAACAGCTCAAGCGCGCCGAGAAGAGTCGCGACTCCAGCGTTGACGGGGTCGCGTTTGGCCAGCCTGCGTTGGCGCTGGCCGCCAAGCTGGTATCCCGGACCGCACGGGCGGGGTTTCCCCCCGATCTGCTACCCGGAACTGATGGTGGCACCGGTGAGGCACTGTTTGCGCTGGCCGCCGTAGCGAAACTGGCCGGGGAGGATCCGGAAGCGGCAGTGCGCAGCACGGCCCGCCGTTTCGCCGACGACGTGCGTGCCGCCGAGCGCTCCGCTCGCGCGGCCGGGCTGGATCCGGCTGCGCTGACTGCGACGCAGTGGCGGGAGAACTGGCCCCGATAGGCCTCGCCGCGCAACCGGCGTAAGCGGTTTACGCCGAATGCGTAACCTTTCACCCGATCGGTCGTTGGCCATTGAATGCGTGGAGACGAGCGCGCCGGTGCGCGAACCGGGCAATCCGAGGATGAGCTCCCTGCCGGGGATGAACTGCCTGTTCAGCCTCGCCGCAAGCTGGGCGGTTACGTTCTTCGCGGTTTGCTGTCAGCCGGGGCGCTGGCCTGCGCCGGTCTGGTCGTGGCGACGCTAGGCGGGTTGGCCGCCCCGCTGCCCGACCGTGGGATCGCCCAGCCCGCTCCAGCGGTGATGGCCGCCCCCGCCGCGCTGCCCACCGTTCCCGAGCCGGTTCGTTCCCCGGTGGTGCCGCAGCCCCCCGCGCCGGCCGAAGGGCAACCGGAACAGCAGACCGGTACGGAGCTACCATCCGTGGCGCCACAGGTCGCCTTCTCCGAGTGGGCGTCCCGGGTGGCGCCGGTCACTGGGATTCCGCAGCGGGCGTTGCAGGCATACGCGAATGCCCACGCCGCGATGGCCGCCACCGAGACCGGCTGCCAGCTCACCTGGGTGACGCTGGCTGGAATCGCCCTCATCGAATCCAACCATGGCAGCGGTCCGACCCGCAGCCTTGACCCGGATGGACGGCCATCGTCGCCGATCATCGGAGTGCCGTTGAACGGGGGGCCCGGGGTGCGGGCCATCGCCGATACCGACGGTGGTTTCCTGGATGGGGACCGGGTGTGGGACCGAGCCGTCGGTCCCTTCCAGTTCATCCCGTCCACCTGGGCGAACTGGCGCTCGGACGGTGACGGTGACGGTGTAGCCGAGCCGCAGGACATCGACGACGCCGCAGTCTCCGCAGCGCGTTACCTGTGCGCGGGTGGCCGTAATCTTGCCACCGGTGAAGGCTGGCTGCAGGCGATACTGTCGTACAACAACTCAGTCCCCTACGTGCAGAACGTCTATACGGCGTCACAGACCTACGCCAGGACCGCTGCGGACATCACCTGAGCCTGGGCCCGGGCGGGTGAATCGTCAGCGTTCCCTGGCCGCCAACCGCATCCGCACTTCGTTGAGTGCTTCCTGGTAGTCCGGGGTGGGGTTCATCACTGCGGCCATCGCGAGCTGGGCTCGAGCCTCCTCGAGCCGGCTCTGGCGTTGCAAAGTCCGGCCTAGCGCGAAGCGCGCGTAGTAGTCCGACGGGTTGTGTTCAAGTACTCGAAGGAATGACTCCTCCGCACGTCTCAGCTGGGCAGACTGCAGATAGGCCCGGCCGGCAAGTAACTGTACGCTCGGGGCGTCCGGTTCAGCTTCCAGAACGGGTCGAAGCTCCCGGAGGGCTTCCAGGGGGCGTCGCTCGGAGACCAACGACTCCGCGAGCCGAAACTGCCCGACGACGTCCGCTGGGGGGTTGGCAGCGGTCATGGTTGCACCAACGTTACGCGGCGGTGCGCTAGCGGACGAGTCTTGACAATCGCCCCCCCGGCCTGAACCGAATGTGCGCGCCTCCGGCGGGCCGCACCGGGCCGCGGTTAGGCTTGGAACCGCCCCGGCGAGTTCCCCCAGCAGCAGATAGGAGCACACCGAAGTGGCCGTCATCGAACAGGTCGGAGCCCGCGAGATCCTGGACTCCCGTGGGAACCCCACCGTCGAAGTCGAGATTGCCCTCGACGATGGCACGCTCAGCCGGGCCGCCGTGCCCTCCGGGGCGTCAACGGGGGAGCACGAAGCGGTGGAGCTGCGTGACGGAGATCCGCAGCGCTACCTCGGTAAGGGCGTGCAGGGCGCGGTCCAGGCAGTGCTGGATGAGATCGGGCCGGAATTGATCGGCATCGAGGCCATCGAGCAGCGCGTGGTGGATCAGAAGCTGGTGGATCTGGACGGCACGCCGGACAAGTCCCGACTCGGCGCCAATGCGATTCTCGGCGTCTCCCTGGCGGTCGCCAAGGCGGCGGCCGACTCCAGCGGCCTGGAGTTGTTCCGTTACCTGGGCGGCCCCAACGCCCATGTGCTGCCAGTGCCGATGCTGAACATTCTCAATGGTGGTGCGCACGCTGACACCGGCGTCGACGTGCAGGAATTCATGATCGCCCCGATCGGTGCGGACTCGTTCGGCGAGGCGCTGCGCTGGGGCACCGAGACTTACCACGCGCTCAAGTCGGTACTCAAGTCCCAGGGGTTGCCCACCGGACTCGGCGACGAGGGTGGCTTCGCGCCCGACCTGCCCTCCACCCGGGACGCGCTCGATCTCATCGTCACTGCGGTGGAGAAAGCCGGGTACACCCTCGGCAGGGACATTTCGCTCGCCCTGGACGTGGCCGCGACCGAATTCTTCGCCGACGACTTCTACACCTTCGAGAGGACCAGGCGCAGTGCCGAACAGATGTGCACCTTTTACGCGGAACTCCTGGAGTCCTATCCATTGGTGTCCATCGAGGACCCGCTTGCCGAGGACGACTGGGACGGCTGGGTCCAGCTGACCGCCCAGATCGGTAGCCGGGTGCAGCTGGTCGGAGATGATCTGTTCGTCACCAATCCGGAGCGTCTGGAGGACGGCATCACCCGTCGAGCCGCCAACGCACTGCTGGTCAAGGTCAACCAGATCGGCACGCTTTCGGAGACGCTGGATGCGGTGGCACTCGCGCAGTCCTATGGGTACCGCTGCATGATGAGCCACCGGTCTGGAGAGACCGAGGACACCACGATCGCCGATCTCGCGGTGGCGGTTGGATGCGGCCAGATCAAGGCGGGCGCCCCAGCGCGCTCGGAGCGAGTGGCGAAGTACAACCAGCTGCTGCGGATCGAGGATGCCCTCGGAGATGCCGCTCGCTATGCCGGGGACCTGGCGTTCGCCCGGTTGGCCCCGGCGGGCTGAGTCGGATGCGGGGCCACGCGTTCGGCATCACCTCGCCGCGTCGGGCGGCGATGCTGGCGCTGGTCGTCTGCGCGTTGCTGTTGAGTGTGGCGGTGCCGCTGCGCAACTACGTGAGCCAACGCAACGAGCTGGCTGAGGTACACGAGCAGCAGGAGATCCTCACCGACCAGGTGGCTGAGCTGGAGCGGCGCCGCGCCCTGCTGGCGGACCCGCGGCACATCGAGGCGCAGGCCCGGGAGCGACTGCGCTACGTTCAGCCGGGTCAGACGCCGTACGTGGTGCAGTTGCCTCCCAACACAACCGGACCCAGCACCGGCGATGTTGCACCCGAGGAGTCGTGGTTCGCCAAACTGTGGGAGTCGATCGTCGGTGGCTGAAGCGCATCCGGAGCTGGATTCCACCGCGGTCACTTCCGCTGACCAGGAGGCTGTCACCGCTCAGCTCGGCCGCGTGCCCCGGGCACTGCGGTCGGTGGCCCGGCGTTGCCCGTGTGGGCTGCCCGATGTGGTGCGGACGCATCCTCGGCTCGCGGACGGCACTCCTTTTCCCACCCTCTACTACCTCACCTGCCGCAGGCTGGCCGGGCTGGTCAGCACTGTGGAGGCCAGTGGGGTGATGCGGGAGATGACCGACCGGCTGGCCTGCGAACCTCAGCTGGCGCAACGCTATCGAGTCGCGCACGAGGCTTATCTCGCGGAGCGAGACGCGCTGGAGCCGCTCGGCACGCAGGTCAGCGCGGGTGGAATGCCGGATCGGGTGAAGTGCCTGCATGTCCATGTCGCCCACGCCCTGGCCTGCGGGCGGGGGGTGAACCCGTTCGGGGACGAGGTGCTCGACCAGATCGGGAACTGGTGGGGTGCGGGCCCATGTATCTGAATATCGGAGGTGGGTATGGCCAGGGTGGCTGCCATCGACTGCGGGACCAACTCGATCCGCCTGCTTGTCGCGGATCTGACCGGGGTGCAGAAGCCGGCGCTGCGCGATGTGCACCGCGAGATGCGCATCGTCCGGCTCGGTCAGGACGTCGATGCCACCGGTCGGCTGGCCCCGGCGGCACTGGAACGAACTCGGGCAGCGCTGGCCGACTACGCCGCCTTCATTCGGCGCGCCGGGGTTGAGCGGGTCCGGATGGTGGCCACCTCGGCGACCCGCGACGCGACCAATCGGGATGACTTCTTCGCGATGGTGCGGGCGACTCTCGGCGCCGAGGCAGAGGTGATCACGGGAGATGAGGAGGCCCGACTGTCCTTCACCGGTGCGGTCGGGGACCTGGATCCCACCGATGGGCCGTTCCTCGTCGTCGATGTGGGAGGCGGTTCCACTGAGGTGGTGCTGGGGAACTGGGATGGAGTGCAGGCCGATGTGGCGGTGGCGAGGTCGGTCGATGTCGGCTGTGTGCGGATCACCGAGCGGCACCTCCGTGCTGCCTCCCCAACGCCTCATGACATCCGGGCCGCTGAGCTGTTCGCCGGGCAGACCCTGGCGGACGCCTTCGCTGACGTGCCGGTGGAAAAGGCCCGCACCTGGGTCGGGGTGGCGGGCACCATCACCACCCTCTCTGCCGTCGCGCAGCAGCTCCCGGAGTACGAACCTTCGCGTACCCATCTGTCCCGGTTGTCGCTGGAGCAGCTGCGCGTCACGACGGCGGAGCTGCTGGCCTCGACGTACGAACAGCGGGCGGACAACCCTGCTATCCATCCTGGCCGGGTCGACGTCATTGCGGGAGGTGCACTCGTCGTCCGGGTGCTCGCCGACGAGCTGTACGCCCGCGCGGGTATCGGTGAACTCGTGGTCAGCGAGCACGACATCCTCGATGGCATCGCCCTCGGTCTTGCCTGATGCGCGGCGTACATGAGCGCCGGACACACCGGGCATCAGCGCCGGACATCCCGGGGATGGGGGAGGTGGACTATGCGGTGACGCAGTGTCGGATTTGTCCGCGGTTGGTGGGGTGGCGGGAGCGGGTTGCGGTGGAGAAGCGGGCTGCTTTTCGCGACCAGACCTACTGGGGACGGCCGGTTCCCGGGTTCGGTCCACCGGATGCCGCGCTCGCTATCGTCGGGCTCGCACCTGCTGCGCACGGCGCCAACCGGACTGGCCGGATGTTCACCGGCGACCGGTCGGGTGATGTGCTCTACGCTGCTCTGCACACCGTCGGTCTGGCGTCGCAACCGAACAGCACACATGCCGATGACGGACTGACGCTGCGCCACACCCGGATCACCGCTCCGGTCCACTGCGCGCCCCCGGCCAACAAGCCCACTCCGGCCGAGCGCGATGCCTGCCGTCCCTGGCTGGTCCGGGAACTCCAACTGCTTCGCCCGACGCTGCGAGCCGTGGTCGTGCTCGGCGGTTTCGGCTGGCAGGCACTGCTACCTGCGCTGGCCGCCGCGGGTTGGCCGATTCCGACTCCCCGGCCCCGCTTCGGACACGGTGCCGAGGTGGCGCTGGACGGACTGCACCTACTCGGTAGCTACCACGTCAGCCAGCAGAACACCTTCACCGGCCGCCTCACTCCGGCGATGCTGGTCGAGGTTCTGCGCAGGGCCGCTGAGCTGGCCGGGATCCGATAACGATCAGAATCATCCCTGGATGGCAGGCATGGCCTTACCGGTCTCCCAGGCACACTGATGTCATGGCTGAACGCGCTGCACCGGCACATATCCTCATCGTCGGCGGTGGCTATGTGGGGATGTATACCGCCTTGGGGCTGCAGAAGAAGTTGCGCAAGGGCGAGGCAAGGATCACCGTGGTGGATCCGCGGCCGAACATGACCTACCAGCCGTTCCTGCCGGAGGCTGCGGCCGGCTCGGTCGAACCGCGACATGTCGTGGTGCCGCTGCGCCGGGTGCTGCGGCGCTGCCATGTCCTCGCGGGCCGGGCCACCCGCATCGACCACGCCCAGCGGGTCGTGACCATCGAGAACTCCGCGGGCTACGCCGAGCAGCTCGGATACGACCTGCTGGTGATGGCACCGGGCTCGGTCGCGCGCACCCTGCCCATTCCCGGGCTCGCCGAGCAGGGCATCGCCTTCAAGACCATCGGCGAAGCGATCTACCTACGTAACCACGTGCTCTCCCGTCTGGAGGCGGCCGACGCCACGCTCAACCGAGATCTGCGTCGCAGGCTGCTCACCTTCGTGGTGATCGGCGGGGGGTACGCGGGAATCGAGGCGCTCGCCGAACTCGAGGACATGGCCCGCTACGCCACGCGCTACTACGAGAGCATCAAGCCATCGGACCTGCGGTGGATTCTGGTGGAGGCCACCGGCCGGATCATGCCCGAGGTGAGTCCGGCCATGGGTGCCTACACGGCTCGGCGTTTGATGGAGCGTGGCATCGAACTCTTCCTGGAGACCAAGGTCACCTCGATGGTGGGCGGACACATCGTGCTCGACAACGGCACCGAGGTCGAAGCCGACACCATCGTGTGGACCGCCGGGGTGAAGGCCAACCCGTTGTTGCAGCGCACCGACCTGCCGCTGGACGAGAAGAAGCGGGCCCGTGCCACGGCCACCCTGCAGGTGGTGGATTGTCCCGACGCCTTCACCGCCGGGGACTGCGCGGCCGTGCCCGACCTGGCCTCAGCCGACCCGAACGCCACCTGCAGCCCGTCGGCGCAGCATGCCGTTCGCCAAGCCAAGTTGCTGGCCGCGAACCTAATCGCGCACCTTCGTGGTGAACCGCTCAGGATGTACCGGCACCGCTACGCGGGCTCAGTCGCCAGTCTGGGCCTGTACCGTGGCGCCGCCGAGATCTACGGAATCCGGCTCAAGGGCATCGTCGCGTGGTTCATGCATCGCACTTACCACCTGAGCCGCATGCCCACCTTCAACCGCAAGGTCCGCATCGTCGCCGACTGGACCGCTGACCTCTTCTTTCCCCGGGAGGTAGTGGCGCTGGGTCAGCTCAGCGAGCCGAAGGCCGAGTTTGTCCGCGCCACCACCCCCACACCATCGAACCCGAACCCGCCCGGGCGCGGATACCCTGCGCAGGCGCCCCCGTAGCCCAACCGGCAGAGGCAGGTCCCTTAAAAGGGCCGAAGTGTGGGTTCGACTCCCACCGGGGGCACTTCTGCGTTCACGGTTTGCCGAAGCCGGCGTCCACGAGTGCCTGCTGGCCCTCCGAGCCGAGGATGAAGTCCACGAACGCCTTGGCGTGCTGAGACTGCGGAGCTTCCTGCAACGTGGCGATGAAGTACTCGTTGATCGCGTTGCGGGCCTCGGGGAAGTCGATCTGCACCAGCTGTTCCTTCGCGCTGCGTGCGTCGGTGACGTACACCAGGCCGGCGTCTGCCTCGCCTGCGGTGACCTTGGCCAGTACCGCGCGCACATCCAGCTCCTCGCTGGCTGGGCTGAGTGTGACACCGATTGATTGCTCGATCTAATCGGTGTGCGCCCCGCAGGGCACCTGCGGGGCGC
>JBOHHE010000014.1:0-5163 GCA_050700355.1 Pseudonocardiaceae bacterium
GGCAGCGAGTTTCCTGCTCGATACCACCACATGTCGGTCGGTGCGGGCCCGGCCGCCGACTTCTTCCAGCGGATCATGCTGTACCGCGACCCGCCCGACCACGCTCGGCTGCGAAAGCTGATCGGCAAGGCATTCACCCCCGCAGTCGTGCGGCGGCTGCGCACCCACATCGAGGAACTGGTCGGGCGCCTCATGGCACCCGCCATCGAGGCCGGGCGCTGCGACATCGTATCCACCCTGGCCTATCCCCTGCCCGTCATGGTGATCTCCAAGCTGATGGGCATCCCGCCTGCGGCGCACGACGACGTGCGGCGGTCTTCGAGCCGGCTGGGCCGTGCGTTCAGCGCAATCGTGCCCGAGCAGGCGCGTGGTGACGCCGACGAGGCGGTGTGCTGGCTGCGTGCCTACCTCGGGCGCCTGCTCGACGAGCGCCGGGCCTCGCCCGGCGACGACCTGCTTTCCGACCTGCTGCGGGCCGAGGAGGACGGCGACACACTGACCCACGAGGAGATCGTGGACAACACCGTGTTCTCGTTCTTCGCCGGCTTCGAAACGACGGTGCACCTGATCACGAACGGGGTCGCGCTCCTGTTGCGCCACCCCGATCAGTTGGAGCGGCTCCGCCGAGAGCCTTCGCTGGTACCCGCCGCTGTCGAGGAGTTCCTTCGCTTCGAAGCACCCATCCAGGGCACGGCTCGCCTGGTGCGTGAGCCGATCGCCATCGGCGGGCGCACGGTACGCGCCGGCCGCGTCCTGGTGCTCATGCTCGGCTCGGCCAACCACGACGGGGAGGTGTTCACCGACCCCGAACGGCTGGACGTGGGCCGGGAGCACAATCCGCATGTGACCTTCGGCGGCGGCAATCACCTGTGTCTGGGCGCGTTTCTGGCCCGCACCGAGGGTCAGGTGGTCTTCGAGTGGCTGCTGAAACACACCTCCCTGATGCAGCTGGCAGGTGATCCGGTGCGGGAGGCCGACACCCCTTTCCGGGCCTACGCCGCACTGCCGGTGGCATTCGGTTGAGATTTACCGATGAGCTTGCCCCGCAAGACGGTGAGGGTCGGGGTGGGCGTGACGTCGGTCAGCGTCAACCCCGCCGCCGCCAGGAGCTTCGCGGTCTGCTCGGCGGTGCGATGCGCCCCGCCGGTCAGCACCATCGTGTGCACGTCGAACAGTTTGGCCACGTCGTAAGCGTCTCCGGGGGGCAGCACGGCCTCGAGGAGGAGCAGGACACTGTCCGGGCGCATCGCCGCCGCGACCTTGGTCAGTATCCGCACCGCCGAATCGTCGTCGAACCCTGGCAGCACCGTCTTGAGCAGGTAGGCGTCGGCACCGGCGGGAACCGCGTCGAAGAAGCTGCCCGGGACGACGTCCGCGCGGTCGCGCACGTCTTCGAGGATGCGGTTCGCCCCGACCACCACGTGCGGCAGGTCGAGTAGCGTGCCGCGCAGCGTCGGGTACCTGCCGAGCAGCCCGGCGAGGAACGAGCCGTTGCCCCCACCGACATCGACCACAGTGGACAGTTCATTCCACGCGACGTAGGGCAGCACCGTGCGCAGATGCAGGCGGTTGATACTGCGCAGCCACAGGTCCACCCGGACGCTCTCGTCGGGATGGGCCGCGAGATGGCTCCAGTAGTCGGTGCCGTGGGCGACCTCGAAAGCGGGCTCTCCGGTTCGGATGGTGTGTTCGAGGTGCGCCCACGCCTGCACGTCGGAGGCCAGCAGCGTGTACGCGTCGCGCAGCGACAGCGGATGGTCGCTGCGCAAGGGTTCGGCCAGGGGCGTCAGCGCGAAGACACCCGGCTCGGGTTCGCTGAACACACCCTTGCACGACAGCGCCCGCAAGGCCCGCTGCAGCGCGCCCTCATGGGCTCCCACCTTCGCGGCGATCTCGGTGATCGACCGCGGACCGTCGACCAGCAGATCGGCGACACCCAGGTCGCTCACGATCCGCAACGTGAACGGGACGATGACGTCGCCCAGCTCCCCCAACCGCATGATCGACGGCAGGTCCAGCCGCTTCATCGCCCGCCCGCTTCGGTGTAGCGCAACAGGCCCAGCTGGTACAGGCCATGGCGGACACGGTCGTCGAGAAGCCCGATCTGGCCGAGCGAGCGGCCCACTCTCGAGAAGATCGTCTGGCGGTAGGTCACCATCAGTTCGTTGGTCGCCGCGAACTCGACCCCCTCGTCACGAGGCACCTCCATCCGTTCCCAGATGTCCTCCAGCATGAAACGCCGCCGGATCAGGCTCGCCGACTCGAGCACCAGTTCCTCGCGTTCGTCCCGCTCGGCGCTGGTCATCTGGTCGTACAAGCCGGCCAGCGAGAGTACGCCGAACGACACGTGCCGGGCCTCGTCCCGAGCCACCAGCCCGGCGATGTTCTTGATCAGATCGTCGTGGAACGTGTTGTGGGCCAACCGGAACGCCGCCATCGCCAGCGCTTCCACCATGATCTGCATGCCGAGCGCGATGACGTCCCACCGGCTGTCCGAGAGGATGCTCTCCAACATCAACCGAAGCGGTGCGCAGATCGGGTACGGGGCCGGCGTCTTCTCCCGCAGGTAACGCGAGAAGACCTCCACGTGCCGGGCCTCGTCCACGGCCTGGGTGGTGGCGTAGAACTTGCTCTCCAGATCGGGCGCGATTTCGACCAGGCGCCCGGCCACGATCATCGCGGCCTGCTCACCGTGCAGGAACTGGCTGACCATCCAGGACTGGAGCTCCCAGCGGAACTCGTCCCACGCGGGCCGCCCCCGTGCCGCCAGTGGTGACACCGCGAACGCCGACATCGCGAAGGCGGAGTCGTCGGGCAGCGGAGCGCCGAACGGGACGTCGCACGACCAGTCGATGTCCTCGACCTTCCACTGCCCCTCTTTGGCCCGTTCGTAGAGCGCACGCATCCGGGAACCGCTGGGTTCGTAGTCCCACGTGAGGCGCGTGTCGACGAACGACTGCACGGGATTCTGGCCCATGCTTGAAAACACTAGCTATCCTCATCCGGTGCAGACAACGGAAACCTACGACATACCCGCTTCCGTTTCCCAGCGGCTGCTCTGGATGATCAAGCATTATCGCAGCGACTACGGTGCCTTGAACTGTCCCGTCGTGTGCCGGATCACCGGGCAGCTCGACACCATCGCGCTCCAGCGCGCCGTGGATGGCCTGTCCGTCCGGCACGACTCGCTGCGTACCACCTTCCACGGGCGCGGCGCTCAACTGTTCCAGCGCGTCCACCCGCCGCGGGGGGAACCGGTACTTCACGACGACCTGTCCGCGCAGGACGACCCACGTGCGGCGGCCGGCCAGGCGCTCGCGGCTGAGCTGCGCCTGCCCATCGATCTGCAGGAGTGGCCGGCGCGGGCCCGATTGTGGCGGGTCAGCGCGTCGGAACACCTGTTCTGTCTGAACCTGCACCACCTCGTGACCGACGCGTGGTCGACCGGCATCTTGATCCGGGACCTGAGCAGGCTCTACGGCCGGGTCACGCAGGGCCGGCCGGCGTTGCCGCCAGCCGGTTGGTCGCTGGCGCAGTTCGTGGAGTGGCAGCGCTGCCTGCTGGCCGGCGACCGCCTGCGGCGGCATCAGGACTACTGGCGCCACCAGCTCGCGGGCGCTCGCCTGCCCAACCTCGGGTCATCTTCCTCGGACAGCGCCCGCAGGTCGGCTCGGTGTGACACGGTGGATCTCGCCGAGCCGGTGGTCGTGGGGTTACGGGGGCTGGCGCGCCGCGAGCGGACCACGCTCTTCACCGTGCTGCTGGCGCTCTTCCACGCGCAGCTCCACCGAGTGACCGGCGAACCCGACATCACGGTGGCGTCCATGTTCGCCAACCGCAACCGTCCGGAACTGCGCGAGACCGTCGGTCTCCTCGCCGGTATGGTGCTGCTGCGGGCCCACCTCGCGCGCCAGCACAGCCTCACAGACCTGGTACGCCACTGTCACGGTGCGGTCCTCGGGGCCTTCACCTACTCGGAACTCCCCTTCCAGCTGCTCCCCCCCGACCTGGTCGACGCGGGCGGCGGCCGCGCGGACGACGTGATGTTCAACGTCATGCTCGAGACACAGCACCTGCACACCGGCGGTGGGGTCCGTTTCGAACTGGTGGTGCCCACCGACATCGGCAGCCGCTTCCCGTTCGAGCTGGCGCTGGTACCCGTCGGGGAATCCGGCCTGCGGGCGGCGCTGTTCCGAGCCCCGGAGCGGCTCGACGCCGCCGGAGGGGCACGCTTCCTCGACGGCTTCGTCGCGCTCGCCGCCACCGCGGTGGAGGAGCCGGACACGAGCCTTGCACGTCTATTGACAACCCGAGCGTGGTCCTGACAATCTCGTGAATAAATACTCCTAAAAGCACAAACATACGAGGCAACGCGCAGACCCGAACACGGGGAGGTCGGAGGCGCTGATGACACTGCGACTGCACTGGTTCCTGCCGTTGCACGGTGACGGCCGTGAGGTCGCCAAAAACGCGGACGGATCCTCGGCTCCGAGCCTGCGCCGGGCGCCGACCCTCGGATATCTCAGCCAGGTGGCCCAGGCCGTCGACGGCCTGGGATTCGTCGGCGCGCTGGTGCCCACCGGCCTGTTCTGTGAGGATCCCTGGGTGGTGTCGAGCGCGCTGGCCGCGCATACGACCCGGATGCACTTCATGATCGCGATGCGACCGGGATCGATACCGCCCATGGTCGCCGCCCAGATGGCCGCCACCTTCCAGCGCATTTCCGGCGGCAGGCTGATGCTCAACATCGTCACCGGCGGCGACGCCGACGAGCAGCAGCGTTACGGAGACTGGCTCGACCATGACCAGCGCTACGACCGCACCGCCGAGTTCCTCGACGTCTGGTCGCGCGCATGGGAGGGCAAGCCGTTCGACTTCACCGGCAACCACTTCAAGATCAAGGCTGGCCTGCTCACCCGCCCCCACCCGACGCGGCCGCTCGTACTGCTCGGCGGGTCGTCGGCCGCGGCCCAGCGAACCGCCGCTGTGCACGCCGACGTCTACCTGTCGTGGGGAGAGCCGCCGGACGGAATGGTCAGCCTCACCAAACAGGTAGGCGACCTCGCGGCGACGCACGGACGCACCATCGAGTTCGGCACCCGCTTCCACGTCATCAGCCGCGATACGTCCGAGGACGCGTGGGAGGTGACCGAGCGGCTGCTG
>JBOHHE010000015.1:0-36029 GCA_050700355.1 Pseudonocardiaceae bacterium
AAGCTGCCCGCCGACGTCAAGGACAAGGTGAACGCCGCGCTGGGCGAGGCCCAGGAGGCACTCAAGGGCACCGACACCGGCGTGATCCGCGCCGCGATGGAGAAGCTCGCCACCGAGTCCCAGGCGCTGGGCCAGGCACTGTACAACGCCAACCCCGCGGCTGGGAGCGCGCAGGACGGTTCCGCCGGAACCTCGACCGACGGGGCAGCCGGCCCGCCCGGCGCTGACGATGTCGTCGACGCCGAGATCGTCGATGAGCACATCGGGAGCGACAAGAAGTGAGGCAGCGCGACTCCGGCAACAGCAACACCGGGGGCAACAGCAACACCGGCGAGGAGCAGCCCAGAGTCGTCGTGCGAGACAAGCGGAGGATCGATCCGGTGACCGGACAGATTCGAACCCCACCCTCGGAGCAGTCCGAGGGTGGCTCCTCGGTCCAGCACGCGGCGGCGCAGGATGGGCCGCCGCTGGACACCGAGGAACTGGCGGCATTGCGCTCACAGGTCCAGGAGCGAACCGAGGATCTGCAGCGGATCACTGCGGAGTACACGAACTACCGCCGCCGGGTGGAACGTGACCGCCAAGCGGTCACCGAGACGGCCAAAGCGCAGGTGGTCCGGGACCTGCTCACGGTGCTCGACGACATCGAGCGCGCCGAGATGCACGGTGACCTGTCCGGGCCGTTCAAGGCGGTGGCGGACAAGCTGGTGGCGGGGCTGACGACCCAGGGGTTGGAGCCCTTCGCCATCACCGGTGACCCCTTCGACCCGGATGTGCACGAGGCGGTGCAGCACAGCACCTCCTCGGAGGTCCATCAGACGACCGTCACGGCCGTGCTGCGCCGGGGCTACCGCTTCGGCGAGCGGGTGCTGCGCCCGGCGATGGTGGTGGTGACCGAGCCGTCGATCCCCGATCCGTCGAGCGCCGATCCGGAGGAAATCTCCCAGGATGCGGCGACGTTCCACGGGGCCGAGACTTCCGGTACCGGCACTGACGGTGCTCCCGGGACAAGCACCCCCGGCGCCGAAGCCCCCCTTGGCGGCGCGCACAGAGTAGGTGCTCACCGGGCCGATACTCCAGCGCAGGAGCACTGATGCGCGCGGGAGGTATCCGGTGAGCGCGCGGGACTGGATCGAGAAGGACTTCTACGCCGAGCTGGGCGTCTCCTCCTCGGTCTCCGCTGAGGAGGTCAAGAAGGCGTACCGCAAGCTGGCGCGGGAGCTGCACCCGGACGCCAATCCGGGTGACGCCAAGGCCGAGGCGCGCTTCAAATCGGTGTCCGAGGCCTACGGCGTGCTCTCCGATCCGGAGAAACGCAAGCAGTACGACGAGGCCCGTAGCCTGTTCGGCAGCGGGTTCCGACCGGGCGCAGGTGGATTCGGCGGAGCGGGGAGCTCGGGTGGCTTCGACCTCGGCGATCTGTTCGGTGCCACGGCCGGGACCTCCAGGTCCGGGAATCCGGGGAGTCTCGGCGACCTGCTCGGTGGGTTGTTCGCCAACCGGGGCACCGGGGCCGGGCCGCCTCGCCATCCCGGGTCGAGTGGCCCTCGGCGCGGTGCCGACATCGAGACCGAGGTACGGATCGACTTCGTCGAGGCGGTCCACGGCGCCACCGTGCCGCTGCGCCTGTCCAGCCCGGCCAGCTGCGGAAGCTGCGGCGGCACCGGGGCACGAGCCGGCACAATGCCCCGGACCTGCCCGGTCTGTGGCGGGTCCGGACTGGTCACCCGCAGCCAGGGTGCGTTCGCCTTCTCCGAGCCGTGCCGGGATTGCCGGGGCTCGGGCCGGATCGTGGACGAGCCGTGCCTGGAGTGCGGCGGTCAGGGAGTATCCAGCCGCACCCGGACGCTGACCATCCGGATCCCCGCCGGCGTTGCCGACAACCAGCGCATCCGGCTGGCCGGCCAGGGCCAACCCGGCCTGCGCGGGGCTCCCGCCGGGGACCTCTACGTGCTGGTGCATGTGAGCCCGCATCCGGTGTTCGGACGCTCGGGCGACGACCTCACGATGACGGTGCCGGTGTCGTTCCCCGAGCTGGTGATGGGCGCGACCTTGACCGTGCCCACCCTGGACGGCACCGTGTCGCTCAAGGTCCCCCCAGGTACCTCCAACGGGCGCACCCTTCGGGTGCGCGGCAAAGGCGTTCCCGGGCGGCACGGGAGCTCAGGCGATCTGCTGGTGACCCTGCAGGTCGCCGTTCCGGCCAAGCTGGATCGAACCGCGAAGGATGCGCTCGACGCCTACGCTCGGGCTACCGCGGGAGAGAATCCCCGCGCCGAGTTGCTCGCCCGCGCACAGCAAAGGGGGACAGCCGGATGATCGCCCCGACTCCACCCGGTGTGACCGAGGACACCCCGGTATTCGTGATTTCCGTGGCAGCTCAGCTGTCCGGCCTGCACGCGCAGACCCTGCGCAGCTATGACCGGATGGGCCTGGTGTCCCCTGGCCGCAGCCCCGGTGGCGGTCGCAGATACTCAGCCCGCGACATCGCGGCGTTGCAGGAGGTGGCGCGACTCTCCCATGACCACGGGATCAATCTGGCCGGGATCAAGCGGATCATGGATCTGGAGAACCAGGTGGAGGCGTTGCGCTCCCGGCTGGTCGAAGTCACCGACGAGCTGACCCAGGCCCGCGCCCAGCTCGCCACGGCGCACACCGTCGCGGAGCAGGCCGCTGCCGCCGTGCACGCTTCCTATCGCCGCGATCTGGTCCCGGTGCGCCCCCCGGACGAAGCCGCCCTCGTCGTATGGCGTCCCCGTAGATAGCTCTTCAAGTGCTACCAACCCCAGCTGCGGCTGCTCTCAACAGCCACCAACCAGCTCACGGAGATGGGCTAATCCAGGGTGAACGGGTCGTACCTGATTCGGTCGAGTGGAGTGCCCGCGACCAGCATGCGGGACACGGTGGCCCTGATCATCGGAGGAGAACCGGCGACCAGGACATCGTGTTCAGCCCAGGCGCCGTGGCGGGTGACCACGTCACCGAGCGTCCCGAGCTCGGCCTCCTCCTCCGTCAGGCCCTCCTCCACCACCGGCACCACCCGCAGCCAGGGATTCGTCGCGGCGATGGCATGCAGTGTGGCGAGGTCGTAGAGGTCGCTGCGGATGCGGCCGCCCACGAACACATGGACCTGCGGGTTGTTCCCCCAGCGCGCGAGTTCCTCGAGCATGGCGCGCATCGGGGCGATTCCGGTACCTCCGGCGATCATCAGGATGTCCCGGCCAGACTGTCGATCTATCGGCATGCGCCCCATCGGGGAGCCGATCCGCCAGACGTCACCGATCTGGCTGTGCCCGACGATCGATCGGCTGACCCAGCCGTCGGGCACCGCGCGGATATGGAACTCCATCGATCCGTCGGGGCGGGGGGCGTTCGCCGGCGAGAAGTATCGCCACAGCCGGGGCCGCTGCGGCACCTCCACCCCGACGTACTGCCCCGCCCGGTACGGCACCGGCTGGTCAGGCTTGACCCGCACCACCGCGAGGTCCCAGGTCAGCCGCTGATGTTCGACGATCTCCGCGGTCCACCAGGCGGGCCCCTGCTCGGCGTCGGCGGCCTCCACCATCGTCCTGGCGACCAGGCCGTAGGCGTCGACCCAGGCCTTCTCGACCACCGGCGTCCACGCCGGGCCCGCGTACTGCCGCAACGCGCAGATCAGGGCGTTGCCCACCGCGTCGTAGTGGTCCGCGATGACCCCGAACTTGCGGTGGTCCCGCGCGAGCTGACGCAGGAAGGGCACCAGGTCGTCGGGACGGTCCACCATCTGCACGACGTGCACCAGTGCCCGCAGCAACCGGCTGCGCTGAACTTCCATGTTGGCCGCGAAGAGCTCCCTGGTGGCCGGGGCGATCGCGAACAACATTCCATAGAAGTAGCGGGCGACCTCCTCGGCCGATGGCTCGACCACCGCGAAACTCTCGCGGATGAGTCGCACCATGGTGGCGGCACCACCGGTGACGTGGGGTTCGCGCTCAGGCGGGGGGACTGGTCTTAGTGCTGCGTTGGCGGTCATGGTCCGGACGGGTCTTCTCCAGGTGGGCGGCGAGCACGGGGCCCCCGCGAGCTATGCGAACTCCCCGACGTTCGGGCGTTCAACCGCTCATTCCGCCCAGTCGCTCCTTGATCACTTGCTCCGTTGGTCAAGCGTTTACGGTCGGTTCACGTGGGATCTTGCCGGTTATCTGCCTACCTCCTTGGTGGGCTGCTAGGGGGCAAGCAGTATGACACGGTATCTGCTGTGGGTTCCTGGATGGCGACGGCGCGCAGCGAAGGGTGCTTGTAACTGATGGACTCGTTCAACCCGACCACCAAGACCCAAGCCGCCATCTCGTCGGCCGCGCAGGCCGCCACGGTGGCGGGGAATCCCGACGTCACGCCTGTACACCTGCTCGGTGCGCTGCTCGCCCAGACCGACGGCATCACGGCGCCGCTGCTCGCGACGGTGGGCGCGGACGCAGCCGCGGTGCGTGCGGAGCTCAAGGAGCTGACCCAGCGCCTGCCGTCGGCCACCGGTTCCACGGTAGCCGCGCCGCAGCTGGATCGGCAGGCGGTCACAGCACTCGGCCACGCCCAGAGCCTGGCGACCGAGCTGGGCGACTCGTACGTCTCCACCGAACACCTGCTCGTCGGGCTGGCATCGCTGAGCGACCCGACCGGGCAGCTGCTGCGCCGCCACGGTGCCACGCCCGACGCGCTGCGCGAGGCGTTCCAGTCCGTTCGTGGCTCGGCCAGGGTGTCCAGCCCCGATCCGGAGACCACCTACCAGGCGCTGGAGAAATACGGCGTCGACCTGACCGAGCGGGCTCGCAAGGGCGAGCTGGATCCGGTGATCGGTCGCGACGCCGAGATTCGCCGGGTGGTACAGGTGCTGTCCCGGCGCACCAAGAACAACCCGGTGCTGATCGGCGAACCCGGCGTCGGGAAAACCGCCATCGTCGAGGGCCTGGCTCAACGCATCGTCGCCGGGGACGTGCCGGAGTCGTTGCGCGGCAAGCGGGTGGTCGGGCTCGATCTGGGGTCGATGGTGGCGGGGGCGAAGTACCGTGGCGAGTTCGAGGAACGGCTCAAGGCGGTGCTCAAGGAGATCACCGACTCGGCCGGTGACGTCATCACGTTCATCGATGAGTTGCACACCATCGTCGGTGCCGGGGCCACCGGGGAGTCAGCGATGGACGCCGGGAACATGATCAAACCGATGCTGGCCCGTGGTGAGCTGCGCATGGTCGGCGCGACCACCCTGGACGAGTACCGCCAGCACATCGAGAAGGACGCCGCGCTGGAGCGGCGGTTCCAGCAGGTGCTGGTCGGCGAGCCCTCCGCCGAGGACACCATTGGCATCCTGCGGGGCCTGAAGGAGCGCTACGAGGTGCATCACGGCGTGCGGATCACCGACGCCGCGCTGGTCGCCGCCGCCACGCTGTCGGACCGCTACATCACCGCGCGGTTCCTGCCGGACAAGGCGATCGACCTGGTCGACGAGGCGGCATCGCGGCTGCGGATGGAGATCGACTCCCGCCCGGTGGAGATCGACGAGGTGGAGCGCGCCGTGCGCCGCCTGGAGATCGAAGAGATGGCGCTGGCCAAGGAGTCCGACCCGGCTTCGTTGCAGCGGCTGAGTGCTCTGCGCCGCGAGCTGGCCGATCGTCGGGAGCGTCTGGCCGGGCTGACCACTCGCTGGCAGAACGAGAAGGGCGCCATCGAGACGGCCCGAGAGCTCAAGGAACAGCTCGAGCAGCTGCGCGGCGAGTCCGAACGCGCCGAGCGCGACGGGAACCTAGGCCGGGCCGCCGAGCTGCGGTACGGCATGATCCCGGCGCTGGAGAAGCAGCTCGACGAGGCCACCGCATCGGCTCGGGATCCCCAGGTGATGCTCAAGGAGGAGGTCGGCCCCGACGACGTCGCCGACGTGGTGTCGGCGTGGACGGGGATCCCCGCCGGGCGGCTGCTGGAGGGCGAGACCGCAAAGCTGTTGCGGATGGAAGACGCGCTGACCCGCCGCGTCGTCGGCCAAACCGAGGCGGTACACGCCGTCTCGGACGCGGTCCGCCGCGCCCGGGCCGGCGTCGCGGATCCGGACCGCCCCACCGGGTCGTTCCTGTTCCTCGGACCCACCGGCGTCGGCAAGACCGAACTGGCCAAGGCGCTGGCGGAATTCCTGTTCGACGACGAGCGTGCCATGGTGCGCATCGATATGAGCGAGTACGCCGAAAAGCACTCGGTGGCCCGCCTCATCGGGGCCCCGCCCGGATATGTCGGCTACGACCAGGGCGGGCAGCTCACCGAAGCCATCCGGCGCAGGCCCTACAGCGTCGTACTGTTCGACGAAGTGGAAAAGGCCCACTCCGACGTCTTCGACGCACTCTTGCAAGTCCTCGACGACGGTCGGCTGACCGACGGCCAAGGCCGCACGGTTGACTTCCGCAATACCATCCTGGTGCTGACTTCCAACCTAGGCTCGGCTGCGCTGGCCGACCCGATGCTGGACGATCGAGAGCGCACCGACGCCGTGCTCGCCGTGGTGCGCTCGCATTTCAAGCCCGAGTTCCTCAACCGGCTCGATGATCTCGTCGTATTCCACGCCCTGTCTACCGAGGAACTCACGTCTATCGTGGACATCCAAATCGGTCAACTGGCCCGGCGTCTCGCGGCCCGGCGGTTGGAGCTCGATGTCACCGACGGCGCCCGAGAATGGCTCGCGATGAACGGGTTCGACCCACTCTATGGCGCCCGCCCCCTGCGGCGGCTAATCCAATCGGCAATCGGCGACCAGCTGGCCAAGGCCCTGCTGGCAGGCGACATCACCGACGGCGACACCGTCCGGATCGACCTCGACGACACCGGCGCCGGCGGCACCGGAGCCCTCACCGTCACCCGAGCCTGACCTCCGGCGGACCGCGCGGTTCAGCGCCGGTCCCTATCGAATCGCGTACCGGGCAATCGGCGGCTAAGTGGAATTATGACCGCCGATTAAATACCCGAGAGAGTCCGCTACGTGAAAAACGTAGCGGACTTGCGTACAGAAACGATTGCCGTCGACCTCAGTCCTTTGCCAGAATATGTGATACCCATCCGGAACGCCGCAATGAGATGTTCCCGCGCTTGGCCCACCGGGGTCACTTTTTTGCCAAACTTTGGGGATTGATGTCTGATGTCGTGAGCTTTACCGAGATCGACGGGCAGCATGTGGAGCTGCTCCCAGGCCGACCCCACTGCGGAGCTCACGATGGTCGAACTGGCAGGGATCTCACCCAGTCAGGTGATCCTCCTCCTGAGCCGCCAGCGGGTCACGGCGATCGTCGGCCCTGTCGAGTTGCGTACTGGACATCTGGCAACTACGTGGAATTTAGCTGCCGATTACGTATCCCAGGAAATTTTTTAAGTGGGTGGGGTGGCGGAGTTACGTACCGCGACGGTTGCCATCCACCACGCGCTTCGCCACAATATGTGGCGTCCAACCGAAAGTCTCGCCACTCGGTTTTCTGTACGTGGCACACATGGGTCGCGTTTTCGTATATTAGGGGGAGCTTGATGTCTGACGCAATGAGTTTCACAGAGATCTACAGCCAACATCTGGAAGTGTTGCCGAGCCGCACCATGCTCACTATCCTCCAGTCGAGGCCCGGCGCCGACGGCGCCACCTACATCGGGGGCAGCACCATCGACGACGACACCGTCGACATTCGTGGTGGCGGCCCCGGCGGCGTCAACGAATGCTACTGGGATGGCTACGGCATCTTGTGGTGTAGCTGAGCTTCGCTCGCCCCGCCGACAGAACTCACGGTGGTCCAGGTGTCGCGGTGCTGGGTCAGCCTGCCGGAAGAGCACTGGCGGCGGCGCGAGCGTGGTTCGTCGATGACGACCCTGTGGTACATACCCCATGAACCGCCAGCGCATCACCCGCCCGGTGATTCTGGCGGCGCACCCTAACACTAGGTACTACCGGTATCGAATTACGTATCGAACGGCTGGCGGCTACGTGGACCACGACTACTGATTACGTAATCGAGAGCGATCCTAGGTGGGTGGCACAGGAGGCCTTGCGTAATGACGCAGCTGGCACCAGAATCAGTGGTGTCCAACCGGAAATATCATCACGAGGTGTTCTGCGCTTGACCCACCGGGGGTCGCGTTTTCCTACCACACTACTGGGGGATCTCGATGTCTGATGTAGTGAGCTTTGCGGAGGTCTACGGACAATACGTGAATATGCTGCCGAACCGTACCCTGTTGCAGACGGGTGGTTCCGGTGCACTCGTCAACGACGGCGGTTTCGACGCCTTTGGTGGCGTCGACGACGACGGCCCCGGTGGCGTTCCCGATGATCTAGGTTTCGACGCCTTCGGTGGCGTCGATGATGACGGTCCCGGCGGTGTCACCGACGACGGCGGTTTCGACGCCTTCGGCGGCATCGACGACAACGGTCCCGCCGCCACACCCGCCGCCAGTCCCGGCGGCGGCGTCCACTGATGCGGGTGAGCTCCGCCGATCCCTTCGGCGGAGCTCACTGCGCCCGAACTGCCACGACGCCGGCCGCTCCGCCCGGCGTTGCCCGGGTCCACCCAACGTTGGATCCGTTCCAGGCTTCGATCAGGTGAGCTCCGCGTCCGGCAGCTGATGGCGCCGGAGCGGTGTGACGGCGGGTCCTTCGAGTACCGAGCCGTCGACAGCGAAGCGGGAGCCGTGGCAGGGGCAGTCCCAGCTGCGCTCGGCGCCGTTGAAGCGCAGGAGGCACCCCAGATGGGTGCAGCGCAGGGACACGGCGTGCAGGGTCCCGTCCGGCTCCCGGAAAGCACCGATCTTGCCCCGACCAGCGCGGACGACTCGAGCTTCACCGGCGGGCACCTCGGCGGGGCTGGACACCTCCGCGGGGGTGATCCGATCAACAACGAGATCCACTGCGGTCTTCGCGTTCATCTTCACGAACCGGGGCGCGGATCGAGGCGAGAGCCGCTGCGGGCGGAACCGCCCTGCCCACGGTTCGGGTTCTCTTCCGCTGATGAGATCGGCGAGAATGGCCGCAGCCATGGTTCCACCGGTGAGCCCCCATTTCATGAAGCCCGAGGCCACATACACCCCGGAGGAGAACGGGGTGTACCGGCCGATGACCGGCAGCTGGTCGTAGGAGCTCGCATCCT
This sequence comes from Pseudonocardiaceae bacterium, assembly GCA_050700355.1. Classification (GTDB taxonomy): domain Bacteria; phylum Actinomycetota; class Actinomycetes; order Mycobacteriales; family Pseudonocardiaceae. Next base: position 9,135 of record JBOHHE010000015.1, read on the forward strand.
GGGCGGACCAGCGGTGGCTGATCTCGGTGACGTCCCAGTGCGCTCGCGCGAAGTCCTCCAATCGCCGGTAACAGCTCTCATCGACGCCGCGCGCTCCCGTCGGGTGGCTCTCCCCACCGACGATGAGCCGATCCCCGTAAGTGTTCAGCGAGCGGGTAGGGCTGCCTGCGTTGATCGACATTCCGGTCGGCAGCGGGTCGCGCACCGCCGCGGCGACGCAGTAGGAGCGGACGGCTTCCAGCCGCGCGAAGTAGCCACCACGATCGAAGATGGGATAATGCGTGGCGACGATGACGTGGCCGGCGCTCACCGTTCCGCCCGTCGTCACCACCCGGCAGGGCACGCCCTCGTGCAACCCGGTCGCCCGGGTGCCCTCGTAAACCTCGGATCCGGTGCGACGAATCGCCTCGGCGAGGCCGTGCGCGTAGCGCACCGGGTGCAACGCGATCTGATCGTCCAACTGGACCGCACCGGCCACCGGCAAAGGAAGGTCGACCTTATCGGCCCAACTCACCGGTAGCCCGGCGGCAGCAGCAGCTTCGGCCTCGCCTTGCACAGCCGGGAGTTCGCTGTTGTCCATGGCGAGCGTGAGAGCCGGCCGACGCCGCAGATCGCACTCGATGCCCTCCTGGTCGACCAGCGTCGCGACGCGGTGCACCGCTGCCATGCTCCCGCCGGCGTAGTCGGCGGCCGCCTGCCGGCCGTGTGCCCGCTGCACGGTGGAGTAGATCGTGGACTGCAACGCAGTGATCTTCGCGGTGTTGTTGCCCGTGACGCCCCCGCCCACCCGATCGGCTTCGACGACGGCCACCCGCGCCCCCCGAAGGGCCAGCAGCAACGCCGCGGTCAGCCCGGTGATGCCACCACCCAGCACCGCGACATCCACCGTCTGGTCGCCGGCCAGCGATGGATAGCCGTAACCAGGCATTGCTTCAAGCCACAACGACTGCGTTGCGCTAGTGGTGTGCATACGCTCCTCCGGTGTCCGGGCGACGGCTTGGGCCTACCCGGCCCCCGGTGGTACTAATCCTCCTCAGGTTCAGTCGCGGCCGATTACGGCGGACACGTCCAGTACCACCGGGACAACGGAGGTACGAGCCTGCTCACGGGCCGCATCCAGTGCGTCGAGCAGGCGTTGAAGGTCCTCCACGCCCAGGACGCGGCTCTCGATCAGCGCACCGTCTGAGTTCTCAAGATCCAGGCTGGCCAGCCGGGTCGCCTGGTCGGTGCGCACCACGATCGAGCTACCGTCCACAGTGCGGATTCGGACGCCGTTGTCGCCGTCGGACGACTCGATCGACTCGGGTGGGAATTGGTCCTCATAGTCCACCTATGCATCGTGGCGCACCGCGGTCGTCCTGCATAGCGCAGGGGTACTCGTCACATTCCGTGCTGGCGCGCCATGGCAATGGCCCTGGTCAGCCGATCGGGCCCGGGGTGTCGTTCGCATCGCCCTTGGTCCAGAAGATCAGTAAAGTGACGAGCCGGCCCGTCACCCTCCCGGCTGAATGTGCGCAGGCCGGCAGGCGGCTCGACGACGTCGAGGACGTGATCGTCCGTGGTCCCGGCCCCGGAACCCGGTTGACCGCACCTCGGTGCCCGGTTCGATATGACTACCCTGCAAGGGTGTCACCGTGGATTTGGTTCGTGATCGCCGGGCTGGCCGCCGTGGCCGGCGTGGTGTTGCTGGCTGCCGACTACGGGCATCGCACCGCCCATCAGCGGGCGCGGCGCCGCTGGGCGGTGCTGCGCGGATGGCGGTTCGTGGGGTCCGATCCAGTACTCGTGGACCGCTGGCGCCACGGGTTGATCGCCCGGGGCGGAGCCGGGGTGGCCAGGAATCTGGTCCTCGGCAGTCTGTTCACTCCCCAGGGCCGCCGTCCCGTGCACATCTTCGACCACGAGCAGAGCGGCAAGATCTCCGGTGTGCTGGTCGCGGTGCGGCGGAGAGTGCATGCCAACGATCTGGTGGTCGAGTTGTGGACGCTGACCCGCCAGCGCTCCCATGACCCCGGCCTGGAACCGCTTGGCAACGTCGGCGACCGCACCGTCTACACCACCGATCCGGATCGCACCCGCCCGCTGCTCACACAGGAACTTGCCGACGTGTGCGCCGACGTGGGCCAGGACGTCCGGGTGCTGTGGCTGGAACAGGACTGGGTACTGGCCGCAGCGCCCCCCACCGCCACACCGGCCCGGCTCGAGCTGCTGTTGCGAGCCCTCAACGCGCTGGCCGACCAGCTCGACACCGTCACCGACACCGACAATCCGGCCGACTCCACCGAGCCTTCGGATCGCACTCAACACTAACCCACCGGCCCTACCGGCCAGTGGTGTCCGCTGTCGGGTGTGTCCAGCCAGATCGTGTGGTGGGATGGGGTGACGGTGAGCCCGAAGCGGTGCCAACCGGGTGCGCCTTGTTGATGCCAGAACTCCAGCGCAGCCTCGATGTCAGCCCACAGCTGACGGGGGCCGCTTTCCCACACCTGACGGGTTCCGTCCGCATCGGCGGTCGACAGCTCGCACCAGGAGCCGTCCTGGCTGGTGAAGAACACCGCGTCGGGACCACCGGTCTCCGGATCCCTCGCATACCCAAATCCGACGCGCCCACGTTGCTGTAGGTGCAGTAGGAACCACAGTGGTGGGTTCTCCCAGAGGCGCTCGTGTGTCAGCGTGGTCGTTCGCTGTCGCGCGTCGTCGCGGTGGCGGGCGGAGCCGGCCTGGGGTTCGACATGGAAAGTTGGGGTGCGCATGTGCATGAACGTGGCGTAGCCGGACCGGAATTGGCTTCCAGCAGCACCCACCGATCATCCGGAGTAATCACGAAGTCCAATCCCGCGTAGGCGAGATTCATGCGTTTGAGGTATCGCGACACGCCGTCGGCCACAGTATTCGGTACGGGTACGAGCTCGTAGGTCAGCGCTGAGAGGTCCGACCGCCAGTCAGTATGCGCACCGTCAGTGGCGGCGGACATCGCGATGGGAAACCACCGGTCCCCGATCACGGTCAGGCGTACCTCGAACCGAACAACCCCCCACACTGCCCGACCCACGAGCAGCTGACCTGCGGCGCACCCCGACCGACGCCAACGGATCGTTCATAATCGTCATGTGCACGCCATCCTCTCCTATCGACTAATTACACAGCGCGCCTTCACGTGGTCAAGCAGCCGTTTGGCGACCACAAGGTCCGGGCTATCGGCTGCCATGGCGACCCTGCCCTATCCCGCTGCTGTTCAGTTCCGTGTACCTGACCTGCCCGACGTGAGTCACGCACACCTGTTGTTGCCCACTCAGGATCGCTGAACCCAGTGCCAGATGGCCAGTTCGGACCAGCTCGACGAGTGCCATCGCGAGATAGTCGTCGACCGGCTGCCCATGATTGAAGAACCAGCCCCTCAACGTGGTCACACCTCCCTCATGGACTCGCAACAACGCCAGCCATTCGTTCATCGGGGTCATCAGTCAGCACTGGTAGTCATCATGCGCTGTGACGCTAGAGCTACGCTCAGCGGCCCCGGAAGAGGGTTGCGCAATGTTGCTCGCACAATTCTCGGCACGGTCGGCAGAGGACTTCATGAGACAGCTGATACGTGGGTGCTGAAGTCCGACGCCCGCCTCCTTCGTGGCCGTCGAGCGGACCTTGACATGTTGCTTGCCTCAGCCGATGCTGGCCTTGATTCGTGCAATATCCAGCAAGCTACGGACGAGAGAAGGACTGTGAAGCTAAGATTCCTCGGGAAGAATTCATCACCGAAAAACTCGCCAACCCTGTAAGCGACCGATCAGGAATCCTACGTGATTCAGAGATGGATCGTCACCGATATCGCCATCCTGACCCGGCTCACCGTTCCCAATGACGAGACCATCGTGGAGGTACCGGCCACTCTGTTGGACCACCTCGTGCTGGATGGCTTGGACGGTGAGGTGACCAACGTCGTGCCGCTCATCGTCGCCGTCATGCCGGGCGGCAACTATATAATCCAGGGCAAGCGGGTCACCGACATCGAAACGCTGAGCCAGATGAGCATTCCGGACCACGAGACCTGTGTGCATGTCACGAAGTCGGCCGTTGTTACATTACTGGTTGGAGGGTAAGAAATTGGAGCCGATCTCGGCGGAAAAGCGTGACCAGTTCTTCACGACATTTCGACGTGAAGCTGTGCATCTTGAGATGCGAGACGTGTACGCCACAGACATCGAGAGAGACAGATTCCAGACCTGGCTACGCGATGAGCAGTTGGACCCCGCAGCGGAAGCAGAGTGGTGGCGGCCTTGGTTCGAGATGATGAAGCGCCACAACGAGGCCGGTAGAACGCTGCGCAGATTGCGAATAGTCTCCGAACCGATCACCGACTACATCCGGTTTGAGTGGCTGGACGCGACACAGCTCGTTCGTGCCGGTGAAAATGTTCGATGGCTGCCTCGGCGTCATGCGTCACAGCTCCTGTTACCGGGAAACGACTTCTGGATGTTCGACCGTGAGACAGTTTCTTTCACGCACTTCTCGGGTGATGGGCATGTCCTTGACCATGAAATGACGACCGATCCGGACATCATTCAGACGTGCGCGGAAGCCTTCGAGGAGGCGTGGAAGATCGCTATCCCACACCACGAGTACACGCCTGCCTAAAGTGTCCACGACACCAGTCAAGCAGGCCCGGGAAGCGCTAGGAGCCCGCCTACGAGAGATTCGCATCGATGCGAACCTGACAGGGCGGGCACTAGCTGCCGTGTGCGAGTGGCACTTCACGAAGATCAGCAAGCTCGAACACGGCGCCCAGGCTCCGAGCAAACAGGACATCCGGGTATGGTGCGGCGCCTGCCACGCCGAAGACGAAATACCAGATCTCATCGCCACGGTGCGGGCCATCGAGTCAATGTATGTCGAGTGGCAGCGCCATCTGCGTGCTGGAATGAAACATTCACAAACCTCATCCGTCCCGCTCTACGAGCGCACAAAGCTGTTCCGAGGCTACGAGAACACCGTCATACCCGGTCTGTTTCACACAGCTGAATACGCCGCTGCCATTTTGAGGTTCTGGAACGAATTCCTCGACCTACCGGGTGACGTGGACGAAGCCGTCGCCGCCCGTATGGAACGACAACGAGTCCTCTACACCGGAGCTCGGCGCTTCGCCTTCGTACTGGAAGAGCAAACCTTACGCACACGCGTCGGCGATACCGACGTGATGCTCGGACAACTCGACCGCGTACTGGCCGTCATGTCACTGCCCCGGGTAAGCCTAGGAATTATACCGGCTTCGGGTGAACGTCACTGTCTAGCCCAAGGGAGCTTCTGGATATTTGACGAAGAGCGAGTAGAGGTCGAAGGGGTCTCAGCCGGGCTGGACATCATCCAGCCGCGGGAGATAGCCGTGCACGTCAAGGCATTTGCCCTGCTCCACCAATCAGCGGTATATGGGAAAGCAGCCAGAGAGCTGATTCGACGAGCACTCGCCGAGCTCCAACAAACGTGATGCCGTCACCCTCAGCAAGGAGCTGACAGTCAGCACATCACGTCGTCGTTTCTCGGCCAGGTTAATACTACGTTGAGCAGGTTCAACGCATCAAGATCTATATGTAGTTCGACCAGCGTACTACCTGGTGATGCTACGAATGGGCGAGGGCTACCGGTTGTACAGAATGTGTGACTTGGCGTTGGTTATGCTGACACCGACCGGCCACTCGCGGCAACGGAGGTGAGCAGAACATGGATGACCAGGCACGGGCTATCGGCTCGCGGGTCCATTATTGGCGTACGCGCCGCAACCTGAACCGCCAGCAGTTTGCCGACATGGTGGGTCGTTCAACCTCGTGGGTGGACAAGATCGAGAGCGGCGAACGTTCGCTCGTGCGGCTGCCGATGCTGGAGCGGGTGGCCGAAGCTCTGCACATCGACCCCACAGCGTTGACCGATAGTCGGGCCGCAGAGCGAGTGGCGGGCTGCGTTGATGCGGTGGAAGTGCAGGCCATCAGGGCGGCACTGGGCCGGTATCCGTCCGTCACTGCACCCGGTGCCGACCAGTCGTCAGTCACGCTGAACACTGTGGCCAGACAGTTGGCCTACGTTCAGCATGCCTGGTCGTCGTCTCATTTCACGGTGGTGTCCCAGTACCTACCGAAGCTACTGAGCGACGCTCAGGCCGTCCTCCTGACTACCTCGGTCGCCGACCAGGTAGCGGCCCATCGGGCGCTTGTCGTGGCCTACCGCCTGGCTTCGTCCGTGCTGCTGAAGTTCGACGCCCATGACATCGCGTGGCTGGCAGCGGATCGGGCGATGCATACGGCACTGGCCGTCGACGACATAGTGGCCTTGGCGCGGGCGACGCGCAGCGTAGCCCGCGCGATGACCAGCGGCGGCCAGCGGACCGATGCCGCCGCGGTTCTGATGAGTATGGCCGATCGCATGCGACTCCAGTTGACCGCGCGGGACCACGAGTTGTGCTCGCTCTACGGCATGCTGTTCCTGGCGGCCACCATTGCGGCCGCTCGTCAGGGCGACGCCACACTGGCCTTCGCGATGCATGAGGAGGCCGCGGCCGCAGCCGAGCGAATGGGGCCACGACACGACACGCACCAGACCAGTTTCGGTTCAGCCAATGTCGCGGTGCATCGCGTGGCGGCGCTGGTTCGCTTGCACGAGGGCGGCCGGGCACTGGAATACGCGCAGAGCATCGACCCGACGCTCATTGGCACACTACCTCCGGAACGGAAGGCCAACTATCTGCTGGACCTAACCCTGGCACTCACTCAAGTCGGTCGTTACTCCGACGCCGTACGCATGCTAAACCAGGCCGAACACGTCGCTGCGGAAGAAGTTCGTTGCCGACCGCTTGCGCACAGCTTGTTACAGTCGCTCCTGGACACGACGAGCGGTGAATCCGGTCGCCTGGTGCAGCAGATGGCGGTCCGGGCGGGTCTAACGGCATGACTGAGCGAGTGCTGTATCTCGTGATCTGCGCGGCCGGTCCGGCCAGTCGCATTGACGTCATGGTCCAGCTTGCCAGAGCGGAGGGCTGGTCGGTGTACTGTCTGGCTACCCCAGCGGCGGCCGAGTACTTTCTGGACCTGCCTGCGCTGACCGTACTGACCGGCCACCCGGTACGCACCACCTACCGTACCTCCAAGGATGAATCATTACCTCGCGCGGACGCGGTCGTGGTGGCCCCGGCGACCTACAACACAATCAACAAGTGGGCCGCCGGTATCGCCGACAACTACGTGCTCAACCAGCTTGCCGAGCTCACCGGGCTCGGTGTCCGTATCGTGGTACTGCCATTCGTCAATCAAGGCCTGGCGGCCAATCAGGTATTCCTCCGCAGCATCGAGACATTACGCCAGGCGGGCGTGCGTGTCCTGTTCGGACCAGGAGAATTCGAACCGCACCCGCCCCGCACAGGTGGTACAGTCCTCGACAGCTACCCGTGGCAGCAGGCACTTCATGAATCCACGAAGTAGCAAAACAGACAAACCCACTATCCGCAGGATTTCTTCACAGCTCGTGTACGAGAACCCGTGGATGACCCTTCGCGAGGACGAGATCGAGCGGCCGGATGGTTCCCAGGGGATCTACGCCTATGTCGACAAACCAGATTTTTCCCTCATCATCCCGGTCGAGCGCGACGGATTTCATCTGGTTGAGCAGTACCGCTACCCCACTTCTCGCCGGTCGTGGGAATTCCCGCAAGGGTCATTTCCCAACCGTGCGGACGGCGACCCGGCCGAGCTGGCACGCCAAGAGCTGGCGCAAGAGACCGGACTCCGCGCCCGACGTCTTGACCAGATCGGCTATCTGCATACCGCTGTCGGCATGAGCAGCCAGGCATACACCGTGTTCGTCGCTGACGACCTCGCCACCGGCGAGCACACCCGCGAGCCCGAAGAGCAAGACATGATCCAGAGATGGATCTCCCGAGCCGACTTCGAAAGCATGCTCCGCCACGGTGAGATCACCGATGACTCCACCCTTGCGGCCTATACCCTCTTCATCCTGCATGAACGCGCGTCCGCACGGAGTGATGGCGGTTAGGGCTCTGATCCACTAGTGCGCCGGACCGCCCCTCCCAAGGAATCAATACGGGCTGTAGGCTCACAAAAACCTCAGCCTTGCCAAATGGTGGTGTGCGTGCAGATCGTCTACCGCTCCGTAGCGGGTGACCAGGAGCTCGACATCACTCTTCGGAATCCGGATGCGACGCTGGGTGACCTGGTACGGGTGGTGCACGGCGCTGCTGTGACGTCGGTCGCGGTGAACGGCCGGTCCCTGCCGGCCTCGTGCCCGATCACCGACTCCGGGTTGCACGACGGAGCTTGGCTCACGGTTCCACCAGCCCCCCTCAGCACCCGTCCGACGCCGTCGTCCCAGGGGCTCGAGCTCCTTGTCGTTGCCGGCTTGTCATCCGGTCGCGCTTTCCCGCTGCCGAAGGGTCGGTCGGCGATCGGAAGGCACCCGTCGAATGGAGTTGTTTTCGACGACGTGGGTGTCTCCCGGCACCACTTTGAGATAGACGTGGACCAGTCGGGTATAGGCACGATCACCGACCTCGGTTCGTCAGGTGGCACCGCGCTCAACGGTGAACGGCTTTCCCTCAAACAATCGGTCGATCTGGCTGCCGACGCCGTCATCGAGTTCGATGTGCACGCCGTCACCATCCGGGCCACCCGGACCGACGACCGGCCCCGGGCGCTGGACCTGCGGCGCCATGCGGGAGGAAGTGGCACCGTGCCATTCAACCGACCGCCAAGGGTTGCCGCTCCCGTCCCCGCCAGCCCGTTGGAGGTGCCGACAGAACCCGGGGAGACTGCCAAACCGGAGTTCAGCTGGTCGGTCGTCATCGGTCCGCTGGTGCTCGCGGTCGTGTTGATCGCGGTGACCAGGGACGTCCGATTCGCCCTGTTCGCTCTGCTCAGCCCGGTTCTCGCGGTCGGTATGTGGCTTGAATCGCGCCGTCGCAGCAGCCGCAAAGGCCGCCGCGAGCGCGCGGAGTACGAGTTCGGGCTCGCCGATCTGAAGCAGAACGTCCACGACGCGAACATCGCTGACCGGGCCAGATCCTGGCAGCTGTGTCCCGATGTACCGGAGGTACTGCGCCGCGCGGCGCTGCCGAGCGTGCGGCTGTGGGAGCGTCGCAGGCATCACCAGGATTTCCTGGTTCTCTTCGCCGGAGTCGCGGACATCACCTGGCGGCCGCCGCTGGAGGGCTTCTCAACCAAGCTGCCGAGCGAGATCGCGAGCCTGCCGGAGTCCCAATACCTGAGCGCGGCACCGGCCACCGTCGACCTGTCCGGCGGTGGGGTCGTCGGCATCGTCGGTGACCGGGCGGCTGCGCTGGCTGTCGCGCGGAGCCTGGTGTGCCAGGCGGCGGTCCACCACGGTCCGGCCGACCTGACCATTGCCGTGTTCGCCGACGCGGGCCGCGAGCTGGAGTGGGAGTGGTCGAAGTGGCTGCCACACACCCGGACGACCGGCGCAGCCGCCGGTGCCCGGTGGCTGGCCGCCGGACGCGATCCCAGCGACGCGCTGCTGCGACAGCTCGTGTCGGGTGCCGGCACCGGCACCGTTCTGCTCGTTCTCGACTCGGACACTCTCACTGAGGGCAAGGATTCCCCGGCCCGAACTCTGCTGAGCGAGAACCGAAACCAACGGGACAGCCACTCCCCGACCCCAGGAGTGGCTCGCGTCGCCGGCATCGTCCTCGCCGATACCGTCGACCGCCTGCCCGCCGTGTGCAACACGGTTCTGGAGCTGAACCAGGACTGTGGCGGGCTCCTCAAGCGGCCGGACGAGGGCATCGAAATCGGTAATGTCCTCGCCGCCGGGCTCACGAAGCACAGCGCGCGGGACTGTGCTCGGGACCTCGCCCGCTTCGAGGATCCCGAACTGCATCTGCGCGGCGGCGACCTCCCCGACCAGGTCCGCCTGCTGCCGCTGCTCGGGCTCGACCACATCGATCCGGAGTCGGTGCGGAAACGGTGGCGCAGCCGCAAGTCCGATGCCCATCCGGTCGCACCGCTGGGGGTCACCGAGAAAGGGGTCTTCACTCTAGATCTGGTCGACGACGGGCCGCATGGCCTGGTCGGTGGCACCACCGGGTCCGGCAAGAGTGAGCTGCTCCGTACGCTGGTCGCCGCGCTCGCGGCCGGTGCCGATCCGGCCCACCTCACGTTCGTCCTGATCGACTACAAGGGTGGCGCGGCGTTCGACGAGTGCTCACGGTTGCCGCACACCGTCGGCATGGTCACCGACCTGGACGAGCAGCTCGGTGAACGCGCCCTGCGCGCGCTCGAAGCGGAGCTGCACCATCGCGAGCGGCTGCTGCGCACCGTGAGCGCGGACAACATCCAGGAGTACCTGGCGCTGGCTCCGCAACAGCCCATGCCCCGACTGGTCGTGGTGATCGACGAGTTCGCCACCATGGCCAAGGAGCTCCCGGACTTCATCTCCTCGCTGGTCGGCATCGCCCAGCGCGGACGCACCCTGGGCGTGCACATGATCCTGGCGACGCAGCGGCCCTCCGGTGCGGTGGATGACAACATCCGAGCCAACACCAACCTGCGGATCTCGCTGCGGGTGCAGGACGCCGCCGACTCCATGGACGTCATCGGAGTCCAAGACGCCGCCGCCATCAACCGCATGCGCCGAGGCCGGGCCTACGCCCGGCTGGGACCCGGCGAGATTGTCCCGATCCAGACTGCGCTGATCACATGCGTCACCGAGGAGAGCGCCGACGTCGCCATCGATGTCGCACCGTTCATCTTCGGGCCGATGAGCCGCGCCGAGGCTCTGCCGGGGGCGGCTCCACCCCGCGTCGAGAGTCCGAGCGACACGAAGACGGACCTCGCGCGGCTCGTCGACGCCATCATCGAGGCGAACGAGCTGGAGGGACTGCCGGCGGCCCGCCGGCCGTGGCCAGAACCCTTACCGTCGCGGATCGACCTGGCCGAACTTGACGACACGGCCGCACCGGTAGGCGCTATCCGGGCGATGGTCGCCCGGGCCGACGACCCCCGGCGGCAGGCGCAGTATCCGGTCGGCTGGAACCTGGCCGAGGGCAACCTCCTGCTGTTCGGGATCCCCGGCAGCGGGACGACCACCACCTTGGTCGCCCTCGCGTTGCGGCTGGTCGCCACCCACCGGCCCGACGAGCTCGAACTGCATGTCTTCGACTACGGCATCGGGGAGTTGAGCGCTCTGGAGGGACTGCCGCACACCGGATCCGTCGTCCTGGCCGGAGACCGGGAACGGCAGATCCGGCTGCTGCGCCACCTCTTCGGTGAGTTGGGCCGCCGGCGGCTGCAGGGCCGCGACGCGACGATCCGACGCCTGGTGGTGCTGATCGACAACTTCGCCACGATGCGCGCCACCTTCACCGACACCGAGGGCCTGGAGCTGATGGACCAGCTCGCCCGCGTTTTCGCCGACGGCCTGGACGTCGGCATCTACTTCGCCATCGCCGCCGACCGGCTGAACACCGTGCCCAGCGCCTTCACCACAACCCAACGGTGGCTCTTCCGGCTGGCCGACTCCTACGACTACGTCTCCGCCAACCTCCAGCGCAAAGATGTCCCGCACCCCACCCCAGGCCGGGCGGTCATGACGCCGAGTGGCCTGCACATCCAGGTCGGGCTGCCGACACCGTCGCTGGCCGCCGCCGTCGCCACGCTCGCCGAGCGGTTCCCGGCGACGCCCCGGGTGGCCACGTCCATCGGCACGCTCCCCGCCCAGGTGTCGCTCACCTCGCTCACTGCCACGAGCCGGCTCAGCAGCGAGCCCTGGCGTATCCCCCTGGGTATCGCCGAGTCGGACCTCGGCGTCGCCGCGCTGCAGCTCTACGACGGCGAGCACGCCCTCGTCGCCGGTCCGGCCCGCAGCGGCAAGAGCACCACCCTGTGGACCATCGCCGAGTCCCTGCGCCACGGCGACACCCCCGTGTACGTCGCGGCCACCGGCCGGCCACGATCACCCCTGCGAGACTGCCCCGCGCTCGACCGGTTCGCCCCCACCGGCGGCGAGGCGACTGCCCTGCTCGCCCAACTGCGCACGCGGCAGGGTCCGGTGGTGCTGCTCATCGACGACGCCGAGACCTTCGACGACGTCGACAGCGCCATCAGTACCCTGCTCTCGGCGGGGCTTGCCGATCTGCGCATCATCGCGGCGGCGAACAACGACGCCGTGCGCTCGCTCTACAGCCACTGGACGAAAACCGTCCGACGATCCAAAGCCGGCGTCCTGCTACGCCCCAACATCGACCTCGACGGCGACCTCCTCGGCGCCACCCTGCCCCGCCGCGCCCCCGTCCAGATGACCCCCGGCCGCGGCTACCTCATCACCAACGGCGACCCAGGGATCGTGCAGGTCGCCACTACTCAACCCGGATAGACGGCAGTGGGACCACTCTGGAGAGCCAAAGGTTTCGGCGAACTTGTAAGTCAACGGCCCTTGCCGCGCAGGTAACGGATCTCGGACAGAAGATCCGGAAGGTCTTCACGGGCGGCGGCAATGAACTCGATGTCACCAGCAGGCGCGATATTGTCTTCAAGCCACACATACATGTCGGGAGCGTCTGCCTCATCGCCGACCCAGATCATACTGCAGCCACCGATCGGTTGGGTCTCCTCCAGAAACGCCGTCCATGGACCGGCGCTCGTCCGAGCAAGAACCGCTTCGATCTCGCTCAGCTCGTCTGTTGTCAAGGCGTTGAAGTCCCCGGTTGTCACGGCCTCGAGGAGCCGAGGAAGCGCGGACCGGGCGAGGGCGATGAATGCGAAGTCCTCGTCGCTCGCTGCGGCAAGGTCACGCTTGATGTACAAGCGCCCACGATCTGACCGCCCAGTGGTTATCATCCTGTCCCCTTGCTCGTCGCGCGACACGAGCCAAGGTTCCGGACTTGCCGCCGCTATACGGCGTTTGACGTCGTCGGTTCTTGTTTCATCAACAGTTGGCATGTGGCTACCCTTCATCGGCATAGGGATAGTTTTCTCCTCCCCAGCGATCCTTCTTCGACCACGGATTTTTCTCGAGCTCGCCGAAGGGGCTCCCCCTAGGACCAAGGGACACATCCACATGCTGATAGTTGGTTTTCTCGACACGTGTGTCGTACTCAGGCGCATACTCGACACTGCCGCCACCGGCGCGAACGTCACCTACAGTGGCCTGACGTACTTGGCCGTGGGGCACACCCCGAGCGGCCTCATCGAAGTTTGACCCGGATGAACCCGAGAAAACCTCTCCGGGAGCTGGTAGGTCGGCGGTTCCGCCGCGTACAACTGCTGCATCATCAGGGATCCTCGCTGCGGGAGTTGGCGGCAACTCACCGAGTCGTCCGCCGACGCCATTGCTCCGACCACCGGTCAGGAGATCCTGCGCCATGCCCTTGGGATCCAGCGGGTTGCTGCCGGAAAAGCCACGTCCCGCCGCCCCGGAGGCGATGCTTTCGGTACCTCCAATGATCAAGGCTTGCGCGGCTGGTGACCTACTGGCCACGAATGCCGTCCGGCTTATCCCCAACGCGGCCGCGCCCCCCGCGCCCCCTGCGACCGCTCCCATTGCGCCGTCGACAGCAACGCGGCCCCAGTCGACCTCGCCGGTGGAGAACTTCTGGATGGCGGTGCTGGCTCCGGCGCTGATCAGAGCACCCGATCCGGCCATGAGAGCGACGCCGGCGGGACCACCGATGCCGGTGCACATGAGAGCCACTCCGCCGACGATCATGGCGCCGGCGGCGACGTACTCCCAGTTGTCCGCCATCCAGTCCGCGCCGCGCTCCCAGAGGTTGCGGTCCATCTGGTCCCGATAGCGCTGCAGCTCGGCATCGGTGACGGGGCGCAGGCCGAGGGGGTCGGCGAGGTTGATCGGGTCGTTGCCCGCGTAGTGGTACGGATTGGCCGCGTACGCGGTGCCGGGTACGGGCGGGCGGGGGTCGGGCAGCAGGAACGAGCGAGTGGCCGGGTCGTAGGCCCGGTTGCGCAACCAGACCAGGCCGTCGATGGTCAGCTCACCACCGAAGCCGAGCTGGAGGTCACCGACCGGCGAGCCGGCTCCGGTGCCCCAGGGGTCGGACGGTTCCACACCGCCCGTGCCCTGCCAGTTCCGGTCCAGCCATGGATCCTCGCCAGCGGCGTGGGCGGCGGCCGAGACCACGGCCCACGGCCGGCCGTCGCCGATGACGGCGCTCTGCCCGAGCCAGGTCAGCGGGGCCATCGGGTCGGCGGTATCCCACATCAGCGTTGTGCCATCGACCTCGGCGAGCTCACCCAGCGCATCGACGACCAAGCGGGTGGAGCGCGCGGCACCGTCCGGGCGCACGGTGTCCACGCCGGTCAGCCGGCCGAGCCAGTCCCAGTGGTAGCTGCGGTCGACGTCGGGTCGCACCTCGCGCACCCGGCGGCCAGCCCCGTCGTACTCGAAGTGGCACTCGCCGCCCCCGGCCCGGCGTGCGGAGGTCAGTTGCCCAGCGGCGTCGTGGCCGTACTCGACGAGTCCGCCCGGCCCGGCCTCCCTTACCAGCCGACCGTTCGCGTCGTAGTCGAAGGAGAACTCGCCCTGCGGCCCGGTCACGGATACCAACTGACCGGCCGGGTCGTAGCCGTAGTGCCGCACCTGGCCGTCGACGGAGACCGAGCTGATCCGGCCGGTGGCGTCGCGGGTCAGCCGGGTGGCGCGGCGGGTACCACCGTGCTCGAGGTCGTAGCCCACGAGATCACCGGCGTCGTAACGCCAGGTCGCGCTCATACCGTCGCCGTGCAGACCGACCAGCCGCCCGACCGGATCGCGATCCAACCGCACCCGCCCCAACAGCGGATGGTCCATCGCGACCGTCCGGCCGGCCTTCTCGGAGGTGTAGGCGGTCTCGCTGCCGTCCGGGTACCCGAGTGCGCAGCGGCGGCCGTCGGCGTCATAGCGCCAGCGCATCGCGAGCTCGCCCCGACGGCGTTCGATCAGGCGCCCAGACCGGTCCCAGCGCAGCTCCTGACACTGCCGTCCGGGCTCGCCGATGCGCACCGGCCGACCGAGCCCGTCGCGGGTGATGGAGATCTGCGGGTCGTCGGAGGAGCCGCCGCCGAGGGTCCGGACCCGGCCGGAGACGTCGTAGCTCCACCGCACCCGTGCCCCGTCCCCGTCGACGCGCTGGAGCAGTCGGCCCGCGGCGTCGTAGGCGAACGTGCTGACCCGGCCGAGCGGATCGGTTTCCGACAGCAGTCGGCCCACCTCGTCGTAGCCGAGGGTGGTCAGCCCGCCGAGCGGGTCGACCACGCTTACCAGGAAACCCCGGCTGTTGTAGGTGTAGCGAGTGGTGCCACCGCCCGCGTCGACCGCCTCGATCAGGCGCCCGGCGGGGTCATAGCCGAAGCGGCGGGATCCGGCCAGCCGGTCGGTGACCGCGACCACCCGGCCGGTTGCGTCGTAGGAGTAGGTGGTGGTGCCCGAGCCGGGTGCCGACCACTGCGCCACCCGTCCGCCGGCGTCGTAGGTGAAGGTCTCGGCCTCGCCGGTCGGCGCCACCCGCTCGACGAGCGCACCGTCGGCGTCGTAGCGGTACTCCCAGCGTCGACCCGCCGCATCGATCCGGGCGGTGGCCTGGCCACAGCGGTCGTACTCGAAGGTCTCCGCGCGCCCGGACGGCGCGACGACCCGCTGGACCCGCCCACCCGGGGTGTACTCGTACCGGGTGAGCTCGCCGTGTGGGTCCAGCACCGAGGTGCGCCGACCGCACCGGTCGTAGGTCGCCCGCAACTCGGTGCCGTCCGGTCTGCGGTGCGCCAGGGTCCGCCCGAGCTCGTCGAACTCGAAGGCGCTCGACGTCAGCCCGTCGTTCAGGGCCGTCACCCGCCCGCTCTGGTCGACGGTCGCGGTGTAGTGGATCCCGGTGGGGTCGATGGAGCCGGTGAGGTTGCCCGCGACGTCGTACTCGCGCAGCCAGGTCGCGCCGGCCGGATCAGTGTGGGCGGTGAGCCGCATCAGCGCGTCGTAGCAGTACTCCCATTTGGCGCCGTCGGCCGCCGTAGCGCCCACCACATTGCCGAACATGTCGTAGCGCCGGGCAGTCGTGCCGCCGAGTGGATCGACGAACTCGGTGGGCTCACCATGGGGGCCATAGCTGACCGCGGTGCGTGCACCGGTCGGATCGACGACGGCGGTGGGCCGCCCGCCAAGGCTGTACTCGTAGCGCCAGTGGTCGCCTGCCGGGCCCCGACGGGAACTGAGCAGGCCCGCAGCGTTGTAGTCGAAGGTGGTGCGTCGCCCGCTCGGGGAGGTCGCGACCACCGGCCGGCCCGCGTCATCCCGTTCGATCCGGGCGGTGTTGCCCTCGCCGTCGGTGGCGGCCACGAGGTTGCCGTCCCGGTCGAACTCGAATCGGACCGTGACCCCGTCCGGATCGGTCACCTCATGAACCAACCCGGCCGCGACAGCGAGCCGGGTGCGGCCACCTTCGGGGTCGACGATCTCCGACGGGCTGCGCTGCGCACCCTCATACCGGTACCGGGTCTCGGCTCCGGTCGACGCGGCCACGGCGACCAGCCGATCCGCATCGTCGTAGGAGAAGCTGAAGGCCGCCCCGGAGGGCAGCGTGCGCCGGAGCAGGCGCGCGCGATCGTCCCACTCCTGCACGGTGACCGCGCCGTTGCGCTCGATGATCGCGACCGGATTGCCCCAGTCGTCGTAGTTCTTCGTGAAGCGCTGCCCGTGGCCGTCGATGACCGTGACCAGCCGCCCGGCCCGGTCATGGATGTAGGTGCTCATCGGGCCGCCGCTGTCGTCCGCCGTGACCGTCACATTGCCGGGCAGGTAGCCGAAGGACGTGCGCCTGCCGAACGGGGACAGCTGCTCGGTGACCCGGCCGTGCTCGTCATAGGTGTTGACGAATGCGATGACACCATCGGCGTCACTGACCGATACCACTCGGCCGTGTTCGTCAACGGCGTACTGCTTGGGGCCGGCAGGGCCGTCGGCTCCGGCCAGATTGCCGGGCTCGTCGTAGCGATAGCACACCACACGGCCGTCGGAGCAGGACAGCCCGGCGATGCGCGGGCCGTCCCAGGTCACCTCGACGTCCCGGCCCCGGCAGTGCTGGAGTCCGGCCAGCCGACCATGGTCGTCATAGCGGAAGCAGACGTCGGTGCCCGGCCCCTGCGAGACGAGTCGAGGGCGCCCCGCGTCATCGAACTCCCAGCGCCGCCCATCGAACCACTGCAGCGCCAAGCCGGCCTCCAGGACCTCGACCTGCGCATTGACGCCGACGACACGGCCGTAACCCGCGCCCATCCGGGGGAACAGCGCGCGCTGCCCGTCCGGGCCCTCGTACTCCGCCCCGTCCGAGCGGGGCAGCAGCCGAGCGGATGCCCAGCATGACCAGCCGACGCCGAAGGGGCCGTCGTCGCGGTCCGAGCGGCTGTTGTACGCCCGGGTGAGGTTCAGGAGTTGCAGCAGACCGCTGAACGGGAGGTCGGTCGTGAAGTCGACGAAATTGCCGCTCGCGGTGTTGACCGGGTCATTGGCGTAACCGGTGGTGGGCGGGGCTCCGAAGGCGATCGGATCCATATAGGCCACCGACTCGCGGGTACCGTCCAGCCCCGCCGCGCGCAGGCTCGCCGCGATAGCGGCGTCCGGCAATCGCGCCAGCGACCCATCCCCACCGGCCCGGCGAAACGTCTCCGCGATGGTGGCCACCCACTGCGCATCGACCTCGTTCAGCTCGATGTACCGGCGGAAGCCTTCCAGGAGCGAGCTGGGGTCGAACAGTCCCCAGTCGGTCCGGTCCTGAAACTCGGCGAGCAGCCTGAGCAACGTGCCTCGCGCGGTCTGCAGCTCCTGGTCAGCCGCGCGACTACCGGTAGCGAAGCTGTCGAGGTCATCCGGCCGAGCCGAGCTGATGGACACCCACTCACCCCCGAGCCGCCGCGGCGACCGGCGCCTGCTGGGTGTATCTGGGCGGTTGTATGGGCCCAGGTACCGGCGGCTTGTCGTCTTCTCCGAAGATGGCATCGCCGACCTTGTTCAGGAAACTCTCGTTCTCCTGATCCTGCACCCACTGCCGGGCCCTCTCACGGCGGCTCTGCTCGGCGCGCGCCAACTCGGCCAGCTCGTCGAGCTGGTTCGCAGCCAAATGCATGCTCGCCGCGAAACGTTGCGCGTCGCCGGTGCAGGTATTCATCCGTACCCGGAACTGTTCGGCGTAAGCCCCGCGCCACTCCCGCAACGCCTGGTCCGCGAGTGTGTTGCGCTGGGATATCTGCCCCTCAAGCGTCGTGGCGACCGCGCGGAACTGCGCCGACAGCCGTCGAGCGGCGTTCCAGTTGAAGACCACGTCCTCATGAATCGCCCCCAGGTCAGTCAAGGTGCACCTCTCCGCCACCCACCGGCGAGCCGTCGACACGGCCGCTACCGTCATGCATTCTATCCTGACGAGCACACCCAGTTGAGAAAGGAGCACAGATGGTAGCCCGCGTGCTGTCCACGGACGAGGCCAAGACCGCGATTCAGCAGATGCAAGCGATCATCGACGGAGGGCTGACGGAGCAGATCGGGAAGCTGGACGCGCAAGGCAAGACCTTGTCCAACCCTGATACCTGGGACGGGCCCCTCGCTCAGCAGTTCCGTGAGCAGACTTGGCCAGAGACCAAGTCGGCCCTCGATCGGGCCCAGCAGGAGCTCGCGCAGCTCCGTGAGCAGCTGCAGAAGATCGCCCAGAACATCATGACGGCAGGCGGCGGATCCTGAAAACCAGGCCACCAAAATGGAGTGGCAAGGGTCTTCCAGCAACTACCCAACCATCCCGAGGACTCCTCAACCAGCCTGAGGAACTCCACACCCCTGATGAGGACACGTAATATGCGGGTACGGGGGACAGCTCAACCTTCCGGGGGTAATGCCGAAGAGATCGACGGCTACCGCGACTTCGTACAAATAGGCCAAGGCGGCTTCAGCGTCGTCTACCGGGCACGGCAGGAGCACCTTGACCGCGAAGTCGCGGTCAAGGTGCTCGCCGTTCCTGCCGTTGACGAGAAGGCCCTCAGCAATTTCCTGCGGGAATGCCAGCTGGCCAGCCGGCTCACCGGCCATCCGAACGTAGTGACCGTGCTCGACACCGGGACAACGCGATCCGGTCGCCCCTACGTCACGATGGAATACTTTGAACCCGGCTCACTCAAGCAACGCCTCACTCGTGATGGTCCGTTGCCACTGAATGACGCCTTGCGGTTCGGAGTTAAGATCGCCGGAGCCTTGGCCGCGGCGCACAATGCCGGAATCCTGCATCGCGATATCAAACCGGATAACATTCTGGTCTCCGGTTATGGTGAACTCGCGTTGGCTGATTTCGGCATTGCGCGCCTGCTCGACGCAGGTGATTCATCGACGCGGACCAACGCGTTGACGCTGCACCACACCGCACCGGAGCTGCTCATGGGCACCGCGCCGAGCCAAGCCTCCGACGTCTACGCGCTCGGCTCGACGCTTTACCAGCTGCTGTCCGGCCAGCCAGCTCACCGGAATGACACCGACGAGAGCATCGCATCGGTGATGCAGCGAATTCTCAACGACCGCCCTCCTGATATTCCACGGCCAGAGATATCGAACCAGGTGATGGATGTCGTGCGCAAGGCCATGGCCAAGCAGCAGCGCGACCGATTCACGAATGCGCTCGACTTTGCGGCCGCACTGCAGCATCTCCAGGCATTTCTCGGCTTCACCGTAACCGAGCTTCCCTCAAGTGTGAGCGGGGCGCAAACATGGCAGCCGCCTCAAAGAGAACCGGCGGCAGCGTATCCATCGCTGTCTGGTCAGTCACACTCGGATAACACTAAGATACGCGCAGGACGACTGGGCACCGGCAGTCGCACGACGCTATCAGATCCGGGCACTTCGGCGAAAATTCTTAGCGCAGGCCGCCCGCAAAACGATGATAAAGTACCGTCGAAGTACCGTCGATGGGGTCTGGTCCTCATCTCGCTGATCGCCGCCATCGCGGTCACCTATGGTGGAGTCATTGCATGGGGGATGGTCGCTGAATCTACGCCCACGACGCCGGCTCAAGCCGCCGCACCATCCACTGCTGCTTCCCCGTCATCCACCTCAGCACCGGCATTACCGTCATCAATCTCAGCTACGCCAGTACTGCCACCACCGCCCGAACAGGCGGCCCCCGCCCCGAAACAGCCGGCCCCGTCGGTACTCCCACCACCTCCGGCGGCAGGACCCACTCCAGAGCGACCAACTGCGCCACAGCCACCGCCTGCGCGGCCAGCCCCAGAGGAGCCAAAGCTAGAGGAGCCGGGGCCACCGCCCGCAACGAGGCCAGAGCCACCCCCGCCCGACCCCCCCAGCGCATCCACCTACAACGCCCAACAGATTCGATTCATCGACGAAACCCCAAATGGCGTCTATTCGGTGCAAATCATCGGACACAACCAGTACGATCTTAATCAGATTGAATCGTGCTTCGAGACACCTGACGTCACGACGGACATCAATGATATGTGGTGGGCTGGCGAGGTCCAAGTATACACCTACTCAGGGCCGAACTGCACCAATGAAACAGAAGGAGGGTATATGTTGATCAATGTGCCCGCCACCTTTGATGGCTACTACTGGATCTGTTTAACTGACTATGGTTCTACTTTCAATCACCAGAGCTGCTAAGTGAACCGTGGATATCCGAGGTGACGATGACCGCCACTGATCTGGGGAGGGACCAGGCCGGCGTGATCCGTGCTCACCAGCAACGCCGCTGGGGGCCGACGGACTAGCCTCGGGGCATGCCAACCGCGTTGATCACCGGGCCCACCGCAGGACTCGGAACCGCTTTCGCCCGCAGGCTCGCCGCTGAAGGCTACGACCTGGTGCTCGTCGCCCGCGATGCTGACCGCCTGCGGAAACTGTCCACCCAGCTGTCCGCCCGCCACGGCGTGAGCGCCGAGGTGCTGCGCGCCGATCTGGCCGAAGCGGCCGAGCGCGAGCAGGTCGAACGGCGGCTCCGGGATGGGGATCCGGTGGACCTACTGGTAAACAACGCCGGCTTCGCGGTCGCCTGCGAGTTCGTCGAGGCTGATGTCGAGGACCTGCAGGCTCAGTTGGACGTCAATGTGACCGCTGTGCAGCGGCTCACCCACGCCGCGCTACCCGGGATGGTGCGCCGAGGGCACGGCGCGGTAATCAACGTGTCCAGCGTGGCCGGCTTCATACCCGGCCGCGGCTCGACCTACAGCGCGGGCAAGGCCTACGTGATGATGTTCTCCGAGGGCCTGGCCACGTCATTGCGGGGAACCGGAGTGCGGGTACTCGCGTTGTGTCCGGGTTTCGTCCGCACCGAGTTTCACGATCGGGCAGGCATCGACATGGCGGGCATTCCGTCGGCGCTCTGGCTGGACGCTGACGACGTGGTCCACCACTGTATGGCCGACCTGCGGCGCGGGCGCATCATCTCGGTGCCCGGCCTGCAGTACCGGGCACTGGTCGGGTTAGTGGACGCGCTGCCCCGGAGTCTGGTCCGCAGGTTCGCCGGACGCACCGCAAAGGGCCGGACATGAGCGGCGCGCCGCGCGCCGGGGCGGCCCCGCAGGTGAACAGCGCGGCGCGGACTCGGCTGGCCACCCTGGTGCGCGAGCTGGCCGTGGTGCACGGCGCGGTGACGCTGACTTCCGGGGGGCAGGCCGACTACTACGTGGACCTGCGCCGCGCGACGCTGCACCATGAGGCCGCACCGCTGATCGGGCAGTTGGTTCGCGAGCTGACCGCCGACTGGTCCTACCAGGCAGTCGGCGGACTGACCCTGGGTGCGGACCCGGTGGCCGCTGCGGTGCTGCATGCGCCGGGCCCACCCGTCGACGCGTTCGTAGTGCGCAAATCAGTCAAGGAGCACGGTATGGCGCGGCGGATCGAGGGTCCCTCCGTCACGGCTCGCTCGGTGCTGGCGGTCGAGGACACCGCCACCACCGGCAGCTCGGTGCTCACCGCCGTGACAGCGCTGCGCGAAGCGGGCGCCGACGTCGTCGGGGTGGCCACCGTGGTGGACCGGGATACCGGTGCCCGCGAGGCCGTCGAAGCCGCCGGGCTGCGCTACCGGGCGGTGCTGAGCATGAGCGAGCTCTTGTGAGTGGCGATGCGACCAGCGTGAAGCCACCACCTCCGCGTGGAGCGAAACGCTGGTCCAGAGTTGGACATTTGCAGCCAGGCGAGCTTTTTCTGCTTGGCGTAAAGGATGCCGAGAGTATCTGCGTTAGCACTGACAAAGACGCGTGGGTGGCATTGAAGCCTGTTGAAGTTGAGTACGACGAAAACCCATAGCATTCTGAGCGCTCACCAGGCACGCGTGAAGTCGGCGTGCTGGCGAATCCAAGCGTGCATCGCGATGCCTGCGGCCACTCCGGCGTTGATCGAGCGGGTCGACCCGAACTGGGCGATAGATACCGTCAGCGCGGCTCCATCACGCGCCTCGTCGGTTAGGCCCGGGCCTTCGGCGCCGAAGAGCAGCACGCATCGCCGTGGCAGCGTAGCCGCCTCGAGCCGTCGGGCACCCGGCGAGTTGTCGACGGCCACAACATCCAACTCGCGGTCCCGAGCGAACGTTAGGAGCGCGACGACATCCGAATGATGCCGCAGGTGCTGGTACCTGTCCGTGATCATGGCACCTCGACGATTCCATCGGCGCCGACCGACGATGTGAACCTCTGCTGCGGCGAAGGCATTAGCCGTGCGGACTACTGTGCCGATGTTGTGGTCGTGCCCGAAGTTCTCGATGGCCACGTGGAAGGGATGGCGGCGGGTGTCCAGGTCGGCGACGACGGCCTCACGGCGCCAGTAGCGGTAGACGTCCACGACGTTGCGACGGTCTCCGTGTTCGAGCAGCTCGGGGTCATACCGCTGGTCCGTCGGCCAGTCTCCCTTCCACGGTCCGACACCGACGGCCGTTCCCCACTCAGTCGCGCCCGGAACTGCTCCGTCGATCACAGTGGCGATCCTAGTGTCGGGCTGCTAAGACGGGATTCGGCGCGCGGCAGTAGTAACAAACGCGACCAGCTCCAATGGTGACGGACAGTCACCAGCATCTGCGCCACCACTGCGACGTTGCCGAGCCGCTCGCGCACGCGGCGCCGAGGGACTCACCGTGGTCGCCATGGCCAACGCTCCGGGCGCGTTGCGGCTGGAGCGCACGCTCCTGCTCAGTCCAGGCAGAACACCTGGACGAAAGCGGTACCGACCGGTGCTGGGGACCTCTCCGCGACGAACTGCTGGGCGTCGCTCTCGGTGCTGAAATACACCCGCATCGCGTGTGCGGTCGGGTCTGGTGGGGGCGTGAGCTGCTCGGCCGCCCCTTGGTCGCAGCCGATTTCACCGATGCTCGGGTGATACCCCGCCGATTCGAGTTCGTGATGGACGGTGTCCAGCTGCGGATCCCCGGGAGGCCCCACTACCAGGTAGACCGCCCAGTACGACTCTCCTTGGGAAAGGTTCGCCAGGTCGATGGGGCCTGGTGATGCATGGTCGGTGGCATGGGCGGTGATGGGAGTGGGCGTTACGTCGGCGGGTTCCGTATCCGTACAGCCGATCATGATCAGCGCTCCAGCGATGCAGCTGCTGGCAAGAATCAACCTGCGACGTATCCCGATTCCAGTCACCGTATTCTCCGTCCCGCCGATTACTCCATACGGACCAATAGCCGATCATTTCACGATCGGTGGGGTAGGAAACCGTAGGGTCGAGCCATGCAGAAACCGGCATTGGTGGCATCGGATGTGGACGGCACCTTGCTGGACCATACCGATCGAATCTCCGCTCGGACTCTGGCCGCCGTGCATCGAGTGGTGGCCGCCGGAGTTCCCTTCGTGCTCGTGACAGGCCGGCCGCCGAGGTGGATCCCGCCGATCGTCAAGCTGCTCGGACACGCCGGAGCGGCGGTCTGCGCCAACGGCGCGGTGCTCTACGACGCGGCTGCCGACCGGGTTCGCCACGCCGTGACCCTCAATCCGATGCAGTTGAGGGACGCAGCCGCCGTGGTGACCACCACTCTGCCCGGCGCGGCACTCGCCGTGGAGCTGGTCGCGGGATTCGCCGGGGACGTCGAGTTCGATCACTTCCTCGCCGAGCCGAGCTACACCCATCCCTGGCTCGGCGCGGATTTCCACACCGCACCCCGCCACGAGCTGTTCACCAGGCCGGCGATCAAGATGCTGGCCCGGCTGCCCGGCGCGAGCAGCGACGCGATGGCCGTTGCGGTTCAGGTCATCTTCGGCACCGAGCTGGACGTCACCTACTCCACCGGGCACGGCCTGATCGAGATCTCGGCACCCGGCGTCACCAAAGAGACAGGGCTGGCGCTGCTGGCCGCTGAGTTGGACATCGCGCCGCACGAGGTGCTGGCATTCGGCGATATGCCCAACGATCTCGCGATGCTGCGGTGGGCGGGCTGGGGGGTGGCGATGGCCAACGCCCACCCCGCCGTACTCGCGGTCGCCGACGAGGTCACCGCGCCGAACTTCGAGGACGGCCTGGCCCTGATTCTCGAACGGTGGTTTTGAGGAAAGTTCAACCAGATAGGTCGCTTGGGGTGATTTTCGTGCGACACGGTGTCAGTAGGGGCGTCCTTCAGGCCCTGGGTGCGGCGCCTGATGCCAGGATCGGAGGTGATGTTGGGAGGGGGAAACCGTGGGTCGATTGGAGCAGTCGGTTCGGGTAGTGCTGGCCGACGACGAGAAGTTGGTCCTGGACGGTTTGAACGCCGTGCTGGAGTCCGATCCGAGAATTCAGGTCGTAGGGCGAGCCACCGATGGGGTGACGCTGCTGGACATGGTGGGGAAGTTGGCGCCGGACGTGGCGCTGCTGGACGTACGTATCCCGGGGCTGGAGGGGCTCAGTGCGCTGCGGCGGCTGCGACCCGATCCACCGCCCTACTGCGCCCTGCTGACCACGTTCGATCTCGACGAGTACGTCGACGCGGCGCTTGAGGCCGGTGCGCACGGCTTCTTGCTCAAGGACAGTCCACCCGACGCGCTGGTGCGCGCGGTACTCGATCTGGCCACGGGGGGGGCGGTCATCGATCCGCGGATCGCCGTCCGGCTACTACCCCGGCTGCGCACGGTGCCGGTGGACAATCCGATCGCCGAGCTGTCCGATCGGGAGCGGGACGTGCTGGCGTTACTCGGGGAGGGGGCTTCCAACGCCGCGATCGGCCGATCCTTGTCGATCTCGGAGTCGACGGTGAAAGGCCACGTCACCCGGCTGCTGGTGAAGCTCGGGGTGCGCAACCGGGTGCAGGCGGCACTGGTCGCCCGGGGGCTGTGGGATCCCACTGGCACCATGCGCTGACGCTCGGGTTTCCGGGTGCGCTTCACTGCACCCTG
This sequence comes from Pseudonocardiaceae bacterium, assembly GCA_050700355.1. Classification (GTDB taxonomy): domain Bacteria; phylum Actinomycetota; class Actinomycetes; order Mycobacteriales; family Pseudonocardiaceae. Next base: position 34,472 of record JBOHHE010000015.1, read on the forward strand.
TGCGAATGCAGGTGGTGGTGATCGGTGGTGGGATCGTCGGGTTGGCGGTGGCGCGCGCACTGCGGGCCGGTGGCCACGGCGTCACGGTCTGTGAAAAGGAACCCCGCTGGGCGGTGCATCAGACCGGCCGCAACAGTGGGGTGATCCACTCCGGGCTGTACTACCGCCCCGGCGGGCTCAAGGCTCGGCTGTGCGTGGCCGGGGCGGCGTCAATGGCGACGTACGCCCGGGACCGCGGCCTGGCGGTCGAGGTCGGCGGCAAGCTCGTGGTCGCGGTGGATGAGCGCGAGCTCCCCGCGCTGGCCGAGTTGGAGCGTCGGGGCGCCGCCAACGGGGTGCCGGTGCGTCGGCTGGACGCCGCCGGGGCGCGGAAGTACGAGCCCGACGTGCGGTGTGTGGCCGCGCTGCGGGTGGAGACGACGGGGATCGTCGACTACTCGGCGGTGTCCCGTGCGCTGGCAACAGAGCTGACCTGCGACGGCGCCGAGTTGCGGCTGGACAGCGAGGTGCTCGCGGTGCACACCGACGGCGCGGGGGTACTTTTGTGCACCCGAGCCGGGGAGCTGCGTGCCGACGCGCTGGTCAACTGCGCGGGCCTGCACAGTGACCGGATCGCCCGGCTGGCCGGGCTAACGCCCTCGGCGCGGATCATTCCGTTCCGCGGGGAGTACTTCTCGCTGGCTCCGGCCGCCGCTGAGCGAGTCCGTGGGCTGATCTACCCCGTGCCGAACCCGGCACTGCCGTTCCTCGGGGTGCATCTCACCCGAGGTGTCGACGGCGACGTGCATGCGGGTCCGAACGCGGTGCTGGCGTTGCGCCGGGAGGGCTACCGCTGGAGCGACGTCCGCGCCCGGGACGTCGCCGAGGTGCTGGGCTACCCGGGGTTCTGGCGCCTGGCCCGGCGCCACGGCCGCACCGGCGTCGCCGAGCTGACCCGCTCGGTGTCCCGGCGGGCTTTCGCGTCAGCGCTGTCCCGCCTGGTACCGGGCATCACAGCGGCCGACCTGATCCGCGCCCCGGCCGGGGTGCGAGCCCAGGCGGTGGGTCTGGACGGCGCCCTGCTCGACGATTTCGTCATCCAGACCGCGCCGCGCCAGATCCACGTCCTCAACGCCCCTTCGCCGGCGGCCACCAGCGCCCTGGAGATCGCCCAGCACATCGCTGGGCGCCTCACCGAGGTGCTGCCCGGGTGAATACCCCTTAGCGTTCCAGCGCCCACCGGGGGTCTCACTTCCCTCGCACTTGGCCGAAGTCCTTTCCAAGACTGTGATCGGCAGTCCACTATCGACACCCTTCAGTAGCGGGGCGGCCACCAGGGATGAGGGGCGATGAGCGGAGACGGCAAGAACACCGCGTTGCGGGGGTTGCTGGACGAAGCGGAAATGAGCAACATCGCGCTGGGCCGCGCGGTCGTGGCCGCCGGGGCCCGGCAGGGGATCCACCTGGCCACCAACACCACCTCGGTACGCCGGATGCTGGACGGCTGCCAGCCGCACTGGCCGACGCCAAGACTGGTGGCCGTGGTACTGGCCGGGCGCTTGCAGCGCGAGGTCACCGT
>JBOHHE010000016.1:0-4779 GCA_050700355.1 Pseudonocardiaceae bacterium
AGTCCGCGAACTGGTCAAGGTTTCCAAAACTTCTCGCTGTCCATCGGATATCGCCAACGGCGCCGCTGCTCGACTCATGCCTTACAGCATAAAGCACTGTAAAGTCAATTGCAAGACACTACACTAGTTGCCGGCTTGAGCGGGGTGTCGGCAAACCTGCGCCGCCTTGCAGCTGGGCGCACACCGCTGCCGTCCGAACACTCGAGGATCGCTAAGCCTCCTATGCTGTGGCATGCCGGGCCAAGATATCCGGCGCACGACCGATGGTCGCGCTGTGCCATGCGCTCACAGGGACACGCTAGCGTGCAACTTGTGCTGCATTCGTTGATCCTGGCCGCTGCCGATAGTCCCACCGTACGCAGGGTCGTCACCGCTGTCCCGATCAGCCGCGACATTGTCCGCCGCTTCGTGGCCGGGCAGAGCACCGAGCAGGCGGTGGCCGCGACCGCGGCCCTCGTGACCGGGGGTTTAGCGGTGACCTTGGATCATCTGGGTGAGGGTGTCACCGACGAGGCAGGCGCGGAGCGCAACGTGCACGCCTACCTCGAACTGCTGGACCACTTGTACGCCGAGGGCTTGACCGATCGGGCCGAAGTCAGCGTCAAGTTGTCTGCGGTTGGGCAGGAACTCGATGAGCAGCTGGCGCTGCGCAGTGCGTCTCGGATCTGTGCCGCCGCCGAACAGGTGGGCACGACCGTCACCCTCGACGCGGAGGATCACAGCACCACCGATTCCACCCTCCGGGTGCTCGCCGAGCTCCGTCGCGACTGGCCCACGACCGGTGCGGTGCTGCAGGCATACCTGCGCCGGACGCTCGACGACTGCTCTGCGCTGGCCGTCGAGGGTTCGCGGGTACGGCTGTGCAAAGGCGCCTATGCCGAACCGCCTGAGCTGGCCTATACCAATGCACACCAGGTCGCACTGAGCTTCGTGCGTTGCGCGAACGTCCTGCTGGCCGGATCCGGCTACCCGATGTTCGCCACCCACGACCCCCGGCTGATCGCCATCATCGGGCAGCGGGCGCACTGGTACGAACGCGGGCCGGGCAGCTTCGAGTACCAGATGCTCTACGGGATCCGTTCGGAGCAGCAACGCAATCTGGCCGCAGGCGGCGACACCGTTCGGGTCTACCTGCCTTACGGCTGTGACTGGTATCCCTATCTCGTTCGCCGGCTCGCCGAACGACCCGTGAATGCCGCCTTCTTTCTGCGCGCGGTCGTGTCGCGGCACTGAGCTCCGCGTGCTGTGGCACCCTGCCCGCCATGACCATGATTGCGGTCCTGGGCGCAGGTAAGATCGGTGAGGCATTGCTGTCCGGGCTCATTGACGCTGGCCGCAGCCCGGATGAGCTGATGCTCACCGAGCGCTATCCCGACCGGGCGGCGGCGCTGGAGCAGACCTACCGGGTCCGCGCGGTGGATACCGCGACCGCTGCCCGCGAGGCCGACGTCCTGATCGTGGCGGTGAAGCCGCAGGACATCGACCCGCTGTTGGCCGAGCTTGCCGGGAAGATCGACGCCAGCACGCTGGTGGTGAGCCTGTGCGCCGGGCTGCCCACCGCGCTGTACGAGCACAGGTTGGGAGTGGGCGTTCCGGTCGTCCGGGTGATGCCCAACACACCGATGCTGGTCGGTGAGGCGATGAGCGCGGTGTCGCCGGGACGTTTCGCCACCGAGGCGCACCTCGAACTGACCGAGGAGCTGCTCGGCAGCGTGGGGCGGGTGGTCCGGGTTCCGGAGAGCCAGCAGGACGCGGTCACCGCGCTGTCCGGCTCCGGACCTGCCTATTTCTTTTATCTGGTCGAGGCAATGATCGACGCGGGCATTCTGCTCGGGCTGCCCCGGCCGATGGTGACCGAACTGATCACCCAGTCTGCGGTCGGGGCGGCCCGCATGCTGCGCGAGTCCGGTGAGCACCCCGTGTTGTTGCGGGAGGCGGTGACCTCCCCCGGGGGCACGACGATCATGGCGATCCGGGAGTTGGAGCGCCACGGCGTGCGTGCTGCGCTGTTGGCCGCCATTGAGGCGGCCAGGGAGCGCTCGGTCGAACTCGGCCGCGCGCACTCCGACTTCCTCCCCGGAGATTCCACGCTCTGACGACCCGGCGCTCTGAAAACTTGAGTCGCATAGGCACCACCCGTCCCGCTACTGTCATCTCCAACAGGAGCGTCCGGACCGTGGGAGGGGAGACCCTGCGGAGCGCGACGTGGTGAGGACGCGAAGACGCATGCCTACCAACGAGCAAGTCGCACCGGTGCAGTTCTTCACGGTCGCCGAGGTAGCCGCGATGATGCGGGTGTCCAAGATGACGGTCTACCGGCTGGTGCACTCGGGTGAGTTGCCCGCAGTGCGCGTCGGACGCTCGTTCCGCGTTCCGGCCGACGCGGTGCACGGTTACCTGGAGAGGGCGTACTTCGACGCGGGTTGAAGTGCCACCGGCTGCGGAGCGCCTGACTGAACCCAGGTAGCCTGGGTGTTCGTTCGCGTCCTCGGGCACTCGGTGCCGGGCGCTTGGCACACGACAGTGATGAGGGGTGAACATGGGCTCGGTAATCAAAAAACGCCGCAAGCGGATGTCGAAGAAGAAGCACCGCAAGCTGCTGCGCAAGACGCGGGTGCAGCGTCGCAAGCTGAAGAAGTGATCGTCAGCGATCAGGCGCGAAGGAGAGGTTCCCAAGGAGCGGCATGTCACCTTCCACTGTCCTGGTCACCGGAGTCAGCCGCTTCATGGGCGGGCATCTTGCCGCTCGGCTAGCCGCCGATCCGAGTATCGACCGTGTCCTGGGGGTGGATACTGTGCCGCCGCGTCGGGATCTGCTGCGGCGGATGGGTCGTGCTGAGTTCGTTCGAGCCGACATCCGCAACCCCTTGATCGCGAAAGTGATCTCTACGGCCAAGGTCGACACGGTAGTGCACGCCGCGATGAGTGCCAATCCGCGTGAATCGGGTGGCCGCAGCACGATGAAAGAGATGAACGTCATCGGCACGATGCAGCTGCTCGCGGCGTGTCAGAAGTCGGCGGTGGTGACCCGGCTGGTGGTCAAGTCCACCAGCGCCGTCTACGGTGCCAGCCCTCGGGATCCGGCGATGTTCACGGAGCGCGACGAACCGAAGAGCTTGCCGTCGTCGGGATACGCCAAGGACGCGGTGGAGATCGAGGGCTACATCCGTGGTTTCGACCGACGGCGGGCTGATGTCGACGTGACGGTGCTGCGCTTCGCGAACTTCATCGGACCTCGCATCGACACCGCTCTCACCAGGTATTTTTCGATGCCGATCGTGCCGACCACACTGGGCTATGACGCGCGATTGCAGCTGCTGCACGAGGAGGACGCGCTAGCCGTGCTGGAGCGCGCCACCCGGGAGCGGCTGCCCGGGGTTTTCAACGTCGCAGGTGCCGGGGTGCTGTTACTTTCCCAGGCGATTCGCCGTGCCGGCCGCATCCCGGCTCCGATTCCGCAACCTGCGGTGTCCACGGTGGGCCAGCTGTTGCGCAGCGGTCGGCTGGTCGACTTCTCCCCGGAGCAGATCAAGTTCCTCAACTTCGGCCGGGTGCTGGACACGACTCGGCTGCGTACCGAATTCGGCTTCACGCCTCGGTGGACCACCGCTCAGGCGTTCGATGACTATGTTCGTGGCCGTCAGTTGCGGCCTACGATCGATCCTGCTCGGGTGGCTACCGCTGAACGGGGCTTGCTCGCACTCGCGGCCCGGCTGCGGTAGAGGGCCTCCTGTAGTGGAGGATCACCTCTGGTAGAGGGCCCCTGTAATGGAGGGGTGGTAACGAAGATGCCGGAAGCGCGTGTGATTCAGTTGCACCGTCCCGACGAAGGTGTAACTGCCAGTGAGCTGCGAGCGGCTCCTGATGTGGTGGCAGTGCCGGAGGAGGCCGGTGAACCGGCCGTACCTCAGTGGTATGCGGATCTGGCGACCCTGTTGGCTTTCCTGCGCAGGCGTGTCTGCGGAGACTACGACATCGATGAATTCGGTTTCGACTCCGATCTCACCGACAATGTGTTGTTTCCGCTGCTTCGTCCGCTGTATCGGAAGTGGTTCCGGGTCGAGACGATCGGTATGCACCATGTGCCCGCCGAGGGTGGCGCGCTGGTGGTCGCCAACCACTCGGGAACCCTCCCATTGGATGCGCTGATGACTGCGGTGGCGCTGCGTGATCAGCATCCAGTCGGCAGGCACCTCCGGATGCTCGGTGCCGATTTGGTGTTCAGCACCCCCCTGCTCGGTTCACTGGCGCGCAAGTCAGGCCAGACGCTGGCCTGCAGCCCCGATGCCGAGCGGTTGCTCAACTCCGGGGAGCTGGTCGGCGTGTGGCCGGAGGGGTTCAAGGGCATCGGCAAGAACTTCCGCGACCGCTACAAGTTGCAGCGTTTCGGCCGCGGAGGGTTCGTCTCCGCCGCGTTGCGCACCAAGGCGCCCATCATCCCGTGCGCCATCGTGGGTGCGGAAGAGATCTACCCGATGATCGGCGACATCAAGCCGCTGGCCCGACTGCTCGGCGCCCCCTACTTTCCGCTGACGCCGTTTTTCCCGCTGCTGGGAGCGCTCGGGGCGATCCCACTGCCCTCGAAGTGGTACATCGAGTTCGGTGAGCCGATCTACACCCACAGCTACGAACCGGGTGCCGCCGAAGACCCGATGCTGGTCTTCAACCTCACCGACCAGGTGCGGGAAACCATCCAGCAAACCCTCTACCGGCTACTCACCCAACGCCGCAACGTCTTCTTCGGCTAGCGAATACCCCGTGAGTGGCATTGGGTGCTCT
>JBOHHE010000017.1:0-14488 GCA_050700355.1 Pseudonocardiaceae bacterium
CGGCATGGTCTTGCTGCGCAACCTGGATGCTGCCGGTTCCGGAGACGTCACGGACTACGCAGAGCTCCTGCACTATCGCAGCAGCACCGGCACGGAGATCGACTTCGTCGGCCGCCGGATGGGCGAGATCGCGGTGGAGAGCAAGTACGTCGACGATCGCTGGGCCCGAGAGGCGCAGACCCTCGCGGCATCCGGATGGCACGGCGTGATCGCGACGCGGTCGGTGACGCAGTGGCGGGGCGAAGTCTGGGCCGTCCCGGCTCCGATCCTCGCACTCATCCTCGGCGGGTGAGATCGGCGAGGGCACGGCGCCCGCCCAGCTGTCCGTGCCAGCCGACTGGCGGCACGGCGCCTCCGAGGCCGAGCAGTGGATGTCGTCACGAAGCTGCGGGAGATCCTGAAGTGCGGGCTGTCGCGTCAAATAAGTATGCTTTTCTGTCATGAAAGCTGGCGATATACAGGGTTACCGGTCGCCAGTCCCGGTGCGCCCGGCTGATCCCGAACCGACTGTCCGACCCCGCCGGGTCACCGCCCCGTGCGATCCGGGTCATCGAGCAGGGACCACGGGGGGACGTCCAGCTCGGCCAGTTGGGGGATCTGCAGTGCCGACCACGGGCTAAGGGTCCAGGGGGCGATCGACACCACATCGACCAGCTCCGACCACGGCACCCACCGGTACTCCAGCACCTCGGCCGGATCGGGCTGGGGCTGCCCGTCGACGGCGCCCACCAGAACCGGACAGAACTCGTTCTCCACCACACCGTCGGGCGCCACCGCCCGGTAGCGGAAATCAGGCAACACCACCGAGGAGCGCACCAGCCGCAACCCCAACTCCTCGCGCAACCGCCGGGTAGCCGCCGCAGTGGACGACTCATCGGGCAGCGGGTGCCCGCAGCACGTGTTGGTCCAGACTCCCGGCCAGGCTCGCTTGCCGCTGGCCCGTCGCGTCATCAGCACCTGGCCCGCATCGTCGAAGACGTAACAGGAGAACGCCAGGTGCAGGGGGGTGTCGTAGTGGTGGACCTGGGATTTGGGCAGCTCACCGGTCGGGTCGAGTCGTTCGTCGAGCAGGACGACCGGGGCGTCGTCAGGATGAGCTGGACCGGAAGTCATCGGATTCAGCCGATCAGATCACCGAGGAGCCCACCGGACTTCTCGTCGTCGTCGCCCATGCCTTCGGGCAGTTCCTCCGAAGGTTGCACGATGACGAAGCCCTGACCGGCGAAGCTCATCGTGAAACCCTCCCCGGTCCGGCGTCCGAGCAAGGTGCCCAGACCCAACTGATCAGCCCGATGGAATCCGGTCCGCAACGCCGCGGACCACGCGATCGCCGCTTGTGGGTCGGCGAAGGTGGGCTGATCGACATTGAGCACCACCGGTGTGCCGTTCGACGTGATCGCGATGCGACCCTGCCCGGAGAACACACAGTTGAACAGTCCGGCGCTGGACAGCATGCCGGCACCTTCGACCCGGCGGATGTCGTAGCTCAGGGTGGGCTCGAACGCCAGCACGTTCTCGCCGTTGACGGTCAGCGCGTCGGCCGGGGTCTCCAGATCGATCAGATGCACGTCGTTTGCCTGGTTTGCGACGAAGACATCGCCCTGGCCGGAGACCTTCATCAACGGGACGCCCTCACCGGTCAGCGCCTTCTTGAGAAGTTTCTTGATCCCACCCGAGCCCAACGCCTTGAACTGCACATCGCCCTGGTAGGCGACCATCGCGCCCTGCCGGACGAGCGCCTCACCCGCCAGCGCGATCTTGAGCATCTTGGAGTTCTGCAGCACCAGGCCCGGCATAGCGGCCCGGGTCTCCTGATGGGCGGGGGCGAACAGATCACTGCGCATAGCAATCCTTCCGACGTTCTGCCTCTCAGATTAGGCCCTGCTCCGCCGCCCAGCGACGCAGTTCGGCCTCGGCCTCGTCGCGGGTGAGTGGGCCACGGTCCAGGCGGACCTCCTTGAGGTGCCGCCAGGCCTGGCCGACCAGCGGGCCGGGCTCCAGCCCGAGCAGCTCCATGATCGCGTTGCCGTCCAGGTCCGGGCGGACCCGCGCCAGATCCTCCTGCGCCCGAATCCGCTCGATGCGGGCTTCCAGGTCGTCGTAGGTGCGCTGCAGGGCCGCGGCCTTGCGGCGGTTGCGGGTGGTGCAGTCGGCCCGGACGAGTTTGTGCAGCCGGGGCAGCAGCTCACCGGCGTCGGTGACGTAGCGGCGCACCGCGGAGTCGGTCCACTCGCCGCGCCCGTAGCCGTGAAACCGAAGGTGCAGAAAGACCAGCTGCGCGACGTCCTCGATGACGCGCGCCGGATACCGCAGCGCCCGCAACCGCTTGCGAACCAGCTTGGCCCCGACGGCCTCGTGGTGGTGGAAGCTCACCCCGCCGGCGGGCTCGTGCCTGCGGGTGCCGGGCTTACCGATGTCGTGCAGCAGCGCGGCCAGGCGCAGCACCAGATCCGGCTCGCCGTCCTCCAGCGCGATCACCTGATCGAGCACGGTCAGCGAGTGGGCGTAGACGTCCTTGTGCTGGTGATGCTCGTCGATCTCCAGGCGCATCGCGGGCAGCTCGGGCAGCACGTGCCGCGCCAGCCCGCTGTCCACCAGCAGCTCGATCCCCCGCCGGGGATGCGCGCCGAGCAACAACTTGGACAACTCGGCCTGGACACGCTCGGCGGTGATGCGACTGATCTGGGGAGCCATGTCGGTCAGCGCCAGCCGCACCCGGTCCGCCAGGGTGAAACCGAGCTGGGACACGAACCGGGCGGCCCGCAGCATCCGCAGCGGGTCGTCGGCGAACGACTCCTCCGGCGCGGCCGGGCTGTCCAGCTCCTGGCGGGCCAGTGCGGCGACCCCACCGTACGGGTCGACGAAGTGGCCGCCCCACTCGCTGGGGGTCGCGAGCACGCCCTGCAGCGGCAACCGCACGGCCATCGCGTTCACCGTGAAGTCCCGGCGGACCAGGTCCTCTTCGAGGGTGTTCCCGAAGACCACCTCGGGGTTGCGCGAGACGCGGTCGTAGCGGTCGGCCCGGTAGGTGGTGATCTCGCAGGAAGTGCCGGACTTCTCCGCGCCGACCGTGCCGAAGGCGATCCCAATGTCCCAGACGGCGTCCGCCCAGCCGGCCAGGATCGCCCGGGTGGTTTCGGGCCGGGCGTCGGTGGTGAAGTCCAGGTCGGTACCCAGCCTGCCGAGCAGGGCGTCCCGCACGCTGCCCCCCACAAGGTAGAGCGAATGACCGGCCGCGACGAACCGGGCAGCCAGTTCGTCGGCGGTCGGCGCGACCCGGAGCAGCGCCACGACGGCATTCTGCTGTGCTCTACTCATCGAGGGTTTCGTCGAGGAAATGGGGGAGGGCGCGGGATTTCGGACCGCGGCGGGTGGAGGTGGCACGGGGAACCAGGGTAACCACCTCGGTTACATCTCCCTTCAGGTGATCGGCCGTCTATATCATCGGCGCCATGCCCTCGTCGTCCGGCAGGTCCGGCCGTGACAAGTCCACCCGCGAAACGGGTGGTCAAAGTCAACGCAACCCCGGTAAGCGTCGGGCGCGCCGACCCAGGAAGCAGGGCCAGCCAGGCAGCCAGAGCGAGAATCCGGCCAGGGCCGACCAGGACACCGCGCGACAGGGCGACCCGATCCGGCCTCCCCCGACCCAGAACCCTCCACTCCAACGATCCTCTCCGGTCCAAGGATCACCCCCGATCCACGGAGGTCCGGTTCAAGGAAACCCGGTTCAAGGAAACCCGGTGCCGGGTTCGGCTCGATCCGGGCCCCGTCGGCTACCCACCGTCGAAGAAACCTCCGCAGGCGGACTGGTGGTGGACAGCGGGAACTGCCATGCCGCCCTGATCGGCAGACTGGACCGGCGGGGTCGGCTGCTGTGGTCACTGCCCAAGGGGCACCTCGAGGTCGGCGAGACCGCCGAACAGGCCGCGGTCCGCGAAGTCGCGGAGGAGACCGGCATCGCCGCCGCAATCGTGGCCGCCCTGGGCAGCATCGATTACTGGTTCGCCGCCGAGGATCGGCGAGTGCACAAGACGGTGCACCACTTCCTGCTGCGCGCCTATGGCGGAGAGCTGTCCGACGCCGACGTGGAGGTCACCGCGGTCGCCTGGGTACCCCTGCCTGAACTGCAACAACGCCTGGCCTACGCCGACGAGCGTCGGCTGGTGCTGCGCGCCACCGAACTGCTCACGGATACCGCGTGAGGCACCGCAACACCGGCCGGTTCCGCGTCCCAGCGCTGCTGGTCGCGATTCTGGCCGGGCTTGCGCTGCCGGGCCTGCTCGGGCTTGCCCCTTCGGCCTTCGCGCAGCCGGCGTACCAGCCCCAGCGTCCGCAGACGCTGGCCCGGATCGAGCTGGTCGACATGTCACCGAGGGTGGTCACCACCGGGAGCACACCGGTGCTGAGAATCTCCGGTCGGGTGGTCAACATCGGAGATCGATCCATCACCAAACTCGGGGTCCGGCTGCAGATAGACGATCCGGTGACCACTGACGAGGCGGCGTCCAGCGCCATCCGCGGCATTCCCCGGGCGCCGCACGTGACGCGTTTTCGTCCGCTGCCCGACGACCTCGCCCCGGGGCAGAGCAGCCCGTTCCACCTCGAGGTGGCCTTAAGGGGCGGAGCTGACCAGGAGTCGCTCAAGATCGAGAATCCAGGGGTGTACCCGCTGCTGGTGAACCTCAACGGCAAGCCCGATTTCGGAGGCACCGCGCGGCTGGCGGCTGTTCCGCTGCTGCTGCCCGTACTCGGCGTGCCTCCGCTCGCCGAGGGCGGGACGGAGCCCGGCCCGGTACTGAAACCACCGCCGCGCCCGACGCCGGTGACGGTGGTGTGGCCGCTGGCCGCGGAACCGGTCCGGCTGCCGACGGCTCCCGGTGACCCGATTCTGCTTCGGGGCAACGACTCGGGATCAGATTCGATAGCGGTTCAGATCGCCCCCGGAGGTCGACTCGACGGACTGGTCGGTGCGCTGGAACAGGCGGTACCACCCGGGTCACCGCTTGCCTCGGCGGTCTGTATCGCGATCGACCCGCTGCTGTTGGAGACGGTCGAGGCGATGAGCCACGGCTACCGGGTGGCGCGCCCCGATCGGACCTCCCACAGACCTGACGAGATCAGCGAGGGCACCGGCGCTGAGGACGCGCGGAGCTGGCTGGCCCGGCTGCGCAGCGCGGTGCAGGGACGATGCGTAATGCCGCTGCCCTACGCCGATCCTGATCTGGTGGCGCTGTCCCGGGCCGGGCTGACCGACCTGGAGGCATTGGCCACCAGCACGGGGATCCGCCTGGTCCGCACCCTCTTGGAGGTGCAACCGCTGACCGGGGTCACCTGGCCCTCGGGTGGAGTGCTCGACGAGCGCACCCTGGCCGATCTCGTCTCCCTGCAAACCCGCGCGGTGCTACTCGAGCCACACGGGCTCATCCCACCGCCGCTCAGCGGTCCGGCCGCCGATTCTACCGACAACATCGTCGGACTCGCGGGGACGCCTGGCTCCGGGGGCGTTGCTCCCTTCGGGTTGCGCATCGACCCGCTACTGACCGGTGCACTCGATCCTGGCGCGGTGGTCGGGGATCCCGAGACCCCTCGTCCGGAAGGTAACGCCACCACCGTGGCGGCCCGTCCCACCGACACGGCCAACCCACTGGCCGCCCAGGACGGGCTCGGCGCGCTGGTCTACCGGGCCGGGGTGGATCCGGACCGCGAGCCCATCCTGCTGGTTCCGCCACGGCGATGGAAGGCGGGCGGACAGGAGGCCACCGAGCTGTTGCGCAGCGCCCGCGAACTGGTCGAGGCCGGTTTCCTCGCCCCGAGGGAACTGGCCGAGCTGACCGACACCGACCCGGCCGGGCGCCCTGCCCTTCCGAGTGTCGCGGTGAGTTACCCCCCGCAGGCCGATACCACGGAGATACCACCTGCGGTTACCTCGGCCGTCGAGCAGGCCCGAAACGTGCTGCGCGACCTGCAGGTCGCGACCGTGCGCGATCCGACGGTGGACCTGGAACCGATCGATCTGCTCGATCCGCTGCGGCTCGGGTTGCTGCGGGGAATGTCCACGGCCTGGGCCGGCCGACCGGACCGAGCCGAGCAGGTGACCCGCGAGATCCAGACCCGCCTGGACGAACTGCTGCAATCGGTACGAATTCTGCCCTCCCCCGGCCCGTACAGCCTGGCCGCGTCCGACTCCCCGCTGCTGATCACCGTGGGCAACGAGCTGCCTACCGGTGTGCAGGTGCAGCTGAACCTGTCCGACACGGCGGGATTGCAGGCCGGTACGGTCGGAGTCGAGCTGGTGCCTGCCCGCAGCACCCGACAGTTCGTCATCCCCGCGGAGATCAGCCGAGCCGGTCAGTTCATCGTCGACGCCCGGCTGAGCACCCCGGGGGGGATATCGCTGGGTCAGCCGAGCACTCTGCACCTGCGTTCCACCGCGTTCGGCACGATCACCATTGTGCTCACCGCAGGGGCGGGCACCGTGCTGGTCCTGCTGATGACCCGCCGCTTCATCAGCCGGGTGCGGAAGGCGCGGAAAGCGGACTGATGAGGTAAACACCTGGAAGAGGGGTGGTCTGTGAGCCGGACGACGGGGATGGCTGCCATGGGCTCGTCGTCGCTGGCACGTGCGGCCGGCTCGATGGCGGTGGCCACCTTGACCAGCCGGATCAGTGGTTTCGTCAGCAAGGCACTGCTGGTGTGGGTGATCGGTTTCGGAGTGATCACCGACTCGTACACCCTCGCCAACCAGTTGCCGAATATCGTCTATGAATTACTGCTCGGCGGTGTACTGACCAGCGTGGTGGTTCCCCTCATCGTGCGCGCCGCGCGGGAGGACGCCGATAACGGACTGGCCTACATCCAGCGACTCGTCACGGTTGCCGCGGTACTTCTGGGCATTGCTACCGCGGTTGCCATAGCGGCCGCCCCGCTGATCGTATGGATATATCAGGGCGACGGCGCGGCGGCGAATCCGGCCCTGGCCACTGCTTTCGCATATCTCCTGCTCCCGGAGATAATATTCTACGGCTTGGGCGCTCTGTTCGGGGCCATCTTGAATGCCAGTGGCGTGTTCGGCCCACCCGCCTGGGCACCGGTCGCGAATAATCTCGTGGTCATTGCGACACTGGGTATCTATCTGCTCGTACCGGGGGAGATCAGCATAGATCCGGTACAGATGGGGAACGCCAAACTGCTCGTGCTCGGTATCGGCACGACTCTGGGTATCGCCGTTCAAGCCATCATAATGCTGCCCGCGCTGCGCCGCGCTGGTTTTCGATTCCGCTGGCGGTGGGGCTGGGACTCCCGCTTGTCCCAGGCAAGCAGGCTGGTCCTGTGGGTGGTGGCGTATGTGCTGATCAGCCAGCTCGGACTGATAGCCACCACCCGAGCGGCCCTGGCCGGCGACGCCGGTGGGCTGGTCACCTATTCGTATGCCTGGATGCTCTTCCAGCTTCCCTATGGGGTGATCGGCTTATCGCTGCTCACCGCGATTCTGCCCCGGATGAGCCGAGCCGCAGCCGACGGCGATATACCGGGCGTGGTAGCCGACCTCTCGCGCGGCAGCCGCTACTCCGCAATCCTGCTGATGCCGGTCGCGGTGGTGCTCACCGTCGCCGGGCAGGCCATCGGCATCGCGTTGTTCGCCTTCGGTGCCTCCGGCACGGCCGAGGCAGGCAGGCTGGGACTCGCGCTGGCATTCTCGGCCTTCGGCCTGTTGCCGTACGCCTTGACAATGCTTCAACTGCGGGTGTTCTACGCGATGGCGGACGCGCGTACCCCGACTCTCATCATGCTGGCGATGACCGCGCTCAAGGTGCCCCTGCTGATCGCCTGTCCGATGGTGCTCGCGCCCGCCGACGTGGTGCTCGGTCTGACCTTCGTGAACGCCTTGAGCTTCGTCGCGGGCGCGGTAATCGGGCAGGCCTGGTTGCGCGCCCGACTCGGCCCGGTACGCACCGCTGAGGTGCTGGTCACCATCGCTCGCACGCTGACCGCCGCCGTACCCGCGATCGGCGCGGCCGTGGCTGTGCAATCTCTGGTTGGGCTCGACAGTGTCGCCCAGGCATGGATAAACCTCGTGTTGAGTACCCTGGTGGTCGGCGTGGTGATGATCGGTGCACTGCTTGTACTCCGCACTCCGGAACTGCGGGGAGGAGAACTGCGGGCAAGGCTGAGGCCGCTAGGTGTCCGGTTCACCCATCGTCGACCACGCGAGTAGCGACCCAGGCCCGTACGCTTGTCATTGTTCTCCGCGGCGCCGCTCGGGGGGGTGCCGCGCGGATGAGGTTGGCGGAGAGGGTGAAGGGCCGGTGGGCCAGGACACGTGGACAGGGACACCGAGATCCAGACTCGTCTGGCCTACTCCCGGTGCTCTTCTCCAGCAGGGCCGCTATCGGTTGCTGTCCGAAGTCGGTCGCGACGACCGCTGCGCCGCGCGGTTGTGGCGGGGCCGTGACCTGATGCTGGAGCGCGATGTCGCGTTGACCGTGTTCATCGCCGAATCCCAGGACATCGCCCCAGCCCAGTCCCACGAGCTGGCGGATCAGATGCGCGCCGCAGTGGGGCGTGCGCTGCGGTCGGCCCGCCTGGTCAGTCCAGGCGCGGCCCGGGTCCTTGATGTGCTGGACCCGGACAGTGCCGCCGGTCCCACCGTCGCGGCCGTGGTCGCCGAGTGGACACCGGGCCGTGATCTGATCGAGGTGGCTCGGGACGGGCTCGTGCCGCCCTCGGTGGCCGCAGGCATGCTCGCCCCGCTGGCGGCTGCGGTCGACGCCGCGCACCGGGCTGGATTGATCCTGGGCTGCGACCATCCGCAACGGATCAGGGTGAGCGCGGACGGCCGGGCCCGGCTGGCCTTTCCCGGCGCGGCGCCGCAGACCAGCGCCCAGGACGACATCCGCGGCTTGGGCGCCGCGCTCTACCTGCTGCTGACCGGACACTGGCTGCTGCCCGGCGGTCCGGCCGGCCGTCCACCCGCTCCCACCGAACCGGACGGCTCGCCGGTAAGCCCGCGTGCGTTGCGCCCCGAGGTGCCGGTGGAGCTGTCCGCCCTGGCGCTGCGTTGCCTTGCCGGTTCGAGTACCGGCGGGGTGCACACCGGTGCCGCGGTGGCACAGGTGCTGGAGGCGAATTCGGCGACCGCCGAGCAATTGGCGGCGATGACCGGAGAGCGCCCCGCGCCCGTTGACCCGGAACTCGCCCGCCGGATGCACCGGGTCCGGCTCGGCATGTCGGTCACCGCGCTGGTCGGTGCGACGTTGCTGATCCTCGGATACGCGGGCGTGCAGCTGGCCTCGGTGTTCACGAACCGGCAGAGCGGGCCCCCGGCCGTGATCGTGGAGAGTTCCTCGACCACAACCCAGGCACCGCAGCAGCCGCTGGCGGCCCCGGCCGGGCCACCGGTGTCCGCCGCGGTGGTCGATCTGTCGGTATACGACATCTCCGGGAAGGGAGATCCGGACAACCAGGAGGACGTGGACCTGATCATCGACGGGGATTCCGCCACGGGCTGGTCCACCGACTCCTACTTCCAGCCGTTCCCAACCTTCAAGCGGGGCCTCGGCGTCATGCTCAGCCTCGCCCAGCCCATCGCGGTGTCCGTGGTGAGCATCGACTCGCCCAGCCAGGGCACCGTGCTCGAGGTGCGCGCCGCGCCTTCGCCGAACGCGGCACTGGAAAAGACCACGCTGCTGGGCACCGCCACGTTGAGTGCGAGCAACACCCAGATCCAGTTACAGCCAGGACCCCCCACGCAGTACCTGCTGTTATGGATCACCGAGCTGGGCGGAAGCGGAGATCGCAACAAGTCCCAGCTCAGCGAAGTCGGGGTGCAGCAGCGGGCCAGCTGAGCGAAGCTACCCTGCGGAGTGTGACCGCTGGCAGCTCGGACGCCGAACTCGTCGCGGCGCACATCGCCGGGGACCGGCAGGCATTTCCCGAATTGGTCCAGCGATACCGGGACCGGATGTGGTCCGTCGCCATCCGGACCCTCGGTGACCCTGAAGAGGCGGCCGACGCCCTGCAGGACGCCTTCATCTCCGCCTTCCGCTCGATCGGCTCGTTCCGTGGTCAGGCCCAGATGACCACGTGGCTGCACCGGATCGTGGTCAACGCGTGCGTGGACCGGATTCGCAAGAGCAGGTCCCAGCCCACCTGCCCGCTACCCGAAACCGGCCCGGACGAACCGGCGGTGCCGCGCGACGCGATGGCCGACCAGGAAACCGTGCTCACCGTGGAGGCCGCGTTGGACTCGTTGCCTCTCGAGCAGCGCATGCCCATCGTGCTGATCGACATCGAGGGATACTCGGTCGCCGAGACCGCCGCGCTGCTGGGAATCCCCGAGGGCACCGTGAAGAGCCGATGCGCCCGGGGCCGGGCCCGGCTGGCGATACTGCTCGGACATCTACGGAACCCCGATGCGATTGCAAACGTCAAACCGGATGCAGAGACAGTGCCGCCGCGAAAGCAGGGATGATGACCGGAACCGATGTGTCGGGCTCCCCTGGCGATCCGAGCCAGGCACCACTGACCCTGGAGCTGCTAGCCGACCTGCACGCCGGCGTATTCGACGAGCCCCTCGCCACCCAGCTGCACCGTCGGGTGGCCGCTGATTCGCGGGCCGCCGCGGTGCTCACCGCCCTCGACGCCACCGTGGCCGAGGTGGCCACGCTGCCCCACCAGCGGACCGCATCGATACCGGAGGGCGTGGCGCGCCGCCTGAACACCGCGCTGGCCGCCGAGCGCGCCGGTACCGGTCCGCCGCTGGATGCGGACTGGGCCAGCGCCGCTTCACCCGCGCTGGTGGCCGATATGACCTCAGCGGTACGGAAACGCCGCAGGGCCGGATGGGCCGGTGTCGCCATCCTGGCGGTCGCCGCCGCCGCGACCGGCGTGGTGGCACTGTCCGGCGTGATGCCGGACAGCACGGGCGCTCCACTGCCGGAGAACGCGCTGGACAGCGCTATCGGAATCCAGGCCGCAGAACCGCAGGTTCTTCCCGACGGGAACCCCGCGAGCCTCCACAACGCGCTGGACCAGGCACTCCAGGCCCAGGACTACGGCCCGCTGGCCTCGCCAGAGCGGCTGCGCAGCTGCCTGACGGCCCACGGTGGCGATGCGCCACTGGGCGCGCTCCAGGTCACCTATGCGGGCCGTCGCGGCGTGCTGCTGGTGCTGCCCACCGATCGGCCCGCCCAGCTGCGGCTCCTCGTGGTCGGCCCGAACTGCAACCCAGCCGACCCGTCCCGAATCGCCGATCACTTCCTGACCCGCTGACGCCCGGGAACAGCCATCCCTAGGATCGTGTTGTGTCCAACGTGAGTGAACAGATCCGGGATGTCATCATCATCGGCTCAGGGCCGGCCGGCTACACGGCGGCGATCTACGCGGCGCGAGCCCAGTTGGAACCGCTGGTCTTCGAGGGCAGCCAGTACGGCGGCGCCCTGATGACCACCACAGACGTGGAGAACTACCCCGGATTCCCCGAGGGGATCATGGGGCCGGAACTGATGGAGCACTTCCGATCCCAGGCCGCGCGCTTCGGTGCCGAACTGCAAGCCAAGGACGTCACCTCGGTGGAGCTGACGGGTGAGGTCAAGAAGGTGGTCGTCGACGGAACCACCCACCTCGCCCGGTCAGTGATCCTCGCGATGGGCGCAGCGCCCCGTTACCTGGGTGTGCCCGGTGAGCAGGAATTGCTCGGCCGAGGGGTCAGCTCCTGCGCCACCTGCGACGGCTTCTTCTTCCGTGATCAGGACATCGCCGTGATCGGCGGTGGAGATTCCGCGATGGAGGAGGCCACCTTCCTGACCCGCTTCGCCCGATCCGTGACGATCGTGCACCGTCGTGCGGAGTTCCGCGCCTCCAAGATCATGGTGACCCGCGCCAAGCAGAACGAGAAGATCCGCTGGCGCACCGGAGTCACCGTCGAGCGGGTGGCAGGCGAGGGCGGCATCACCTATCTGGAACTCTCCGATTCCTCGAAGTTGGAGGTGACCGGGATGTTCGTGGCAGTCGGCCACGACCCGCGCAGTGAGCTGATCCGCGACCAGGTACAGACCGACGCCGAGGGCTACGTGCAGGTTGACGCGCCGAGTACGGCCACCAACCTGGACGGTGTCTTCGCCGCAGGTGATCTGGTGGACCGCGGCTACCGGCAGGCGATCACCGCCGCAGGCACCGGCTGCTCGGCCGCGATCGACGCCGAGCGCTGGCTGGCCGAGCACGCGTCGGACACGAACGCCGAAATAGCCGCCGAATTCGTCGGCGGCGGTTACGGAGTTACGTCGTGAGCAGCGGGATCCCGGAGACAGGAGTTGACATGGCTGACAAGCAGACCGTGATCGTGACCGACAAGTCATTCGCTGACGAGGTCCTCACCAGCGACAGGCCCGTACTGGTGGACTTCTGGGCAGCCTGGTGCGGTCCGTGCAAGATGGTGGCTCCGATACTCGAGGAAATCGCGACCGAGCACGCCGAAAAGATCATCATCGCCAAGCTAGACGTCGACCAGAATCCCGAAACGTCGCGGACCTACAACATCATGTCCCTTCCGACGATGCTGCTGTTCGCCAAGGGCGAGGTAGTGAAGCAGATCGTCGGTGCCAAGCCCAAGGAAGCACTGCTCAATGACCTGGCCGAGTTCATCTGATCGGCCGAGCCGAATCTGATCCTCGATCTCCCCGCGGCATCCAGGCAACCGATATCGCCTGGATGCCGTCTTGACACACAGGGCGCAGCCGGTCCGCGCGGTCGGGGGCGCGGACCGGTCAGCCCGCGAAGCCGAATCCAGCGCAGGCGGGCACAATGGGCCCCACGTCCCGCGCCAGGCGTCCGAGGAGCTTGGTGCTCGATCAGAGAAGTGAGGGTGCATGCAGCTGCTGCGCCGGGGCGATGTCGGACCGGCGGTTGCCGAGATACGCGCAATGCTGATCTCGCAGGGACTGCTCCCCCCACAAGCGGAGCAGGGCACCTTCACCCTCGCCGTGGAGCACGCGGTCCGAGCCTTCCAGCAACGTCGTGGGCTGATCACGGACGGCATCGTGGGACGTGCCACGTTTCAGGCGCTGTGCGATGCTCGGCTGCAACTCGGGGACCGTGTGCTCGCCTACATCGTCGCCCGGCCCATGCGCGGCGACGATGTCATTACGTTGCAGGAAAGGCTGCTCGAGCTCGGCTATGACGCCGGTCGGGCGGATGGCATCTTCGGGCCGGAAACCGAGAAGGCGCTGCGCAGCTTCCAGCGGGACTACGGCCTGCTGGCGGACGGGGTGTACGGACCCGCCACGATGCGGGCGCTACGCCAGCTGCAGCCCAAAGTGCGGGGTGGGCGGCCGGTGCTTCTGCGTGAGCAGGAGCGGGTCCGCCGGGCGGGACCCGCGCTGCGCGGTAAACGGATCGTCATCGACCCCTCCCACGGCGGATCCGACCGCGGTCTGGTGCTTGGTGGGGCGATTCAGGCCGATCTGATGTGGGATTTGGCCCGCCGGCTGGAAGGGCGAATGTCGGCAACGGGGATGGAAACGCTGCTCTCCCACGGCCTGGCCAACAGCCCGTCCGAGGCCGACCGAGCCGCGTTCGCCAATACCGCAGGCGCCGATCTGGTGCTGTCCCTGCACACCGACTGCCATCTCTCGACGCTGGCCCAGGGCGTGGCCACGTTCCACTTCGGGACGGGAAACGGGACCAGCTCCACGGTCGGGGAGGCACTGGCCGGATTCATCCAGCGCGAGCTCACCGCCCGCACCGGGATGGTGGACTGCGGCACCCACCCCAAGACCTGGGAGCTGCTGCGGATGACCCGGATGCCGGCCGTTCGGATCGAACTGGGATATCTGACCAACCCCGAGGATCGCCGTAAGTTGCTCGATCCGGCGTTCCGTGACGTTGTCGCCGAGGGCGTGCTGGTGGCCGTCAAACGGCTGTACCTGCTCGGCGAGAACGATCAGCCCACCGGCACCTTCACCTTCGCCGACCTCCTGCGCAGAGAACTGACCGTGCGCTGACGCGCCTGTGAGATGCGGCTACGCCGCCCGTGAGTGGCATTCCGTGCCCCAGACACGTGCCCCAGACACGTGCCCCAGCACTCAACGCCACTCACAGGGCGGGGTGCACCGGAGTGATGGTCACCGAGGTCAGCAGTCGCTCCAAGGCGGCTTCGACGTCTTCCTTCCAGGTGAGCGCCGTGCGCAACTCCAGGCGAAGCCGGGGCCAACGGGGGTGTGGGCGCACCGTCTTGAATCCCACCTGTTGCAGGAACGCGGCCGGGACCACGCAGCTGGATTCCTCATGCACCTGGGCGTCACCGAAGGCCTCGATGGCCCGCACGCCGCGGCGGGTGAGGTCCTTGGCCACCGCTTGCACCAGCATGCGGCCCAGCCCGCCGCCGCTGAACTCCGACGCCACCTGCAGCGCGGTGAGCAGCACAGCATCGGCGCTGACAGGCGAGGTGGGAAACGCCGCGGCCCGTGGCACGGCGCCGGGCGGCGCGTAC
>JBOHHE010000018.1:0-6991 GCA_050700355.1 Pseudonocardiaceae bacterium
CAAGGCACCAGCACCTGATCACTAGCAAAACCAACACAACACAACAACACACAACAAACATGGCACTAACATCCACCAACACACTGTTGAGTTCTCAAAGAACAAACACACACCATCACAAACCACCACTTTTACAGTGGCGACCCGATCTGGGGCAACTTATCCAAGGTACACGGTCCACGAGGCGGTGTCAAGCCGCTTAGCGTGCCCGTGTTTCACCGCGCCCTTCTCGCGGACTACACACGAGGGGCATCAGCTGGCCGGTGATTTACGAAGGTCGATCTCCGTATCTCCCGGGCTGCCGTGCGGCGAGGGGAAATCTACGTACTGTCCGGGGTCAATGTCAAACCGGCAGGTCAGAGGGCGGTTAGCGTGTAATCCGCGCTTGCCCGGCGGCCGTCTACCGTCGGGTACATGACCGCTGTCGCCAAACTGGTGCACCTAGCCGTCCGGTCCGGGATAGCCACGATCACGCTGGACTCGCCCGCCAACCGCAACGCGCTGTCCCCGCAGCTGCGTGCTGAACTGCTGGATGCGCTGCAGCGCAGCAGCCAGGATCGCTCGGTACGGGTCGTAATCCTCGATCACACCGGTCCGGCGTTCTGCGCTGGGATGGATCTCAGGGAAGCCCGGCAAGAGAGTGAACAGGGTGTCGGCGAGTTCCGCCGGATCCTGGAGCAGATCTACACTTCCCCGAAGCCAGTCGTCGCCAAAGTGGCTGGAGCGGCCCGTGCGGGAGGCATCGGTATGGTGGCGGCAGCGGATGTCGCTGTCGCCACCAACGATGCCACCTTCGCCTTTACCGAGGTACGCATCGGTCTGGTGCCCGCAGTGATCTCGGTCACCGTGTTGCCCCGGCTGTTGCCTCATGCCGCGCACGAACTGTTCCTCACCGGAGAGACCTTTGATGCCACTCGGGCGGTCACCATCGGGCTGCTCAACAGCGCGGTGCCTGCCGACCAGCTGGCTGCCGAGGTCGCCCGCTATACCGACATGCTCAGCACAGGCGCGCCGGAGGCGCTGACGTTGACCAAGCAGATGCTGCACCGCAACCATGCCTCGGCCATGGCCGAGCACTTCACGGCAATGCTCGAACTGTCCGCCCAGCGCTTCGCGTCCGAGGAGGGTCAGGAAGGCATCCGCGCCTTCGCCGAGAAGCGCCCGCCGTCGTGGATCCCGAGGCCCTAGACCTCGGCGTCCCTGGCGCGGGTACGGCGACGAAGCCACTCGGAAGTAACGCCCACGCCCCGGTCGATCAGCCGGGCCACCCACCAGCAGGCAGGTAGCAGGACCACCATGAGCAGGGCGAGTTGGATCGGAAGCCAGAGCTGAGTGAGCCACAGCTCTACTCCGTCCCACCAGCGAGTCACGACCTCCCAGCTCACCCACAACACGGTCGCACGGTATCGCGTCCGGAGGTGCCCGCCGATGGCCGGCACTACGTTGGAGGCCATGTTCGCCGTCTATGCCGCCGAGCCGAACCCTCGAGACCCACTGGCCGCCCTGCGGGTCGGCAAACGTCCTGATCCGGAGGTACCTGCGGGATTCGTACCCGTCACGATCCGGGCGGCCAGCCTAAACATGCATGACCTGTGGACGCTGCGGGGAGTGGGCATCCAGCCCGAACAGTTCCCGATGATCCTGGGTTGTGACGGCGCGGGTCTGCTTCTCGACGGATCCGAGGTGGTCCTCTATCCCGTCGTGACGAGTTCGGGTTGGGCCGGCGACGAGACGCTGGACCCGCGCCGCACGCTGCTCACGGAGAAGCTGCAGGGCACCTTCGCCGACACCGTAGTGGTGCCCGAGCGCAATGTGGCGCCCAAGCCCACGTCGCTGACCTTCCTCGAGGCGGCGTGCATGGGTACCGCGTGGCTCACCGCCTACCGGATGCTGTTCGTGAAGTCGGGGCTACGGCCGGGGCAGACCATGCTTGTGCAGGGCGCATCAGGCGGGGTGTCCACCGCGCTGGTGCAGCTGGGTCAGGCCGCCGGGATGCGGGTATGGGTGACCGGGCGCACCGAACAGAAGCGCCATCTCGCCCAGGAGCTGGGCGCTCACCGGACGTTCGAAACCGGCGCACGGCTACCGGAGCGCGTCGACGCGGTATTCGACACCGTTGGCAAAGCCACTTGGCCACACTCGATGAAGTGCCTCAAACCGGGCGGCATCATCGTCTGCTCCGGTGCCACCAGCGGGGATCCCGACCGCGCGGAGTTACAGCGGCTGTTCTTCCTGCAACTGCGGGTCGTCGGTTCGACCATGGGCACCCGCGACGAGTTGGACGATCTGCTGTCCTTCCTGGACGTCACCGGGGTGCGCCCACAGATCGGCACCACGCTTCCGATGACCGACGCCGAGCGGGGCTTTCAGGCGATGCTCGACGGGAACACCGCCGGAAAGATCGTCTTTACACGCTCAAGCTGACGGTGACCTGCCCAGATCAGGACATGCTCGCCGTCGGACTGCCAGGACAGGTCGACAAGGCAGTCGTCCAGCGCATCGGCCTTGCTGCTCACCGGCCCCACCAGATGGGCGATTCCATCCCGGCTTCGGGCCTCGTCGAGCGCGGCCTCGGCGTCGGAAACGTAACGCAGCACGCCGCTCACCGCTGCGGATCGACGACAACGAACGAGGCATAGTGGTCGCCGGTGTAATACAGCTCGACGGTACCGCCGGTGATCAGGCGGCGGGCGCCCTGGTCGGGCTCGTCCGGCGTCGGAACCGTGTACTCCCGGTAGAAGCCGGACTGGCGCTGAGGCAACAGCCCTTCCCGATTGCCGAACACAGTCCCGTCCTGCCGGTGCGGGAAGGGGCCGCCGGACTGGATCAGCTGCCACACCTCCCCGGCCTGCGGCGGAAGCTGCGACAGAGCCCGCACCGGCAGTTCCACCCCGGCGACCACGCCAGACCGGCTGCCGCCGAGGAGGCCATCGGCGGGGGCGCTGGGCAGTGTCTGATTTGCGAACCAGCCACCGGCTACCAGCACCAGCAAGCCGATCAGCGCGGCGGTGACTCGCCGACGGGAGTTCACGTCGGAGCTGCTACTTCTTGCCGGGCTTCGCCGAGTCGTCGGTGGAGAGCGCCGCGACGAAAGCCTCTTGTGGAACCTCAACCCGTCCGATCGTCTTCATCCGTTTCTTGCCCTCCTTCTGCTTCTCCAGCAGCTTGCGCTTGCGGGTGATGTCCCCGCCGTAACACTTGGCCAACACGTCCTTGCGGATGGCCCGGATGGTCTCCCTGGCGATGATCCGAGAGCCGATCGCCGCCTGGATCGGTACCTCGAACTGCTGGCGCGGAATCAGTTCCCGCAGCTTGGTCGCCATCGAGGTGCCGTAGCCGTAGGCGGTGTCACGGTGCACGATCGCGGAAAATGCGTCCACGGGTTCACCCTGAAGCAGGATGTCCACCTTCACCAGGTCGGCAGTCTGCTCGCCGGCCTCCTCATAGTCCATCGAGGCGTAGCCACGGGTGCGGGACTTCAACGCGTCGAAGAAGTCGAACACGATCTCGGCCATCGGCAGCGTGTAGCGCAGTTCGACTCGCGACTCCGACAGGTAGTCCATTCCCCGCAGGGCGCCGCGGCGGGCCTGGCAGAGCTCCATGATCGTGCCGACGAACTCCGTGGGAGCGATGACGGTGCAACGCACCACCGGCTCGTACACCTCGGCGATCTTGCCAGCAGGCCAGTCAGCCGGGTTGGTGACCACCAGCCCGGAGCCGTCGTCGGCCACTACTCGGTAGACCACGTTGGGCGCCGTGGAGATGAGGTCGAGGCCGAACTCACGCTCCAGCCGATCCCGGGTGATCTCCAGGTGCAGCAGGCCGAGGAAACCACAGCGGAAACCGAATCCGAGGGCGGCGGAGGTCTCTGGCTCATAGGTCAGCGAGGCGTCGTTGAGCCGCAGCTTGTCCAGCGCATCCCGCAGTTCCGGATAGTCGGACCCATCCATCGGATACAGCCCGGCGAACACCATCGGCCGTGGAGTGCGGTAGCCGGGCAGCGCCTCGGTAGCGCCTCTGCGTTCGCTGGTGACTGTATCCCCGACCCGCGACTGCCGGACGTCCTTCACGCCCGTCATCAGATAACCGACCTCGCCGACACCCAGGCCGTCGCAGGGCTTCTGATCCGGCGAGATGATGCCGACCTCGAGTAACTCGTGGGTGGTGTTGGTGGCCATCATGCGGATCCGGTCACGCGGAGTGATCCGCCCGTCCACCACCCGGACGTAGGTCACCACGCCTCGGTAGGTGTCGTAGACTGAGTCGAAGATCATCGCCCGAGTCGGTGCCGAATCGTCGCCGACCGGGTGTGGAACCTGGCGGACCGCCTCGTCGAGCAGCTCCTGCACACCCTGTCCGGTCTTCGCGCTGACCCGCAGCACGTCGCCGGGTGCACAGCCGATGATGTGCGCCAGTTCGGCGGCGTAGCGATCCGGCTCGGCCGCCGGTAGATCGATCTTGTTGAGCACCGGGATGACGTGGAGATCCTTCTCCAGCGCCAGATAGAGGTTGGCCAGCGTCTGTGCCTCGATCCCCTGCGCGGCGTCCACCAGCAGAATCGCGCCCTCGCATGCCTCCAGCGCCCGGGAGACCTCGTAGGTGAAATCCACATGTCCAGGGGTATCGATGAGGTGCAGCACGTACTGCGCCCCGTCGACCTCCCAGGGCAGCCGGACGTTCTGGGCCTTGATGGTGATGCCCCGCTCGCGCTCGATGTCCATCCGGTCCAGGTACTGCGCGCGGTAATTGCGCGCGTCGAGCACCCCGGTGAGCTGCAACATGCGATCGGCCAGAGTGGACTTACCGTGGTCGATGTGGGCGATGATGCAGAAGTTGCGGATTCGCTCAGGAGGGGTGAACGTCTTGTCGGCGAACGTCGTCACTCAGTAGTCCTCGATGGCAGCAGGGGGATCACGTCATGGTCGCACGCCGCGACGAGGGCACCCCGAGCCGTCTCCTGAGCGTGTCGACGACCTCCCGGCGTCGCTGATCATGTCGTGAACCGCTGATCTCTGCGCATCGGGTGGTCGGGCGGCACCTCGACGAGCACTATCCGCAGGCCGTCCGGGTCGGCGATCCACATCTCGTCGAGTCCCCACGGTTCGCGGCGCGGCTCCCGGAGCACCTCGACCCCCCGCTCGGTGAGCTCGGCTGATGTCGCCACCAGGTCGCGAACCTGCAACCAGAGCACCGTGGCCGGCTCAGCCGGGCCGGGCTCGACGTCGGACTGCCCGGACACCTCCAAGAACCCTCCACCGAGAACGAACACCGTGCCTCCGGGGAATTCGCGATGCACCGCAAGTCCGAGCATGTCTCGATAGAACATCGTCGAGCGCACTCGGTCCCGGGGCCGGAGCAACACGCGGCTGCTGAGCACTTCCACATCACCGTCATACCGGTTGCCGACCTCGCGCGCAGCAACTGTGGGTGGCTGTTACGATCAGCCATCGTGCCGCGGGACGGCACCAAATCCTGATGGCGAGATCGAAGGTAGGCGCGTGGCCAACATCAAGTCGCAGCTGAAGCGGATCCGGACCAACGAGAAGGCGCGGCTGCGCAACCAGTCCGTCAAGTCGGCGTTGAAGACCGCCGTCCGCCGCTTTCGCGAGGCCGCTGAGGCCGGCGAGAAGGACAAGGCCCTGGTTGAGCTGCAGACGGCCAGCCGCAAGCTGGACAAAGCCGTGAGCAAGGGCGTCATTCACGCGAACCAAGCCGCCAACCGCAAGTCGGCGATGGCCAAGCGGGCCAATCAGCTATAAGCAACCCTGCTGTAGACCCCCGCTTGCAAGCTTCAGCGCCCGGTCAGCGATGCCGTGCGGTGCACAGCGCAAGCACCGCTCTTTCGAGTGCATACTCGGCGTCGGCGGCGACTCCTTTGACGTCCGCGTTCACCCCGGCTACCAGCTGCATCGCTTCGATCAGTCCTTCACGCTCCCAGCCACGAGACTGAGCCATCGCCTTTTTCACTTTCCATGGCGGCATGCCGAGTGTGCTGGCCAGACGGTACGGGTCACCACCACCGGAAGCGCTCACCCGAGCCACGGTGCGCACCGCGTCGGCGAGGGCGTCGGCCACCAATACCGGTGGCACCCCGATCTGCAACGCCCAGCGCAACGTTTCCAGGGCGGCTGTGCGATCCCCGATCATCACTTTCTCGGCGACGGAGAAGCCGGTGACCTCGGCGCGCCCCCGGTGGTAGCGGCGGACCGCGTCCTCGTCCAGCGTGCCGGCGGTGTCCGTAGCCAACTGCCCCACAGCGGCGGCGAGTTCGCGCAGGTCGGAGCCGACCGCGTCGAGCAGGGCGGTGACGGCGCCCGGGGTGATCCGCCCGCCTGCCCTGCGAACCTCTTCGCGCACGAAACCCGCTCGTTCCTCGAAGCGGGTGAGGCGAGGGCACTCGCTGACCACCGCCCCGGCCGCACGGAGCCCGTCAGCCAAGGCCTTGCCGCGCGCGGCACCTGCGTGCACCACGACCAGCACGATCCCGTCGATGCGGTGGCGAGCGTGCGCCAGCACAGCGGCGGCGATGTCCTTTCCCGCCTCGTGGGCAGCGAGCAGGACCACGACCCGCCGGCCGCCGAACAGCGAAGGGCTGACGAGTTCATCGAGCTGTCCGGGAGCCAGATCGGTGGCGCGGACCCGGCTCACCTCCGCATCCGGATCGACGGCCTGTGCGGCTTCGACGGCGGCCTGCACCGCCCGCTGCACCAGCAGCTCCTCCTCTCCGAGGATCAGGTGTAGCGGCGGGGCCGGGATCGTCACACCGAATATCCTCGCACCGCAGCCCGGAAGCGAACCTGGTGGTGCCCTCCCGCATGCTGGACATGGACCCGCTCCGGGGTATCTGGTGAAGTAGGGTGGGACGCACAACTGCATACCGCTCATCCAGAGGGGCAGAGGGATCGGCCCGACGAAGCCCCGGCAACCGACGCTGGCCGACGTGCGTTCTCCTCCTGTGAGGCCGCCGGCGATCACGGTGCCAATTCCGACC
>JBOHHE010000019.1:0-1775 GCA_050700355.1 Pseudonocardiaceae bacterium
TTTATGCTGCTACGGGGGAGGGTAGTCTGCGGACGGTGTTGATCGATGTCGGTCTGAATCTGTTGCCTGGGGTGGGCAAACTCGCTCGGATGGGCATGACCCGCTTCGGCGACGACGCCGCACGGGCAGCGCGTGCCAGCGACGCAGCGCCGGTGGTTCGCGGCGGGGCTGGACCCGTACGGCAGGGCGCGGCAGGAGTTCAACGGACGGTCGACGACCTCGAGGCGTCCGGCGGTCGGGTGCTCGGCCGTGAGATCACGATCGAGGCAGGCGGCGTTCGGACCCGCCCGGACCTCTTCGTCGAGCTGCCGAGCGGCCAACCGGCTTTCCTGGAGGTCAAGACCGGCCCGTCGGCGGGGCTGACCCCGAACCAGACGACGGCGTTCCCGCAGATCGCGGCTCAAGGTGGGGTCCCCAGAGGCGCGAACGCAGCAGCAGCCGGTCTCACGCCGGGCACAGCGATCGGGCCTACTCCCGTGTGGGTGGTACACCAACCCTGGCCGCTGTGATGGCGCTGGGCGATGCGATCAAGTCGATTACGCCGTTGCTCGCCGAGTTCAACTTCAGGAAGCGAGCAGGCCAGATCTTCACCGCTGAGATCGCTGACGACGCGTTGGGTTGGCTTGGGTTGAACCAGGCCAGCCGACACCGGCCAGCCGGGGAGGTGGAGATCAATCCGGTCGTCGGGATGCGCCATCAAGGTGTCGAGCGGATTGTCGCCGAGTGCCGAGGTGAAAGGTTCCACGCTTATCAGCCGCCGACTGTGAGCACTCCGCTGGGCTACTTGCTCCCGGAAAGCGGTTATCGAGCCTGGATGTTTGGCAACGATCGGTCTGCTGAGGGCGTCGCTCAGGAATTAGTGCGGACGATCGCACAGTACGGGGTACCGTTTATGCATTCGACCGCCGCGCTCCCTGAGTTGTGTCACCGACTCGACGAAGGAATGGGCTTCGAGCATCAGGTGATGTATCGCCGACCGGTTGCGTGGCTGCTGGTCGGTGATCCCCGGCGAGCTGAAAACATCCTCGACGAGACGCTGGCCGAGCTTGCGGACCGCAGCGACGTCGCGGCTGAAGAATTTCGCCGGTTCGGCGCCACATTGAAGAGCCGAACTCAAGAGTGGAGCTAGCTCCGGACGTTGAGCCGGAAACCAATGTTGAGCTTCTCGAGCTGACCACGGGCGTGATCGATGATCGTGGCGATGTCATCGGTGGGCTGCTGGACGCAGTCGAGCTGGATACGCACAGGACAGCGAGTTGTTTCGGGGTACTGGCTGACCAGACTCCCGTCGAGGATGAAACCGGCGTAGGCATTAATCTTTTCCCGAAGCTGCATAGGCTGACCAGGGTCAGTGTCCCATGGTCGGTCCTCGACCATGGCGATCACATACTCCCCGTCAGCATCTTGGGCGACTACGTCGATGGTGTTGGTGTCGGCGATTCCGGCCATTGTTGGGTGAGACCTTCGTGAGAGTATTACTCTGGGGACTGGAATACCATACTCCTCCGCTACCTTAGCAGGTTCACCAGCCTCAATGGGAGGGCGATGAGTTGGAGATCCACAACGGGATTCAACCGCAAGTGGAACAACGCGGCGTACCCCGTGCCGCAGATCCTGAACTCGGTGCGCGAGGAGCTTGGCCAGATCACTCGCCCATCGCACGGGGCGAGCTCTGCGGTCAAGGACCTCACCTCACCAGCTTCCCACCGATACCCCAGCGCCGGCACCCAGGGCGGAACCTCGGTGACTCGTGAGTGGCGTTGTGGGGGTAGAGC
>JBOHHE010000020.1:0-4391 GCA_050700355.1 Pseudonocardiaceae bacterium
ACGAATCCCGTGGTGTCGTCGCTGCGTTTGACGATGGTGACCGTGAGGGCCAGCACTTGGTAGGCCCAGCTGACCAGGCGACCGGAGTATCCGCCGTCGGCCCAGACCAGGGCGATCGTGGAGAACCGCTCGCGCAGCAGGGCCAGCAGCCGGCACGCCCCATCACGATCTTGCACCGAGGCGGCGGTGACGACCACGGTCAGCAGCAGGCCCATCGTGTCCACAGCGATGTGCCGCTTACGGCCGTTGATCTTCTTGCCGTTATGCCGGGCCCGGCATAACGGCAATTATGCCGGGTGGGCTGTTATGCCGGGTCGGGCTGGTGTGTGGGTGTTTGCGCCCGGGTTGGTGGGGGTGAGCGTGCCGGGTGGGTCGGCATAACAACCAGTGAGGTAGCGAGGCTTCTCTCCGAGATCACCGACCGGAGAGGAGTCGATCAATGGCTGATCCGTTCAAGGTCCGCGTGTCCGGGCCGCTGTTAGCGTGCGCGCACGGCGTGGCGAGGGAGATGCTGTGGGCGGGCTATTCGCCGCGCACCGTTCGGGATTACCTCTATGTGCTGGCTCGGTTGAGTCGCTGGCTTGATGACGAGGGGCTGGCGACAGGGCAGCTGACGGCGGAGGTCGTGCAACGGTTCTTGCTGGCCCGCCGCAATGCCGGGAATCGCCGGTGGTGCACGGTGCGGTCGATGCAGCCGATGCTCACCGTGCTGCGCGACATGCGGGTCATTCCGGTGGTCGAGCAGCCGAGTCCGGTTTCGGCTGTCGAGGCCGTGCTGGTCGCCTATCGCCGCTACTTGATGGTGGAGCGGCGCCTGGCGGCGGCGAGCGTGATAACGCGCGTTGGGGTGGCCCGTCGGTTCCTACCGCGGCTGGCTGTCGATGATGAGCTTCGGTTTGATCAGCTGACGCCGGCGGCGGTGAGCGGGTTCGTGCTGGACCAGTCGCGCCGGTACCGGCCCGCGTCGATGAAGGTGCTCACCGTCGCGTTGCGCTGCTTGGTGCGTTTTCTGTTCCTGACCGGGGTCATCGATCGGGATCTGTCCGCGGCGGTCCCCACTGTCGCGCACCGTGCTGCGCGGTTGCCGCAAGGCGTTGACAACGCGACGCTCGCCGCGCTGCTGAACAGCTGCGAGCGGTCCACGGCCGTCGGGCTGCGTGATCACGCCATCCTGACGCTGCTCATCCGGCTGGGGTTACGCGCCGGCGAGGTGGCCGCGCTGGGCCTGGACGACGTGGACTGGCGCACCGGCGAGTTGGTGGTCCGCGGCAAAGGCAACCGGCTCGACCGGCTTCCGTTACCGCACGACGTCGGCGCCGTTCTGGTCGACTACCTGCGACGCCGTCCGCGGTCAACGTGCCGGGCGCTATTCCTACGGGCTTGCGGTCCGCACGGGCCGATGACCGCGCGCTCGGTGACGATGGTGCCACGCACCGCGTCAGCGCGTGCCGGGCTGGCGGTGGTCGGTGCGCATCGGCTCCGGCACAGCGCGGCGACCGGAATGCTGCGCTCCGGCGCGCCGCTGCCCGAGATCGCTCAGGTGCTTCGGCACCACGCTGAGGCGAGCACGGCACGCTATGCGACGGTCGACCGAGCCGCGCTGGACACCGTCGCACGCGCCTGGCCGGGAGATCGGCGGTGAACGCGTTACGCCGCGCGGGCGAGGACTACCTGGCGATCCGCCGCGCCTGCGGCTACATGCTGCGGCAGGAAGCTCGCATGCTGACCAGCTACCTCGATCATCTTGACCGTGTCGGCGCAAGGCGGGTCACGGTGGACACGGCGCTGGCCTGGGCCACCACACCGCGCCAGGCCGATCCCAGCTGGTGGGCCAGGCGGTTGAGCGTGGTCCGCGGCTTCGCCCGCTACCTGGCGACCATCGAGCCGGACACCGAAATCCCGCCCCAGAACCTGCTGCCTCGTCAGTCGCAGCGCCGGACGCCGTATCTGTATTCGTCGGCCGAGATCGCTGCCCTGATGACCGCAGCTAGCCGCCTGGCCTGCCCACAGCGCGCGGCAACCTTCACCGCGTTCATCGGGCTGATGGCCTGCACCGGGCTGCGCCCTGGAGAGGCGATGCGCCTCGATCGCGACGACGTCGACTTCGACAACGAGCTGATCACGGTGCGCGACTCCAAACACGGCAAGTCCCGCCTGGTGCCGCTGCACCCGAGCGCTACCACCGCGCTTGGCGACTACGCACGCCGCCGCGACGCGCTCTGCCCACGCCCGGCGACCTCGGCGTTCTTTCTGTCCGGGGCTGGAACGCGACTCAACCACACCAACGCCGGCAGCACCTTCGCCGAGCTGCGCGCCGAGGTCGGCATCACCGCACCGACCGGGCGGCGTCGGCCGCGGCTGACGGACCTGCGTCACAGTTTCGCGGTCGCCACCCTCGTCACCTGGTACGCCGCCGGAGTCGATGTGCCGGCACGGCTGCCGGCGCTGTCGACCTACCTCGGGCACGTCAGCCCGGCCTCCACTTACTGGTACCTGGAGGCATCCAACGAGCTGATGAGCGCCGCCGCCGACCTACTCGAACGATCGTGGCAGGTGCGTTCATGACCGCGCTCGCGCCCGTGCTCGAGGGATTCTTCACCGAGCGGCTCACCCAGCGCCGCGCCAGCAGCCACACCGTGGCCTCCTACCGGGATACGTTCTGCCTGCTGCTGCGCTACGCCGACCAGAACCTGCACATCCCACCATCGCGCCTGGACCTGACCGACATCGACGCCCCGTTCGTCGCGGGCTTCCTCGACCACCTCGAACACGAGCGGGGCAACTCGCTGACCACCTGCAACAATCGCCTCGCCGCGATCCACTCCCTGTTCGGCTACGCGGCATTGCGATGCCCGGAACATGCCGCGCTCATCGCCAGGGTGCTGGCCATCCCACGCAAACGCGCGGACTCGACGATCGTCTGCTTCCTCACCCGCGCCGAGGTCGACGCGCTGCTGGTCAGCCCCGACCGGGCCACCAGCCTCGGCCGACGCGACCATGCCCTGCTGCTGACCGCCGTGCAGACCGGCATGCGTGTGGCCGAACTGACCGGGCTCACCTGCGCCGACGCCGACTTCGGCCCCGCTGCGAACCTGCATTGCCTCGGTAAGGGCCGCAAACACCGCCGGGTCCCGCTGACCCGACCCACCGCGAGACTCCTGCGCGACTGGCTGCGCGAGCGCCGTGCCGTCCCGAGTGAGCCGCTGTTCCCGAACAGGGCCGGGAAGCCCTTGTCCACCGACGCAGTCGCCGATCTGCTCACCAAGCACGTCGCGGTCGCGGCCCAGCGATGCCCTACCCTCACCAGCAAGATCGTTACACCGCACATCTTGCGGCATACCTGCGCCATGAACCTGCTGCACTCAGGTGTCGATCTCGCAACGATCGCGCTTTGGCTCGGGCACACCACCACGAAAGCCACCGGCATCTACCTGCACGCTGATCTTGCACTCAAAGAGCAAGCGCTCGCCCGCAC
Source organism: Pseudonocardiaceae bacterium (assembly GCA_050700355.1). GTDB lineage: Bacteria > Actinomycetota > Actinomycetes > Mycobacteriales > Pseudonocardiaceae. The sequence goes on from JBOHHE010000020.1 coordinate 3,476, forward strand.
CGCGCCGCCAGCCATCGGCCGACGCCGTTACCAGCCCACCGACGCCGTCCTGGCATTCCTCCAAGCGCTGTAGTTATGCCGACCCACCCGGCACGCTCACCCCCACCAACCCGGGCGCAAACACCCACACACCAGCCCGACCCGGCATAACAGCCCACCCGGCATAATTGCCGCCATCGTATCCGCGAGACGCGGCCCCGACTGTGTCTGCCGCCTTCACCGATTGGGAGTCAATCGATCCGGCCGTGGGCAGCTCGGCGCGGCCGCAGGCCACCCGCAGCCGCCCACGCAGCCGATCGACCAGTCCTTGGGGCAGACCGCGTTCATTCCACCGTTCGAAGAAGGCATACACCGCCTCCCAGGGCGGAAAGTCCACCGGCAACGCCCGCCACTCGATGCCGTACTTGGTCACATAACCGATCGCGTCCAGCATGGCGCGCAGATCATGGTCCATGGGCCTGCCGCCCGGGCCGCGGCGCAGCTCGGCCATCACGGCCTGGGCCTGCGGGCGCAGCAGCTCCCACTCGGCATCGGTGGCATCCGAGGGATAACGCGGCACGCGGTCGTGACACGCACATCCCGACACGCGACAACTGGCCTTCTTGGCCTCGACAGGGTAGACAGACATCCACGGGCTTCTGGTAGATCGAGTAGGTGGTACTCCTCGCCTACCAGGAGCCCCTTCTCATGCCCGGCGGCGACACACCACCGTGATCAAATCGCTACCCGCCATCACCTCGGAGCAACCCACCCAACATCATTTACCAACAGGCTCTAAGTCGCGATGGTGATCAGCCTCCTTTCGGTACAGTCGGGTGTGGCCTGCGTGCTGGGGGCGGATTCAAAGGGTCATTGCATCACATGAGATGATCTTGTGTGATGAACGGAGGCTTGAGTGCGCGGTAAGGTACTGACG
>JBOHHE010000021.1:0-10409 GCA_050700355.1 Pseudonocardiaceae bacterium
CCGCCTCCAGTATCCCGATCCCACCGCGTCCGGCCTCCCGACCGAATCCCGGCGCAGCCCTGACTGTGGAGAATCCATGCCCGCCGCGGGAGTACACCCGATGACACCGACCAGCCGCACCCGAGCCCACCGCACCCGTTGCCTGTTCGCCGCCTTGGCGATGGCCGCCTCGGCCACGGCCACGCTTGCTCTCGCCCCCTCGGCGGCAGGCGCACAGGGACACAGCGCCCAGAGCGTGACGGTGCCGATCCGAAGCTTCACCTTCACTCCCCCGGATCTCACGGTCAACACCGGCGACACCGTGACATGGGTCAACGAGGACAGGGCTCCGCACGACGTGACAACCACCGGTGGTCCTGGCCAATTCGCCTCCGACACCCTTGCGCAGGGCCAAAGCTTCAGCCACACGTTCGCCGCACCGGGTGCCTACGACTACCAGTGCACCATCCACCCGGACATGGTGGCCACCGTGACGGCCCTTGACCACGACCCGGCTCCTGCGGCGCCCCCACCGGCTGAGGAAGCGCCGGTGCTGGAGGAGAGCGTGCCTGCCGACGATGTTCCCGCGGCGGAGAGTGCCGCCGAGGACGGTACATCCGAGGAAGGTGCGCAGGGTGTTGCCGAGCCCACCACAGCTGCCGAGGCATCGGCCGCGGCCAGTGCGGCGCCTACCCAGACTGCGCTGCCGCTTCCCGCTGCCGCTCCGCCGGCCACGACCCAGGCCGGAGGTGCCACGCAGAGCCGTCAGTTCGACCCCCTGCTCATCGTTGCCGGAGTCGCCCTCGGAGTAGCTACGCTGTGTCTGTTGCTGGTCACCTCACGGGCCCCCGGACGAGGCTGATCGGGACAGGTACTACCGTCCAGCTCGGAAGGCCACCGCGTTGCTTGACACCGCCTTGCCCCGACCTGCTCCGGAGCACCGCCAAGCAACGCGACGCGGCGGTGGATCTCAACCGCATCATCGAACTCGACGCCGAGTTGCGCCAGGCGACCGCCCGATCCAGCGTGCTGCGGGCGCAACAGCGGCGTCGGCGTATGAGCCGTGAGCAGGTCGACGCCGAGGCTGCGCGGGCGTTGCAGGAGGAACTGCATGCCGTCACCGAAGAGGTTCGCGCCCTCCAGGAGACCCGGGACGAGCTGTGGGCGCGGCTGCCCAACCTGCTGCCGGACGACACCCCAGACGGGGTCGACGATCGGGACAATGTCGAGTTGCGCTGAAGGGGTGACCCGGTGCCCGCCGACGAGTTCCGCTGCCACGAAACGGTGGGCACCGCTCTAGGGATCCTGACTCTGACCGGCGGTGTGGACGTTTCGGTCAAGGGCGTCTCGTACTGGCGCGGTGACGGTGCGCGGCTGGCCTGGGCGGTGTTCACCCACGCGCAGAGCCAGCTGCTGGCCTGCGGATTCAGCCCGATGATGCCGAGCCATACCGCCATCGGCTACTACGGTGACCAGATCCTCGATGCCGAGGAGCTGCCGATCCGCGTCTGTGCGTTCGCCCCCTGCCTCCCCAGCGCGGCGGACCAGAGGACACATCGCACTCACCAGGTCGAGCAGATCGTATTGTGCCGGCCGGAGGACTCCGGGCACTGGTTCGACGAATGCCAGCGCAACGTCGAGGACATCCTGCGGGATCTGGAACTGCCGTACCGGGTGGCGCGGGTGTGCATCGGTGATCTTGGCGCACCAGCGCACAAGGCGTACGAGACCAGCTGCTGGTTTCCCGGTGCCGGTGTTTACCGCAAGACCCACTCGAACTCCCACTTCACCGACTACCAGGCGCGGCGGCGCAAGATTCGATACCTGGACCGGGGACGAGTCGCTCAGCCACATACCCTCGCGGCCACCGGCGTCACCGACGGCGTTGTGCTCGCCATCCTGGAGAACCATGTCCGCCCGGATGGATCAGTTCGGATCCCCGACGCCCTGCGTCCCTACCTCGGCGGCCAGAAACTGATCGAGCCGAGGGCCACCCGCGCCAGGTGATGCATCAACCACAGGAAAGAATACGACAATCTGTTCGGTCTGCACGGGGCCGAATATAATCCTAGTTGTGGGCAAAGGTAGAATAAGGTCATGGCACCAGCCCCACGTAAGGTCTCGCTGACTGGTATCAAACCAACCGGTGAACCGCACCTCGGTAACTTCATCGGAGCGATCAGGCCTGCGTTGGAGCTGGCTGAACAGTACGAAGCGATGTATTTTATCGCGGACTACCACGCACTGACCGGTCTCCGTGATCCGAGCCTGCTGCGGCACTACTCGCGTTCGGTGGCGGCCACCTGGATTGCGGCTGGACTCGACCCTGAGCTCATCACCATGTATCGCCAGTCCGATGTACCGGAGACGTTCGAGCTCGCCTGGGTGCTGTCCTGCGTGACAGGCAAAGGCCTGATGAACCGCGCGCACGCCTACAAGGCGGCACGGGACAAGAACGCCGAGGCCGGCAAGGACGACCTCGACGCCGGTATCAATATGGGGCTCTACAACTACCCAATTTTGATGGCTGCGGACATCATCCTGATGGACTCCGACGTGGTGCCGGTCGGCAAGGACCAATCGCAGCACGTCGAGTACGCCGCTGACATCGCCGGCTCGTTCAATCATCTGTTCGGCAGGCGTCACAAGTTGAAGATCCCGCAGCTCGTCGTGCCGGAAGCCGACACGGGCAAGACCCTGCCCGGCGTCGACGGCCGCAAGATGAGCAAGAGCTACGGCAACACGATTCCGCTGTTCGTCAGCGAGCCGCAGCTCAAAAAGCTGGTTCGCCGTATCCCGACTGACAGCACACCGGTCGAGGACCCGAAGGATCCGGACAGCTCATCAGCGTTCCAAATTCTGGAGCAGTTCGCGCCTGCTGATGTCGTCACAGATACGCGGAAGCGTCTCGAAACCGGTGGGATGGGCTGGGGTGAGTTGAAGAACCTCTTGTTCGACGTGCTCAACGGCCAGTTGGGACCGTTGCGAGCCCGGTACGACGCCCTGATGGAGCCCGGCAGCGAATTAACTGACGTGCTCATGACCGGTGCGGAGAAGGCCCGAGCGCGGGCCCGGGACGTCCTGACCCGAGTTCGCGAGGCCACCGGAATCCAGTAGGACACGCCCCTCCTGCTCCGGAATCTCGCGTGGTCTCTCGGGACTGAGAATTGCGCGGGCCGGAAATCTCTCGGAAATCAACTCGATTCGGCCGGGTTCAAGTTTTGGTCAAATCAGGATTCAGCCAATGCAGTGAGCAGGCTGCGGACGGACAGCGCGCGGCGGTGCGCGGCACCGTCGAGGTTGTCCAGTGCGCATTCCGGGTCGGCGGGTGGGCCGAGGTGGGTGCAGCCTCGAGGGCAGTCCGCGATCGCCTCGGCCAGGTCGCCGAAGGCGCGGACGACGTCATACGGGGTCACATGCGCCAGTCCGAAGGAGCGGATCCCCGGGGTATCCACCACCCATCCGCCGCCCGCCAGTGGCAGCGCGACAGCGGAGCTGGAGGTGTGCCGGCCCTTGCCGACTCCGCTGACCAGCCCGGTCGCCCGGGCGGCGGCCGGCACCAGCCGGTTGACCAGTGTCGACTTGCCCACTCCGGAGTGCCCCACCAGCACCGAGACCCGCCCGGCCAACCGCGCCCGCACCGTATCCACCCCGGTCTGCGGAGCAGTGATCAGCACCGGCAAGCCCAGGGCGTCGTAGCGTTCCAGGATGGCGTCCGGCGCGGCGAGATCCCGTTTGGTGAGGCAGAGCACCGGTTCCAGGCCACCCGCGTAGCCGGCCACCAGGCACCGGTCGATCAACCCGGCGCGCGGTGGCGGGTCAGCCAGCGAAGCGACGATCAGCAGCTGTTCGGCGTTGGCCACCACCACTCGTTCATAGGGATCGTTGTCGTCGGCCGTGCGGCGCAGCACGCTGGACCGCTCGTCGACCCGGACGATTCGGGCCAGCCGGTCGGGCGCACCGCTGATCTCGCCGACCAACCACACCCGGTCGCCCACCACCACCGGAGTGCGGCCGAGTTCGCGGGCCCGCATCGCGGTCACCCGCACGGTGGGATCAGCTTCGGGGGCGCAGGTCCACCGGCCCCGATCCACCGCCACCACCATCGCGGGAACCGCGTCGGCGTGCTCGGGGCGCCGTTTGGTGCGCGGCCGGGAACCGTGGCGCCCCGGCCTCACCCGGACGTCTGACTCGTCGAGGCCGTGACCGCTGCGGGAACCACCGCCGGGCCGGCTCAGCAGACACCACCGGCCAGCATTGCCGACCAGTTGACGGCGAAGTCGGACTCGACCCCGTGTTCGGTCAACATCTGCACCGTCATCTCGATATGCTTCAGGGCTGTGCCCGACAGCCCGGTGGAGGTCATCATAGGCACATCATCTCGTAATTTCTTCCATGTCACGATGGTGCTATGTGCGGCAGGTATGCCTCGACCAAAGATCCGGCGACACTGGCCACCGAGTTCGACGCCATCGACGGGACCGAGGGTTTGGCACGGGGCCCCGAGTACAACGTCGCCCCGACCACGCCAGTGCTGTCGGTGGTAACCCGGCATCCACGCGACACTGAGGGCTCCCCAGATCCGGAGCGGACCGTGCGCAGCATTCGAGTGATGCGGTGGGGTTTGGTACCGCATTGGGCCAAGGATCCTGGTGTCGGATCACGAATGATCAATGCGCGGGCCGAGAGCGCCGCCACCAAACCCGCGTTTCGGGACGCGGTGGCCCGGCGGCGTTGCCTGCTGCCCGCTGACGGATGGTACGAGTGGCAGGCTGCGGCCACCTCCCGTACCCGAAAGCAGCCGTTCTTCCTCACCCCGGCGGACGGATCCGGGCTCGCGATGGCGGGGCTGTGGGCCGTTTGGCGCGGTCCGGATGCCGCCGCGCCCCGCTGGTGACCTGCGCGGTGCTGACCACAGCTGCCGTGGGCCGGCTCGCCGGGATCCACGACCGGATGCCGCTGGTACTGCCCGCCGAGGCGTGGGAGGACTGGCTGGATCCGGACTCGACCGACCCCGGTCCACTGCTTGCGTCACCGTCGCGGCGACTGGTGGAAGAGCTCGAGCTGCGGCCGGTGTCCACGGCGGTCAACAATGTCCGGCGGCACGGTCCAGAGCTGGTGAAGCGGATCGAGCCGGAATTCCCCACGCTACTCGATATGGACCAGACTCGGTGACCGCATTGACCGTTTCCACTCCGCACGGGCCGGCTCGTGCGGAACTGCACTGCTGCCCACAGGGGACTGCGGCGTTGTTGCTTGGGCACGGCGCAGGCGGCACCACCAGCGCGCCGGATCTGGTGGCCACTACCAGAGCGGCGACAGCTGCGGGCGTGCACGTGGCGTTGATCGAGCAGCCTTACCGGGTGGCAGGCAGGCGTGCCCCGGCGCCCGCCCGCCAGCTCGACGAAGCCTGGCTGGCCGTCGGCGCCCGGCTCGCGGAAGGGGTGTTCGCTGGGCTGCCGTTGGTATTCGGCGGACGTTCCTCGGGAGCCAGAGTGGCCTGTCGCACCGCAGGAGTTGGTGGTGCGGTCGCGGTTCTGTGCCTCGCCTTTCCGGTGCACCCGCCGGGGCGGCCGGACAAGAGCAGGCTCGACGAACTGGACCGGGTGGACGTGCCGATGCTCGTTGTACAGGGAGAGCGCGATCCGTGCGGTAGGCCCACGTCCCGCGCCGGGCGCGAGGTCGTCCTGCTGCCCGGTGACCACTCGCTCAAGGCCGACTCCGACGCGGTGGGACGGGTGGCGGGGGAGTGGTTGGCGCGCAGGTTGCGGCTGCTGGCGTAGTCCTGCTTATCCGGCATGCGCGTTGCTCAGGATCTTCCGTCCGTTGAGTGACTGCACCTCCCGGCTGTTGCGTTTTCCGAACAACTCCCGGAAGGCGCTGATCTGTCGGGCCGCGAGGTGGATCGAATCGGTGAACACGACGAATTGGACGCCTTCGGTGAACGGCGGCACCGTCAGCGATCCCCAGTAGCGGAACGACTCGCGCCCAGCGGGGAGCAGCTCGCCCAGGTGTACCCCCGCCACGTCACGCGTTGCACCGGGTTGGTCCGGCAGCTTCCGGAAGATCGGATCGATCGCGCTGTTCGTACGGCCGCGCTCGATGAAGACGCCGATCACGAGGAGGGAGCCGCTCGCCTGGCGGTGTACGAAGTGCATTTCCAGTGGTGTCTGCCGGCCCTCGATCCTGTGCTCTGACGGGGTGTGCCAGTGGAACTGCACCAGGTCGTGCCTGACGGCATTCAAGATGATGCACGCGGCACCGGGGGGAACATCGGCTCGCACGGTGGCGAACTCGTCCGGTGACCCGGTGTTGACCAGCGTCACGTCCGTCTGCGGGTAGGAGAACCCGATCTTCGGCAGGTGGCTGACGAAGGTGATCTCCTTCTCGTGGAAGTCGATCGGGCTCTGCGCGCTTCTCGACGCGGATGCGCTGTGGTTCGGTGGGGTAGTCGACCCGTGAGCGTCGGCGCTCGAGGGGAACGCCATCGCCATCGCAGCGCAGCCGATCCCGAAGATGGTCGTGCGCCGCCCAACCCTGCGCCCCAATGCTGTCTCGATCATGTCTGCTCCCGCTTGGCGCGGTGTGCCGTTAGTACTGAAGTACTGGTCCAGTGCAGCACGGTGGAGTACTGGCTCGATGCAGCACGTTGTGAGTACTTTTGCTCTAAGATCTTCGATTCCTCTGCCGGGAGGGGCTGCCTCCCGTAGCTCGGGACGGCCTTGCGAGGCGGAATGGTTGGGGAAGGTGAGGCGTTGCCCGGAATGTGCGATCCACAGTTCAGAAACCTGCTGGCCGTGGTGCTCCTGAGCGGTCGTCGCCACAGCGCAGGCCTGCTTCGCCAGGCCGAGCGGTCGGCAGGCGCGTACGCTCGACCACCAATGCAGCGTCGGGCATAAGGGTGGTCCCCGTGAGCGCAGAACCCACTGAGCCCGCCCAGCTCTCTGCGTCCGCAGAACCTGCGGCGTCGGCTGAACCCGAAGGGAGCCTGGTGCCGGAGACGCCCGAACAGCGTAGTGCACGCTTCGAGCGGGACGCCATGCCCCTGCTCGACCAGCTATACGCTGCGGCGCTGCGAATGACCCGTCATCCGGCCGATGCCGAGGATCTGGTGCAGGAGACGTATCTCAAGGCGTACGGCGCCTTCGGGTCTTTCCGTGCGGGCACCAACCTGCGCGCGTGGTTGTACCGCATCCTGACCAACACCTACATCAACGGATACCGCAAGCGACAGCGGCAGCCCGTTGCGCAGCCCACCGATGAGATCACTGACTGGCAGCTTGCCAAGGCTGAGCAGCACACCTCGTCGGGCCTGCGTTCGGCGGAGATGGAGGCGCTGGACCGGCTGCCGGATTCAGACGTCAAGCAGGCCCTGAGCCAGCTGGCGGAGGATTTCCGGATGGCCGTGTACCTGGCCGACGTCGAGGGCTTTGCGTACAAGGAGATCGCCGAGATGATGGGTACCCCGATCGGGACGGTGATGTCCCGGTTACACCGGGGACGCAAACAGCTGCGCGACATGCTGACCGGCGTGGCCCGCGAGCGGGGCTTCCTGCGTGATGCGGAGGTCGCGTCATGAGCTGCGGAGACCCACACGAAACGGACTGTAGTGAAGTGCTTGCCGAGGTGTGGCTGTTCCTGGACAACGAGTGTGATCACGAGCGGCGGGGACTGCTGAAGCGGCATCTGGACGAGTGCAGCCCCTGCTTGGAGGAGTTCGGCATTGAGGGGCACCTGAAGGCTTTGCTGGCGCGCAAGTGCGGTGGCGACCATGCCCCCGACGCGTTCAAGCAGCGGTTACGCGAGTCGATCCGGGACATCATGATGCGCCAGGCTGTGCTCGGCGCCGAGGTCACCGTCCAGGAGAAAGACGACGGCACCATCGTGGAGGTGCGGACCAGCGAGGTGGAGATACGGACCAGCGAGGTGCGGACCACCGTCGAGGGGCATGAACGGGTGTCTCGGGAGGGTTGAGAGATCCGTCGGGTTGAGGCCCGACCGCGGGCCCGCCCAGGCAGCGACGAGCCCGCGCAGGCTCAGCTGTTCGGACGCTTGCCGTGGTTGGCGGCGCTCTTCTTACGATCACGCTTCTTGCGGCCACGCTTGGACACGGCGACTCCTCCTTCTCGTTGCGAACCACGTAAGTGTGTCATGCACCGGCGTCATCGCCTCCGGTGGCCGCCGTCGGCCGTGGTTGGATGACTATGCCGAAGCACGAGGAGGGCGACCCATGCCTGAGGAGATCAGGGCTGAAATGGTGGCCAACGTATGGAAGGTCGTGGTCGCCGAGGGCGATACCGTGTCCGACGGTGACACACTGGTGATTCTGGAGTCGATGAAAATGGAGATCCCGGTCCTGTCCGAGGCCGACGGGACGATCTCCAAGCTGGCCGTCGCGGAGGGCGACGTCGTGCAGGAGGGTGACTTGATCGCTGTCCTTGAGTGATCCAAAGGCGAGTGAACGGGCATGTCGACGCTGAGCGAGCTGCTTGCCCAGCACACTCAGCTGCCCGGTGTGGCCGTCGCTCACTTGCAGCGGGTCGTCGCCGAGTGGCAGTTGCTCGCTGACCTGTCCTTTGCGGATCTGCTGTTATGGGTGCCACTGAACACCGCGGATCCAGCTGCTGACTTCCTGTGCGTGGCCCACGTCCGGCCTACCACCGGGCCCACCGCCCATCCTGAGGACGTCGTGGGGGCGGTGGCCAACGACCACGGTCAGCGCCGCCGAGCCCTGGTGGAGGGTCGCATCCTGCGAGACGAGGAGCCACGCTGGCAGCGGGGTGTTCCGGTGCGCAGGGAGACCGTGCCGGTGCGGCTGGGTAACGCGCAGATCGCCGTGCTCGGGCGGGATGCGAACCTTGCTGTGCCCCGGGTGCCCAGCCCGCTGGAGATCGCCTATCTGGGTATCGCGGCGGATTTGTGCCAGATGCTCGCTGACGGCACTTTCCCGAACAGCGACGCCAGTCCGGACATGCACGGCGGCCCTCGGGTAGGTGACGGCTTGATCCGCGTCCATCCTGCCGGGAGCGTGATCTACGCGAGTCCGAATGCGCTGTCTGCCTATCATCGGATGGGACACGCTGCCGATCTGCGAGGTGAGCAGCTCGCGCCGCTGACCCGCAGACTGGTCTCCGATCCGTTCGATGCCGCCGAGGTCGCCGAGCGGATCCACACCGCGCTGGCGGGCTGCTCGAGTATGCGGATCGAGGCCGACGCGGCGGGAGCCACGATCCTGTTCCGGGCATTGCCGCTGCGCCCCAGGGGGGAAGCGGCCGGGGCACTGGTACTGGTCCGCGATGTGACGGAGGTACGCAGCCGCGATCGGGCGCTGCTGTCCAGAGAGGCCACCATCAGGGAAATTCATCATCGGGTGAAGAACAACCTGCAGACCGTGGCCGCGCTGCTGCGGTTGCAGTCCCGGCGCACCGAGAATGTCGAAGCTCGCCAGGCGTTGCAGGACTCGGTGCGCCGGGTGGCCTCGATCGCCATGGTGCACGACACGCTGTCGATGTCGTTGGACGAGCGGGTGGATATCGATGGTGTGGTGGACAGCGTCCTGCCGATGATCGCCGACGTTTCGGGGGAGCAGAGCCGGGTCGTGGTGCGGAGAGAGGGCGCTTTCGGAGTGTTGGCCGCCGATCTCGCCACGCCATTAGTGATGGTGCTCACCGAACTGGTGCAGAACGCGCTCGAGCACGCTTTCGAACCGGGGTCCTTCGGCGAGGTGGTGCTGCTCGCGCAACGATCCGCGCGGTGGCTGGAGGTGACCGTTGCCGATGACGGCGGGGGCCTGCCGCCGGGGTTCTCCCTGGACGGTGGGCAACGGCTGGGACTGCAGATCGTCCGAACGCTCGTTGGCTCCGAGCTGCGAGGATCGCTGGATCTGCGACGTAGACAGCCGCATGGCACCTTAGCCGTACTGCGTTTGCCTCTGGTAATTCGCCGCTGAGCGGTGGAGCCGAGAATTGATGAGGGCCTGGCACCTTATCCAGGTGCCAGGCCCTCATCGGTCGTGCTACTTGCGCGGATCAGGCGCCGGTACGGGCCCGGGTACGTGCATTGCGCCGTTTAAGCGCGCGCCGCTCGTCCTCGCTCATGCCGCCCCATACGCCAGCGTCCTGCCCGGATGCGAGTGCCCAATTAAGGCACTCGGCATTGACCGGGCAACGCCGGCAGACGGTCTTCGCCTCGGCGATCTGCAGCAGAGCGGGACCGCTGGTTCCCACTGGGAAGAACAGCTCCGGGTCCTCGTCTCGGCAGGCCGCGCGGTGGCGCCAGTCCATGGTGCTTGCTCCTCGTCGATCGCGCTGGTCACCGCGTGCCCCAGCGCTGTCATCGTCTGTCGTTTGGGCTTGTGAATGCTTTCACGATCGCCCCCGATGTCAAGGGGTAACTCGTACCTCGGTGGTTCAGTTCACTCGGCTGATGCT
>JBOHHE010000022.1:0-1945 GCA_050700355.1 Pseudonocardiaceae bacterium
TCTGGTATGCGTTCCTCAACGCCCCCGACGACGCAGACGCCACTGTGGCCATGAAAGCCGAACGCACCGCCATCGCCCTGCGTCCAGCCAAACGCATTGCTGTCGTCCTCGGCGAACAAGCCCTCCACACCCGCCGGGGCACCCCCTCCGAACACGCCGATCAGCTCACCCACCTGCTGTCGCTCATGCGCCTGCCGTTCGTATCCGTCGGTGTCATCCCCGCCGATGCCCAGCGACACGCCATTGCCACCATCGGATTCTGGATCTTTGACCACAACGCCGTTGCGCTAGAAACCCCCACCGCAGCGATCAAAGTGACCCGACCGCAGGAAATCGCGCTCTACGTGGCGATGTTCAACCAGCTGCAAGACCAGGCCATCTATGGCCATGACGCGCACCGGCTGGTCGCCACAGTCCTCGCGAGCCTATGAGGCACGTAACCTGGCGCTCACACCTGCTGCTGATTCCGGTCCAGCCGGATCACGCTGAGCGCAACGGCTCGATCTGGTCGAGGGTGGCCGAGAGCCGGTCCTTTTCGATCTCGAGGTCGTGACGGCCTTGCAGGTTCAGCCAGAACCGCTCGGTGGTCCCGAAGAATCGCGCTAGTCGCAGCGCGGTGTCGGCGGTGATGCCGCGTTTGCCGTGCACGATTTCGTTGATCCGCCGCGGGGGAACGTTGATGGCCACCGCGAGCCGGTGTTGGGTCAGGCCCAGGGGATCCAGATATTCCTCTCGGAGCACCTCACCGGGATGCACCGGAGGCATGATCGCCTCGTCAGTCACGGACCCTCCTTGATAATGATCGAAACTCAGTGGTAGTCGACTATGTGGACATCCTCGGGGCCGGCGGCGGTCCACCGGAAACAGATGCGCCATTGTCGGTTGACGCGAATGCTGTACTCCTCGGCGCGATCGCCCCGGAGTTTCTCGAGCCGGTTGCCCGGTGGTACCCGCAGATCGCTCAGGGCGTCGGCGGCGTCGAGGATCAGGAGTTTGCGCAACGCGGCCCGCTGTGTGTTGTTGTCGAGTTTCGTGACTTGGCGTCGTTGCCATACGCGTTCGGTGTCCTTGTCCCGGAACGAGAGCAGCACCGTCGCGAGCATAACGGAAAGCGTTATGAACGACAAGCGTTAGGCCGCAAAATGCCCCGGTTTTGATCGCTCCGTCGAAGGTGAGCCAGGCGCGCCCGGCCTGGCCCAGGTCTTACCTGGTGATGATCAGGGTGATGGGTCGGGTTACGGTGCGCTACCACTACCGGATTACGATCAGGGACTCTGGGGATGACGGACGTGACCAGCACGAACTCCTTGCCCGCCGTGCTCACCGAGCTGGGCTGGAAGCCCGAGATCCTGACCCGGCGGTTGAACGGTTTCGCGGCTCTGCATGGGCGCACCGAGCGGATGCATGCCAAGACGCCCTACAAATGGCTGCTCGGCGTCCGGCCGCGCTCACCCTGGCCGACGTTGGCGGCGGCGTTGCTGACCGGTGAGCTGGGGCGCCCGGTCACGGCTGCTGAGCTGGGCTGGGGTGATGCTGATGTCGAGGCGGTCTCGGCGATCAGCGGGCTGGTATTGCCCTGGACGGTGACCGGGAGCTTGCGGGCCCTGCGGGTGGTCAGCGACGCTGGGAGCATGGACCGGCGGATCGTGCTGACCCTGCTGGGTGCCGGGGCGTGTCTGCCCGCCCACGAGTGGCTGTTGGCCCGCCCGGAGGATGCCGCTGCCGTGGCCCGCTCGTCCGGCTTGCCACTGTCGGTCGGGGTTGTCGACGGCCTGGATGACATGGTGGGCCGATTGCGCCGGATGGACGACCAGGGCAGGCGGGCGTGTCATGACAGCTGTGTAAGCCACGGATAGGGCAAGATCAGCCGTCGTTGATCTCCAGTCGGCTGGGAAAGGAATATCCGTGAGTCAGGACATCGGCATTGATGATCGTGAGGCTGAAG
>JBOHHE010000023.1:0-5030 GCA_050700355.1 Pseudonocardiaceae bacterium
CAGTCGGTGGTCGCCAGCGTGTCGACGAGCAACGCCCGGTCCAGGTACTGATTGCCACGTTCGCAGGATGTCTCCGCAGCGAAGAGGCAGGCGTGACAGGCGGCACCGTAGAGCCGGCCGTGCACGCGCGGATCGTGCTCGGCGCAGAGCGGGTCCGAGCTGCATAACCGGGCGGCCTCCAGCGCACGGTCGATGAGCAGTCCGAGCCGATCGGCACGGCCCAAGGAGACCAATCCGCCGAGGGTGCCTTCGCTGTCCGGGGCTGCTGTATAGAGCAGCACACCGGCCATCGACTCGGCCCCGCTACGGGTGTAGATACGCTCGCCGATCCCTGCTGCGCTGTATCCGGAGTCCAACGCCACTTCCCGGATGAGGGTGTGGGCAAAGGTGTGCAGCAGGACGTATCGCAGACCTGGCCACTGGCTGGAGTCCACGCGCCGCTGCTCACACCAGGCTCGATGAGCTGGGATCAGCAGATTCTGCTCACGCCGTCGGGCTGCGACACTGCGTTCCCACTGGGCGACCCGGGCTTCGTCGAACCGCAGGAAAACCCCCTCCCCCCGTATCTCGGCACAGGGCACCCAGGTCGGTTCGGTGGCCGACAGCGGAGCCCGGCGGCTGTCGGCGGTGTCCTGCACCTCCCAGTCAGGGGCGTCGATGCGGGTGAAACCGTAGAGCGCGGCGACTTCGCGTAGTCGAGACACCAGCACGACTCGCTGCAGCCAGGGGCGGGCGCCGGCGGGAACCGATTCGTGATGGGTGGTGAAGTCGGGCAGGTTCACCGGAGTGTCGCTGGTCAAGGCAACCCACTCGGGTGCCAACAGATCAAGTTCGTCTCGCTGTTCCTGATCGTGTCCACCGCCTGTAGCTCGTGATCGAATTGCCCGCCACAGCCGGTCGACTCCGTACGGCTCCAGTTCCGGCCAGCAGGTCTGGGTCGGCATGAGCTGTTTGGCGGTTGGCTCCGGCAGGCTGGCCAGCGGCTCCAGGTTCCGCCAGAACCCGACGATCAGATGGTCGAGCGGGTTGCGGTCGCGTGGAAGGGTGAACGCCCGCAATTGCAGGGGAAACCAGCTATTGGTCGCGCCCAGCACCATCGTTCGGGTTGGCAGATCACACGGCTCGAATACGCCGAGGTGCGGGTGACGGCCGCGGCAGGCGGGCAGGCTCAGCTCCGCCGCTTCGCCGAAGGCTTCCGACATTGGTCTGCTCACGCCGCACTCGTCCTCGTCGCACGAGACGAACACGTTGGCGGCCTCCCCGGTGCTGCCCCGTTCGATCATCTTGAGCGAGTGCCCGGAGTCCGGTTCGACACCGCGATGTGCGTAGTACAGCCAGGCAAAATCGTCCAGATGGCCGTTACCGCAGGCCAGCACGAATCGGGCAGGCAACGCGACCGGTTGTGTTCCGCCCCGGCCCGAGCATGGATGCACGTAGCGGATCATGTCCGGCTGGACCGCATGCTTCAGCAGCTCGAAGAAGCCTCTCTCGGCCCGACCGAGGCGGTTACAGCGCGAGCACCGCAGCCAGCTGGGGAACAGGCCGACCGGCACACCCACTCTCGTCCACTCGGCGAACGGGTCGAACGTCTCGGGCAGGTAAGGCGGTAAGCGCAGCGTGTCGACCTGCTGGCCCAACTTTGCCCGCACCGCGGCGAGTAGTCGTTCCTCGGGCACGGTCCGCGACCGCTCCAGGTTCCAGAAGTCCAGCCCCAGCATCACCACCGACAGGTTCGGCAGATCGGCCATGGCGCCGACGCCATACGTGTGCAGCAATTGGTTCGGTCGCAGCGCGCCGACCCGCAGCGAGTACAGCTCTGACCCCGCAGTCATCAGGCGGTCCCTTCCGCACCGGGAGGGGCAGCTGAACCACCTGGCGGGCGGAACGGTGGTTCGATGATGGCCAGGTACCCGCCGGGAAGTTGGAGCAGCAGCGGGATGCCGGGCTCGACGTCGCGCAGCGAGGTGGGGCAGGTCATCTGCCGCCAGTGCCCTTCGGTGGGGCTGTGCAGCAAACCGGCGACGTCGTCGGCCCGCAACGGCTGGGAGTAGGCGAGCCTACGGCCTGCCATCGACCGCTGCTGATCCCAGTTGGCCAACCGATCCTCCAGCTCGTCCTCGACGCGGCGGCCGGTGTCGCGATCGCTGATCTCCTCAGCCCGTCGCTTGAGATAGCGGACCACGTGATCAGCGAGCGGGGAGTTCTTGTTGAAGCTCTGCGCTCGGTGATTGCCGTTGTAGGTCGGCTCCAGCTCGCGGACCAGGGAGACCAACACACCGGTGAGCCCCCGGTCGACCGCGCGTTCCGCGAACGGTGTCACCGACAGCGCTTCGATGTAGCGGTAGACCGTCGCGTGGAAGTGCTCGAAGCTTTCGTAGTGCGACAGGTCCCGTGGTCTGGCCCAGTTGTACACGGTGAACACCAGCCCCGGCGCCGCGCGCCCGACGCGGCTGGTGGCTTGGATATACTCCGCAGTGGACTTGGGCTGGTTGCAGACCACCATGACACCGAGCCGGGACACGTCGACACCGACCGCGATCATGCTGGTCGCCAGTAGCACGTCGATCGGACGGGGGGCATCCTTGCCCGCACTTCGAGGGAATGGCACCGCAAGCAGATCGAGCAGCGGCCGGATCTGGTCGGAGGACAGTCTCGACGTCAGCTCCTTGATCTCGGGTTCGAACCTTCTGGCCAGACCACGCTCGTCGGCTCGCGCCAGCCGGGTGCTGACGTCGTCCTCGGCGAGCCGGCGCATGCCCCCGAGATCACGTAAACTGTTGAAATACCCGACCAACGTCATGTACGGGTCGGTGACGCGGTTGCGGCCGTATTGCATGTGCAGTTTCTGCGCGGCGCCGAGCACCGAGACGTACACCCGGATCAAGGTTGACTTGATCCGGGTGCCGTGCGCGCAGATACCGACGTAGCGGCGGCCCGGGGTGGTGGCGGTGTCTCGCTGGCGGGCGAAGAAATTGTCGTCGGCGCAAAGACCCGGCGGGGGGAACACCTCGGTGGTCCGATTGAACAGCGACCCAATCTGCTGGTTGGTCCGCCGGACCGTGGCGGTCGAGGCGATGACCTTGGGTCGGACGTTGCGAGCGGTCTGCGGATCCCGCCAGGTGGCGAGCCGGTCAACGGCTGCTTCGTACAGCCCGACCAGCGAACCTAGGGGGCCGGAGATCAGGTGCAGCTCATCCTGGATGATCAGATCGGGCGGGCGCAGCATAGGCACCCCGACGATCCGGGCGGCGGGGGCATCGGGGCTGGGTTGGTGACGTTCGTGCTCCCACTCCTTGGCCGCCAGGTCGTCGGTGACGAATCCGTGCCGTTCACATGGACGGTTGACCCGGCCGAACAGTGTGGTCGTCTCGCCCTGCCAAGGCAGTTGGGCGAACTTGTCCACGGTGCCGATCAGCAGCGACGGGGGGGTGCCGGTAGATCTCCTCATCGACGACCAGCACCGGCAGGCCCTTGCGTTCCTCGGCGTCCAGCCGGCTTTCGGCGAACAGCACCGTCCCGAACGGGCACGAGACGTCCGGGCACAGCACCAGTGTGCGCCGGTATGCCTTGTGCACGACGACATCCCGGCCGGCGTCGAGTCTGGTACCACACCACGGGCAGCTGAAGAGCTGGTGTGGCGAGCCCTGCCCCCGGACCACCGGACCCCGGGAACGCCTGCGCTGCTTGAGCCACTCCTCGGCCTTGTCGGTCGTATTGGGGGTGACCCGCGCGCCCGCCCACAGCCCGACCCGGAACGGAAGATCACCCCAGGTGGACGGGGCAGCGCGGCGCAGTACCTCGGCGGCGCAGATCAGCGTGGTCGCACGTTCGAACTGTTGAATGGTGAGCAACCGCAAGGTGTAGCGCATCACGACGGCGATCCCGGCGGTGGCGTCCAGGTCGCCGTAGCGGGGCTGCCGGCGGCGTACCGCGATGGTGAACGCGGTCAGCCCGAGGTACGCCTCGGTCTTGCCACCACCGGTGGGGAACCACAGCAGGTCAGCGATCGCCTGCTTGCTGTCCTCGGACCGCTCGGGATGCCGGGGATCGGCCAACGCCGGTAGGTTCAGCAACACGAAAGCGAGCTGGAATGGCCGCCACCGCTGGCTGCCCGCGGCCTCCACCTCGGCCACGGTGTCGTCCAGACCACGGTGCGGGTTCTCCCTGCGCTTCGCGGCCACCTGTGTGTGCAGACGCTGCAGGTACATCGCGTGGTTAGCGAAGCCGAACGCCTGGCGGACCACGGCATCGCGGGCCAGTAAATCGATGCCGGCCTCGATACGGTCTGCGGTACGGGCCGCGACGCGCAGGTTGTCGCGGGCTTGGTCGGCGTAGTCGGCCAGATGCTCCCCTGGCTCTTCGAGGTCGGCGGTTCTGCAGGTGATCCACGCGCGGTAGCCGACCACCAACGGCTGCAGCGCCGCAGTCAGCGAGCCGGCCGAGGTCTCGGCGAGCTCGGCCAGCCGCTTCATGTCCAGTTCGAGTTCGGAGAGTTCGGCGAGATCCGGATCGGTGTCCGCACTCGGCACGTCGGTAGCCGGGATCTCGTAGTCGGGCACCGTCCTGGTGTGGATCTCCGTGGCCCGCAACGGGTTATCCTTGGCGATGTCGGCATGCACCGCGACTCCGCTGCCGACCGCGAACTCGGGATGAAACCGATAGGCCATCGCCAGTCGCCGCCGCTCAGCCACGTCGTCGTGGTCCCCACCGCCGCGGCGTTCCGGGCGCGGAAGGAATACCGGCCGGTCGTCTCCGCCGGTCGCGGACAGCTGCACCTGGAAAATCCACGACGGCGCGTGCCGCTTGCGGTTCGGCTCGCTCTGGCGATTCTCCAGGAACAGTGAGACCAACCAGTTACCGTCGTGCTTCCGCGCCTGGCCGCGCACGACCACGTCTGGCTGCTCGGATCGGGGGCTTGCGGGGTGAGCAGTCCTTCGACGAGCCGCAGCCGGACCGTTCCGCCTTGTTGCACGCGCCGCCGCATCCGCTTGCCGAGCGTTTCCTCCCGCTCGGAGGGGGTGAATTCGTAG
>JBOHHE010000024.1:0-2741 GCA_050700355.1 Pseudonocardiaceae bacterium
ATTGCGGACCCGGGCGAGATCGGTCAGCACCTCACGTGCCACGAGAATTCATCCCTAGCTATCTGTAGAAGTCAGTTCGATTGTGTTGGTTCATCACCAACGATAGTGCGCGAAGGCCTTGTTGGACTCGGCCATTTTGTGGGTGTCCTCGCGACGCTTGACACTGGCTCCGAGGCCGTTGCTGGCGTCCAGCAATTCGTTCATCAGACGGTCCATCATAGTCTTCTCCCGCCGCTGCCGGGAGAACGTGACCAACCAACGAAGGGCGAGCGTCGTCGAGCGCACCGCACGCACCTCGACCGGCACCTGGTAGGTGGCGCCACCGACCCGCCGGCTCTTCACCTCGATGGCGGGCTTGACGTTGTCCAGCGCACGCTTGAGCGTCACGACCGGATCGGTGCCGGTCTTGTCCTTGCAGCCCTCCAACGCCTGGTAGACGATCTTCTCGGCCACTGAGCGCTTACCTTCGACCAGCACCTTGTTGACCAGCTGGGTGACCAGCGGTGATCCGTATACCGGGTCGGAGATGAGCGGGCGCTTCGGGGGCGGACCCTTGCGGGGCATCAGCTCTTCTCCTTCTTCGCGCCGTAGCGACTGCGGGCCTGCTTACGGCCCTTCACGCCCTGGGTGTCCAGCGATCCACGAATGATCTTGTAGCGGACGCCGGGAAGATCCTTCACCCGGCCACCACGCACGAGAACGATGGAGTGCTCCTGGAGATTGTGGCCCTCACCTGGGATGTAGGCCGTCACTTCGACCTGGCTGGTGAGCCGGACGCGGGCGACCTTGCGCAGCGCCGAGTTCGGCTTCTTCGGGGTCGTCGTGTACACGCGGGTACACACCCCGCGGCGCTGCGGGCTCCCCTTGAGCGCGGCAGTCTTGGTCTTCGTGACCTTGTCCTCGCGGCCCTTGCGGACCAGCTGCTGGATGGTAGGCATGGACCAGCTTTCTTCGTCTTCCCGTAGTGCTCTGTCTTCTGGTCGCTCCGTACCCCGAGGTCGGGCGTGTCGCCGTTGGCCCACCCGACTGCCGAACGATACGGTCCGGCTGGAGCTGAGCGGCACCGGTGCCACCTGAGACGCGGAGCTCCCGGAGAACCCGCCTCCGTTAGTGCACCGCCGACAGGCACGCGGAGCGGCCCGACCGGAGTCGGGCACACTGAACAGGATACCGGGGGCCTTCGCCGAGGGTCAAAACGGCCCCCCTTTACCGCCATGCCTACCCGTCCCGCCTCCCACCGGGCATTCCCTCGCGGCAGCGGGGCTCGACCAGCGGTCGCAGGTTATCTACCCTCTGGTAACTATGGATCTTGCAGGCAGGAACGTGCTCATCACCGGGGCGGCCCGAGGCATCGGCGCGGCCACCGCCCGCGTGCTGGCCGCCCGCGGCGCGCGGGTGGCGCTGATCGGGTTGGAACCGGCCAAGTTGGCTGCCCTGACCACCGAACTCGACGGTATGAGCCATTCCGGAACGGCACACGTCTGGGCCGAGGCCGACGTCACCGACTCCGTTGCCCTGCGGGGTGCGGTGGCCACGGCGGTGACGGCGCTGGGCGGGCTGGACGTCGTGGTGGCCAATGCGGGCATCGCCAGCACCGGCACAGTGCGCACCATCGATCCGGAGGCGTTCGCCAGGACGGTAGAGGTCAACCTGACCGGCGTGTTCCGTACCGTGCACGCCACCGTCGAGCACCTCATCGGCTCCCGCGGTTACGTGTTGGTGGTCAGTTCACTGGCTGCGCTGCTACCCGCGGTGGGCTTCGCCGCTTACGGGTCGAGCAAGGCCGGGGTGGAGGCGTTCGCCGACGCGTTGCGCATCGAATTGGCCCCGCTGGGCGTGTCGGTCGGGTGTGCACACATGTCGTGGATCGATACCGATATGGTTCGCGACGCCGAGCGGGACCTGCCGGCGTTCCGCGAACTGCGAGCGCGCCTGCCCTGGCCGCTGGGTTCCACCACGTCGGCAGAAGTCTGTGCAGCTGCCTTTGCGCGGGCGATCGAGCGTCGCAGCAGGAGGGTCCACGTACCCCGCACGATCGGGGCGGCGCACTGGATCCGCCCGCTGGTGCATTCCCGGTTGGTCGACATGCTGATCACCCGGGTCTCCTCCACCGCGCTCCCCGAGCTGGAGAAGCAAACCGGGAGGACGTGAGATGGCTGGACCGCTGGCCGGGCTGCGGGTGATCGAACTGGCCGGGATCGGGCCCGGTCCCCACGCGGCGATGCTGCTGGCCGACCTCGGGGCCGATGTGGTCCGGGTGGAACGACCCTCCGGGGGTCTGCAACTCCCTCCCGCCGCCAGCGATCAACTGCTTCGGGGTAGGCGCTCGGTGGCCGCCGACCTGAAGGATCCCGCCGGCCGGGAAATCGTGCTGGCGCTGGTGGACCGGGCCGATGTGCTGATCGAGGGCCTGCGTCCGGGGGTCACCGAACGCCTCGGCGTCGGCCCGGCCGACTGCCACGCCCGCAACCCCCGGCTGGTGTACGCCCGGATGACCGGCTGGGGCCAGGACGGCCCGCTGGCCGGGCGCGCCGGGCACGACATCAACTACCTCGCGCTCTCCGGTGTGCTGCACGCCGTCGGGACCGCCGGAGGTCCACCGGTGCCGCCGCTCAACCTGGTCGGCGACTTCGGCGGCGGCTCGATGTTGCTCGTTGTGGGCGTGCTCGCCGCCCTGTGGGAGCGGGAACGCTCCGGAGTCGGCCAGGTCATCGACACTGCCATGGTGGACGGGGTGAGCG
>JBOHHE010000025.1:0-4099 GCA_050700355.1 Pseudonocardiaceae bacterium
CCCCGCCCTCGTCGGCGATCTCCACCCGCAGCCTACGGCCGAAGCGGCCACGGAACAGGTCCCGGGGCCACTGCCGGGGCACCCGGAAACTGATGTCGCCGTCGCGGGTCAGTGCCCATGAACTGTCCCGGAAGTCGGCGTCGCTCGCGCCGATCCGATCCGACTTCGAGCTTGAGATGCCCAACTGTTTCCATTCGCTGCCCACTTTGTAGGACCACACCAGCTGGACCGGGGTGGCCGGGTTACCCGCCACCCCGCGGCGGGTCAGTACGGCAGTGAAACGCGCGGTCGCGCCGCCGGCGGCGATGGCCTCGTCGGCGCTGAGGTAGAACCACTTGACCTGGCTGGTCTCCCCGAACGGGAACAACCCCGCCACCTCGTCCTGCGGGGCCCGGCCGCCGACCGCGACCGACTCGGGTGCCAGACCGGACTCCCCCGGCGTCAGCGGCATGTCCAGCTGCGCGCGCATCCAGCCGGCCCAGATCCCGTTCACCGCCTGCGGGGACAGCTGCGGCAGCCCCGTGAGCATCACCCGCCAGGTACCGTCGCGCACCGTTGTGGTGCTGTTCACAGACGCCCACCCGGCACCGTCCCAGTACGCCCAGGAAATCGGCCAGCCTTGCAGTACGGCCCCGTGCGGTGTGGTGAGCACGAGCGTGACGTCTTTCGCTCCGGGGCTGGTCAGCATCGGGTCACAGGCGATGAACAGCTGGTGCGGTGCCGGCTGATCGCCCACGAAGACATCGAACGGATCTCCCCCCGTACCCCTGGCCTGCGTGGTGCGGTCGCTGTACCTGTCGTTCTCGGCGTCGCCGACGAGGACGGCCCCCAGCTGGGCGCGGGTGACCACCAGGGCGGTATCGGTCTCGAAGACGACCTCGTCCTGCTCCCCCTCCAGGGGCGGGGCAGCAACTTGGGTGCCCGCCGGAACCACGGCGTCGGCCGGGCTGCGCTCGACCAGGCTGAAGGTCAGCGGCACCCGCGCAGGCAGCGGCGGCGCCGGCTGGGTGCCGATCAGGTTCAGGAAAGCGAAGTAGTTGCGCTGCGGCGCCTGGTTGATCCGCGCCACCACCAGCTCGGCGAAGCGGGCGAAGACGCCGATCAGCGCCTGCCCGGCGTCGGGTCGTTGGAGGTCTGGTCGCCAGTCGCTGTACTGCTGGGCGAGCGCGGTGGTCTGTTCCACGAGCTGCTGCAGCTCGCGCGGGTCGATCGGTGGTGGCTGCCCGGTCATGTCAGGTAGAAGGGGTAGACCAGGTTGAAGCGGCTGTTGCTGGACCGCACCTGGTAGTTGATCTCGATGAGCACCCGGTTCGACACCTGGGTGTCGGGAACCGTGGAGACGTCCAGCACGTCGATGCGCGGCTCCCAGCGGGTCAGTGCCTCACGGACGGCTTCGCAGATCGTGCCAGCGGTGCCCGCGTCGTGCACGTCGAACACGAAGTCGTGGATGTCGCAGCCGAAGTCGGGGCGCATCACGCGCTCTCCCCGCGCGGTACCCAGAATCATCCAGATCGACTGCCGGATGGCCTGGTCACCGCTGGCCGTCAGCAGCACGCGGTGGTCGGAATCCAGGTGCACGGGAAAAGCCCAGCCGTTGCCGAGAAATCCCACTGGGAATCCATTGCCCATCGCGGCCGTCACCCGATCATCACAGTGCTGACGGCGAGTACCGTTCCGACCGGCAGGTCGGAGGGGTCGTTACAGGTCAACGCGATGTCACCAGCCCGGGCCGCCGGCTTTCCATTGATCTTGACGGTCGTGCTACCGCGCTGGATCGTAGCCTTGTTGGCCGGGGGTTTCTGGAAGGTGGTACCTGGAGACGTCGGCATGTGCGACGGGGTGTTGGTCGCAGTGCTGCCCAGCACTGCCGCCGGCTTGCCCATGATCTTGACGTCGGAACTCAGCCCGCCATTGATCATCCCGATGAAGGGGTGCGGTAGCGGTGTCGGCACCGGTGGAGCCGATGGTGCCGGAACCATGACGACATGGACATCGGTACCGACGATCCGATCTCCTTGCTTCGCTGCGGGTTGCCCCATTTACCCTCACCTCCTCAATTGATGTTGACGAGCTGGCCCTTGAGGTTCAGCTGGGCCTTGGCCTGTACCGCGAGATTGGTACCAGCCTCGATCTTCACGTCCGCTTTCGAGCTGATCTCGACACCTTTACCACTGAGCTGGAGTCTGCCGTTGGTGGATTGTATGACGATGTCCGCATCAGCCGAGATCGTGATCTTGTTGTCTTTCGTGCTGATCACAATACTGTTCTTGGCGCTCTTATCGATGATTTCGATCTGTTCCGAGCCGCCGGTATCGGTCAGCCGGATCACGTGCCCGCTGCGCGACTTGATCATGCGTATGTCGTTCTTTCCGTCGCTGTTGGCCACCGGGGGCTTGTCCTTACCGTTCCACAGCCCGCCGAGCACGTAGGGGAACTCCGGGTTGCCGTGCTCGAAGGCCACCAGCACCTCGTCGTCGACCTCGGGCAAGAAGAAGCAACCCCGCTCCGCCCCGGCCATCAGCGTCGCGATCCGCGCCCAGTTGCTCTCGACGTCATCGGCCATCCAGGGCAGCTTGAGCTTGACCCGCCCCAGCCCGTCGGGATCCTTGTTGTTCGTGACGATCCCGATCCCCACGCCGTAGAAGCGGCCGTCCACCTCGGCAGGCACCATGAGCTGAGCGAAAACGTTGGTCATGCCGCATTCCTCCGCACATCGAGGTGAGTCCGGTAACCTTCGCCCGGGGTCATCGTGTGGGTGACGGGTATCAGGTAGTAGGCACCGCTGAACGTCTCGCCCGCACCCTGGATATCGACCACCGTACCGGCATGCAGCCGGGGGTGGCCGGCACATTCCACCTCACCCTGGATATAGGTCAGTGCCATATCGTCGAACCGACCATGAGCCATCTGGTCGGCACGCGCCTTGCTCGCCACGGGGACATCCACACTGGTGGCGCCGGCCTTACCGAACGCCCGGTTGGTCCGCCGCGGCCCGGAGGATTTGCCACCCATCGTGGTGGACTCCTGACCGGATTTCGCCGTGCCCACGATCACCTTTTTCTGCATCACGTCCCAACCCCGCACGGTCATCTCGCCCACCTGAGCCAGCGAGCGCAGCCGGGGGGTGAATTCCGTGATGTCCTGACCGATCTCCAGGGTGACCGCGGGTCGGCGGCCGTGCTGCGGTGGCTGAAAATAGAGTACTTTCTCCCTGACATAGATCTCGTACCCGATCAGCTGCGCTCGTTTCTGCAGGAATTCGAGATCGGTCTGATTGTGCTGAACCACGTAGTCCAGGCTGGTTCCGGTATCTTTCACCTGAGCCCGCAACCCGGCACCCCGGGCCACCTCACCCACGATCGCACTGTCCTTCATCCGGGAGAATGTCCTGGTCTTGCGATCGCGAGCCAGGCGGTGTCGGTAGTCATAACCGCGGACGGTCAACATCGGCGGCGTATCCGCGCTGAACGTGGGTTCCAAACTTGTGATCTCCCCCGTCATGACCCGGTACAGGTCGCCGACGTAGCCGAGCGAGATCTCGACCTCGGTACCGATGGCGAAGAGCGGGGAGTCCGACCAGGAGACCTTCAGCTGTTCGGAATCCCAGTTGTAGAGCACGAGAGTGAACATGCTGAGTGCGCTCAGATCCTCCAGTACGGTCACCGATTCGACGTCGGCCCGGGCGTCCAGCGGCAGGCGTACACCGTTCATCCGGATGTCCAGATCCGGAACCATCATGGAGGCCGTCATACCCTTGCCCCGCTACCGGCTCAGTTTGGGAATGGTCAGCACCCTACCCGGTTCCAGATTACGTGGGTTGACGATGCCGTTGGCGTTGGCGATGTGCCGCCACAGGCTCGGATCACGGTACTCCTCGGCGGCCAGGCTGTGCAGCGTGTCATTGCGGCGGACCACCCGGGTTTTCACCACGTCGGCCGAGTTCATCTCCCGCGCCCGCACGTCCGCTCGGGTCAGGGACTCGATGAAGCTGCACGACAGGGTCGCCCGTACCGGCGTGCCGTCGGCGAGGAATCTGGTGAATCGTTGGTCGAGCTGCGTCAGCACGCCGGTGAAGATATTCCGGAAAACGCCCCAGGAC
>JBOHHE010000026.1:0-6395 GCA_050700355.1 Pseudonocardiaceae bacterium
GGGCGTGCCCAACGGCCAGCCTGTCGTCGATCAGCTGGTCGCCTTGCTGGACCTCGAGCGCATCGAGGAGAACATCTTCCGTGGGGTCAGCCCCGCGGAGTCCTCGGTGCGGGTCTTCGGTGGACAAGTGGCGGCGCAGGCTCTGGTCGCGGTCGGTCGCACGGTGCCGCCCGAGCGTGGCGTTCACTCGCTGCACGCCTACTTCATCCGCCCCGGTGACCCGCGCGTGCCGATCGTCTATGAAGTGGACCGCATCCGCGACGGGCGATCGTTCACCACTCGCCGGGTTGTGGCGATCCAGCACGGCGAAGCGATCTTCGCGCTGTCCGCCTCCTTCCAGCTCGCGGAGGAGGGCCTGGCGCACGCCGATGAGATGCCGCTGGTTGCGCCCCCGGAGCAGCTCGATGACCTGGAGACCTGGGTGCGCAGGGCGGGGAACACGCGGACTCTGATCGGGCGGTTCCCACTGCCGTTCGACTTGCGCTACGTCACCCCACCGGTGTGGGCGAGCAGCGCCGGGCAGACCGGCTCCGAGCAGCGGAGCCAGCTGTGGATGCGGGCCGACGGGGTACTCCCGGCGGACCCGCTGGTGCATGTCTGTGTGCTCGCCTACGCCTCGGACCTGACCCTGCTGGGTGCGGTCACCGCATGCCATGGCCAGCCGCTGGAGCGGATGTGGGCGGCCAGCCTGGACCATGCGATGTGGTTCCATCGGCCGCTGCGGGCCGATGAGTGGGTGCTCTACGACTGCACCTCACCCTCGGCCTCCGGTGGGCGGGGGCTGGCCATCGGCCGGTTCTTCAGCCGGGACGGCAGGTTGATTGCCACGGTCGTGCAGGAGGGACTGGTCCGGGTCCGGAACTGACCTTTCAACGACCATGGCGGGGCGCGGCATTCCGCTGCTCCGATCCGGTCGAATTGGCCGATATCCCCAGCGCTCGGGCCGCGATGCTCGCGTCCAGCACCGCGATCCGGAAGGCGACGAGGCCGTCGCGGATCTCTTGGGACACTGCCGGGTGCTGGTCGATCGATTCGGGCAGAGAGCCGGCGACCTGCCCCGCGAACTGTGCCAGCCCCCGGGTGAGGTCCTCGAACGCGGCTCCCACAGCGGCGAGACTGGGGGTGTCCAACCGCTCAGGACATTGCCTGGCCAGTTGCATCCGTTGCATCCGGTAGGTCGCCTCGCGAATAGCCTCGGCCGCCTGCACGGCGTGCATCACGGGCAGTGGAACCTCTTCGGCAGTCCAATAGTCGTCGTGCAGCGAATCGTCCATTGCCCTCCCGTCCTCGGCGCATTCCGCCGGGTAGCTCATATGCTCCAGCTTTCCCTGGTGAGGCAGGGGTGTCTACCTACCCGTCAAGCAACCTTGACGGGTAGTCGGCGCGGCGTCAGTTACCCGGCCCGATCCGCCTTGGCCCGCTCCACGCTGGCGCGCAGAGCATCCACCAGGTTAGTTGCGGGGGCACTGCCGGACGCCGCAGGCTCTGCTGCCGACAGCCTGGCCGCAGCGGGGTCGGCAGCCTTGGACGCGATCAGGTCGGCGACCGCCTCGGTGTAGCGGTCGGTGAAGGACTCCGGCTTGAAGTCGCTGGTGAGGTTCTTCACCAGGGCCTCGGCCATCCGCTTCTCCTCCGGGCGAAGTTCCACGTCCATGGAGAGCACCTCGAAGGACGGCTCACGGACCTCGTTGGGCCACAGCATGGTCTGAACGATGATCACGTCATCGCGGACCCGCAATGCCGCCAAGCTCTCCCGCTGCCGCAGCGTGATACGACCGATGGCGATGCGATCGGTGTCCCGCAGGGCTTCGCGCAGCAGCACGTAGGGCTTGATGGCCTCGGCCTCAGGTTCTACGTAGTAGGACCTCTCGAAGAGCACGGGGTCGATCTGGTCGGCGGGTACGAACTGCATCACGTCGATCTCGTGACCGGCCGGAGCGGCGAGTTCGTCGAGCTCGTCCTTGGCTACCGTGACGATGGTGCCGTCCGGCTGCTCCACAGCTCGGTCGATCTCGTCATAGGGAATCTCCTGACCACATACCTCGCAGAATCGCTTGTATCTAATCCGGCCACTGTCCGCGCCGTGCACCTGGTGGAACCGGATGCTGTGCTCCTCGGTGGCGGCGTAAAGCCGAACCGGGATCGTCACCATCCCGAACGCCACCGTGCCTTTCCACACCGAGCGCATGACCATCACTCCTGTCTACCCCCTCCTTACCCTTGATGGAACCCTGCTCGCCGGTCTCGTGCCACCTCAGCCTGAGTCGATGCCATAACTGAAATGCCTTCTGTGCACCGTCCACCGGCCAGGAGGTGGTTGCGCTCCTGCCGGTCGCGCGATCAGGCGCAGTGAAAGCGCGGGTAGCGGGTCACCTCCCGCGAGCTGCTCCTTGAGTAGCCACATCGCCCCCGGGTGGCCGTGACCGAAGAGCCGGTTGCCGTCGACCAGCGCGACCCCGCCGCCCACCGGGTCATGCAGACCGGGTTGGATGCTCAATCCAGGGGGCTGCTTGAGCACAGTCAGCGGATGCGGCTGCTCGAGCGCCAGTCGAGTTGCCCAGCCCTCGGACGGCGCTCCGATCGGTCCGCCGTCGACCGGATCGGTCGTCAGCACGGACCGCAGCTGCTGTTCCTGCGTGTCGTTGGCCCAGTCGGTCAGCACGGTACCCACGCCTTCCAGAACAAAAGCGCCGGACGGCGCGGCATGTGGACCGCGCAACCGGACGAAACCACAGGGGCGCACCGAACGACTCACCAGCTCAGCACCACGTCGCTCGAAGGCCACCGACAGTTCGACCGCGGGGCGCACCGTGATCGGCACCACCAGCACACCACCATCCGGGAGCTGGGCCAGCCAGTGTGGTGACAGGTCATCGACCCCCACCGTGATGTGCATCCGGTCGAAAGGCGCCGCATCCGGGGCACCTGGCCAGCCGTCACCGGAGCGCACCGTGACCTCGGGCCAGCACTGGGCGAGCCGGTCCGCTGCTGCTTCGGCCAGCGTCGCGTCCAGCTCCACAGTCACCACCCGGCCCGCTGGCCGGACCATTTCGGCGAGTAGCGCGGCGGTGTAACCGCTGGCCGTGCCCACTTCGAGTACTCGATCACCCGGACCGGCGCGCAGCTGCTCCAGCATGAGTGCGACCATGCTGGGCTGGCTGATGGTGCTGGTCGGCCTGCCGCTGGCATCGGTGGTCAGTACCAAGGCATGATCGGCGTAGGCATCCTCCGGGGAGGTTTCCTCCGGGACGAAGCGGGAGCGCGGTACCTCGGCGAAGGCGGCGATCACCGGCGCTGAGCGCAACGTTCCGTTCGCCCGCAGGGCCGACACCAGCCGCTGACGTCGCATCCGGTCACCGACGGTCGCCATTCCCGCATCGTGCTCTATGCGAGCGACTGATGCATCATCCGTGCCCGGGTGTGATTACGGGCACCCGGCAGAAGGAATTCTGACGGGAAGAATTCTGATGGGCTACGGTCGAGCCGACGTGATGCCTGCCCAGATGAGGTTCCCCGGCACTCCAGCGCTCACCGCACTGGCCACGGTGTTGTTGATGGTGGTCCGGGCAAGGCGCCGGTGATGCGCCGGGGACTGTTCGTCGGTTTGACCACTCTGGATCTGATCCAGCGGGTGCGCAGGCAGCCAGAGGTGAACGAGAAGATCGTCGCCCTGCGCTCGGACACCGCAGCCGGGGGACCGGCGGCTACTGCAGCCATTACCTTTCATGCCCTCGGTGGTCACAGCGTGCTGCTCTCCGCGCTCGGGCCGAGGCCGGTCGGCCGGCTGGTGGCGGGGGAGTTGGACCGATCCGGGGTGCACGTTGTGGACAGCTGGGCAACTGGAGCAGACCTCAGCATCTCCGCGATCACCGTGCTGGACAGCACGGGGGAGCGATTGGTGGTGTCCCGTAACGCCCAGGACGTGGTCGTGGAAGTACCGCCGAACCTGCCTGGACTGGTCCGCGCCGCAGATGTCGTCCTGATCGACGGACATCATCCCGCTCTGGCCTCAGCTGCTGCTCAGGCTGCCCGGACCGCCGGGATTCCGATCGTGTTGGACTGCGGCAGCGCCAAACCGGTGTATGCCGATCTCATCCCGCTCGCCGACGCGGCAGTGTGTTCAGCCGCATTCAGCGTTGGTGGATGCGGGGGCTTCGATGCCGTGTCCACCGCGCTATTGGCCGATGGCGCCCGCATGGTCGCGATGACCGACGGCGCTGCGCCGGTGCACTGGCGGACCCAGACCGCCACCGGCGTCATCGACGTCCCGCCGGTGGCGGTCCGCGACACTCTGGGCGCCGGCGATGTGCTGCACGGCGCCGTCGCCTTCGCCCAGGCGTGCGGGATACGAGGACCCGCGCCCAGCCTGAGTTTCGGCGTCGCGGTGGCCTCATTGCGAGTGCAGCACATCGGCCCTCGGACCTGGCTGACTGATGACCGGCTGACTGGGCTGGTCGAAGAGAGCTGCGGTGGGTGATTGGGGCCTACCCTCATAATCTGACATAATGTCGATTATCGGATCGATTAGGGGAGGGCGGGCGAGGTGCCGGCGCCGTCTCGCTGACCTGTGAGAACGGCGGCATCCTGGGACTTGAGGACTGCCTGCACCGAGGACACCTTCCACTCGGCTCCGCCCCGGGCGGTCGACACCCCGTCCGCGGTCAGCCCCTCGGCGATCACCCGCATGGCGCGGCCCTCAGCTCGTTCGGCCACGATGCGCGCCACCACCTCGGGAGCCAGCACACTGGGACGCCCGAGCCGCACCCCGGCCGCCCGTTTCGCGGCGAGCCCTTCACGGGTGCGCTGCCCGATGAGGCGCCGTTCGTACTGCGCCGCGGACGCGATCATGTTCGCGGTCAACTCCCCCGTCGCAGTGCTGGTGTCGCCCAGATCCAGCAGCACCAGCCGCCACCCTGCACGGTGAGCACGTTCCAGCAACTCGGTGAAGTCCTTCACCGAGCGGGAGATCCGATCCAGCTTGGCGGCCAGCAGCAGGTCGGCGTCGCCCCGGTCGAGTCGCTCCAACGCGGCTGCCAGGGCGGGGCGGTTGAGATGCGCCCCTGAGCTGGTGTCGGTGACGACCTCGAGCTGCCAGCCCTGTCGGCTGGCTTCCGCCTCGATGGCGGCGCGTTGGGCATCAAGGCCGGCACCGGACTCGGCCTGGCCCTCGGTGCTGACCCGAAGATAGCCCAGTGCCCGGATGAGGCCGGTGGCGTTGGAGGTGCGAGGAGTGCGAGCGGTTGCCATCCTCAAATTTTACGCTAAATGCTCGTATCGCGTAAAGCGGGATGTCCCCGCCACTCCCCCGTGATCCACTCCAACGCCACGATCGAGCCCGCCAGATGCGCCCGCTGCACATCAGTAGCATCCAGTTCCCCGGCGTCGATGGCGGCCAACACCACCCGTAACCGGGCCGCGGTATCTCCGGCTTGTCGGCTCGTGTCATCGCGCACCAACTGCCGCTCCCCTTCCTGGTTGATAGCCGGTGCCACTAGCGTCGTGAGCTATGCCGTCTTCACCTATGCGTGCAGTACCACACCGTTACCGGTCGTTCGTGGCGGACAGCGCCCGGTGGGACGGGTTTCCGTTCCGGGACGGGGACATCGTCATCAGCACCCCGTCGAAATGTGGCACCACCTGGATGCAGATGATATGTGCGCTGCTGGTCTTCCAGACCCCGAACCTCGACCGGCCGCTTTCTGCGATCTCGCCATGGTTGGACATGCTGATCGCCGAGCGGGGCAAGGTCTTCGCCACGTTAGAAGCGCAGTCACACCGGCGATTCATCAAGACCCATACTCCGCTCTATGGTCTTCCGCTCGACACCCGGGTCACCTACATCTGCGTCGGCCGCGACCCCCGCGACGTCGGCTTCTCGTGGTCCAACCACAGGGCCAACCTCGACATGGACGCCGTTCTCGCCGCCCGGCGCAAGGTGGTCGGCGTTGGGGACCTCGACGAACTGCTGCCCGACGGGCCGCCGACGCTCCCGCCGACCGAGATCGAGCGGTTCTGGCAGTGGGTCGATGACACTCAAGCTGCCGACGAGTCACCCAGTAGCTTGTCGGCCCTTTTCCACCATGTCCGCTCGTTCTGGCCGGCGACGACCGGTGTTCCCAATCTGGTGCTGCTGCACTATGACGATCTACAGACCGACCTCGAAGGACAGATGCGTTACCTGGCCCGGCGCCTGGGCATCGATGTGTCCGAGCAACGGTGGCCGGAGCTGGTGTCCTCCGCCCGGTTCGCCGCGATGCGTCGCCGGGCCAACGACCTGGTACCCAACGGGAGTGACGCCCTCTGGCGCGACAACGCCCAGTTTTTCCACCGGGGAACCAGCGGGCAGTGGCGCCTACAGCTGAACCAGGATGACCTTCGCCGGTACCACCTCCGGG
>JBOHHE010000027.1:0-2609 GCA_050700355.1 Pseudonocardiaceae bacterium
CCACCCGGTATCGCCCGGGCGTGGCCCGGCTCGGAGCTCGTGCTCTTGGAGCACGCTGGTCACGGCGGCCCAGACATGGGGCGCGCGCTTGTCACGGCCACCGACCAGTGCGCCCGCCTCCCCTGACCCGCGACGATGCGAAAACGACGCTAGGAGACGGTCAGGGAACCCGTCATGTAATTGTGGATCAGGCAGTGAAACGGGTATGTCCCGCGCTGTGTGGGTGCCGTGAAGGTAGTCGTGATACCCCGGGACACGTTACCTGTGTTGAATGCCCTGTTATCGGCGGTGAGAGTGTGGATCGCCAGATCATCGTTACGCACCGTTACTGTCGCTCCGGGCGGAACCGTGAAGTTCGTCGGAATGAAACCGTAATTCTTGATGACCACGGTTACTTGCGCCGCCGTTACTTGCGCCACCGTCCCGACCGCGACTGGCGCGGAGGTCTTCGGGCCGGGCGCTCCGCAGGCAGTGAGGAGCACCCCGAAGAGGGCCAGAGCAAGGGCCGCGGCCCAGCCGCGATGAGCGAGGAGCTGACGAGCGAGTGGGCGGACTCGCGGGAAAAAAGCGACCGTGCAGCTGGGAGAATCACGGTGAGCCAGCATGATCTATTCATAGCATCTAAGTGATCAGATTCCCATGGGACGAGTCCGGATATCCCGGACGAAGACGCCAAAACCGGGAGACTCGCCCTGCTCCTGCGCCGAGCGGGTCAGCGTGGGCGCCCGCCTCCTCCTGGGCTGCGACGGTATCTGCGGCTCAGGCTCTTACATGGCTATCAACAGCGTGCGATCACTGAGCTATCAACCGTCGAACGGGCATCCGGTTGCGTATCGCCGGTTCGGGGTATTTCGACGGCTGGTAAAGCGATCAGACGCACGGAGTAAGACGATGAAGACCTGGCGTTTCATTACACTCGTCCTCGCCGCGCTCCTGATGGGGACGACGCTGTGCCATGTGCTGGAGTTGCCAGCCAAGATGCAGTACCCCGCGTCGCTGTACCTGACGCTCCATCGCACGCTATATTCGGGGAACCGGTCCCCGCTCGGATCACGGTGCCCGCCCCGGACGGATAACGGCGGACGGTCTATCTGCTGAGGTTCTGGAATTTCCGCACAGCCAGTGGGAGAAATAGTGCGGTGATGAGGATCGGCCAGACCACCGCCATCAGCAGAGCGTTCTCCTCGATCCAGCTGCCACCGCTGGCCAACGGGTTACCGAACAGCTCACGGATGGCGTTGGCCGTGGAGGAGACCGGGTTCCACATTGCGATGGTGCCCAGCCAGCCCGGCATCAGGTGCGGGGGCGTGAAGACGCTGGAGACGATCCCGAACGGGAACGCGACGGCGAACAGGTTGCCGGCGGATTCCTGGTTGGAAACGATCAGACCGAGGTAGACGCCGATCCAGATCAGCGCGAAGCGCAGGAGAAGGAGCAACCCGAAGGCGGCCAAGGTGGCGAACAGGCCGCCGTTCGAGCGCCAGCCGATGACCAGGGCTATGACGGCCAGCACGGCCAGATCCAGACCGGCGTGCAGCACGTCGGAGACGCCGCGCCCGGTCACCACGGCTGAGGGTGCCATCGGCATGGAGCGGAACCGGTCGGTGATCCCGCGCTCTTTGTCGACGGTGACAGCCACCGCGGTGCTCATGAACCCGAAGGCCATCGTCATCGCGAACATGCCCGGCATCGCGTAGGTCGTGTAGTCGGTGCCGGCACCCACGTCCATGGCGCTGCCGAAGACGAAGACGAACAGCAACACCGAGACGATCGGGAAGCCCAGCTGCCAGGCGATCACGGAGGGCTGATTGACCGGGTGGGTGAGGTCGCGGCGGGTCACGTCCAGCAGTCGGCGAACGCCCAGTAGACCCGGCGCTCGCGGTCGTCGAACTCGAGGGGGGTCCTTGAGGTGGTCACGCGGCGGCGCCTTCCCGGGAGGGCTCGGATGCGGCTGGGTGTCCGGTCAGGTGCAGGAAGACCTCGTCGAGGGTAGGGCGTCGCAGTCCGATGTCCTCGACGCTGATTCCGGCGTCCTGCAGGGTGCGGGCCACCTCGGTCAGGGCGGCGACCCCATCGGAGTCGGGCCCGTGCACCCGCAACGTCTCGGCATCGGCCTGCGGCTCACCGTCCCCGCAGACCTGGGCGACGATCTTGACGACGGCGGCGATGTCGACCGGATCACGAACCACGACCTCGATCCGGTCCCCGCCGATGGCGCGCTTGAGGCCGGCCGGAGTGTCCTCGGTGACGTTGCGGCCCTGGTCGATCACGGCGATCCGGTCGGACAGCTTGTCGGCCTCGTCGAGGTAGTGCGTGGTGAGCAGCACCGTGGTGCCGCCAGCGGCCAGCCGGCGTACCGCGTCCCAGACCTCGCTGCGCCCGCGCGGGTCCAGCCCGGTGGTGGGTTCGTCGAGGAACAGCACCTCGGGGGCCAGGATCATGCTCGAGGCCAGATCCAGGCGGCGGCGCATGCCACCGCTGAAGGTCTTGACTGGCTTGTCGGCGGCCTCAACCAGGCTGAACTGCGCCAGCAGCTGCTCGGCTCGCCGCTTGGCAGCGCCGGTATCGAGATGAAACAGCCGACCGAACATCCGCAGGTTCTGCCGGGC
>JBOHHE010000028.1:0-2655 GCA_050700355.1 Pseudonocardiaceae bacterium
TCCGCCACCAAATCCAACACCCGAGCATAACCACGGCGGTACTCAGCCTCAGCGGCGCGCAGCGACTCCAGCAGCCCCTCGATCCGGGCCTGCTCAGAATCCAACACCGCCGTGGTCACACCCCCATTCTCACCAACAGCACCGACACTTTCAGCCCACCCAGCTGCCGCCCCAGAAAGAATCTCGAGAATACGACGAAAGGTCTATCTCGAAGGATGAGCGGTATCGCGTCAGCTGATCAAAGGACTGCGGCGACATCGAACTGCATTGTCGTGAACTGCCGCGTATAGTCGGGTGAGTTCGACGATCCGTGTTTCACCAAGGACCGTCCGCGACTATGTGAGCATCGGTGACGTGATCTGATCAGGCACCCCACCCGCCGGTGCTCCCCGAACCCAGCGGGCGAGGCGCGGGTAGACGTCACAGACCTGAGCCTCCCCGGCGAGAACTATCTCGCGCCGTCGATCACGTCGCTGCGGGCTAGCCCGGCACGACATGCCGGGTGGTCCTATACTGGCAATCAGGCGGTTCCATTAAGCTGGCAGAAAACTTCTCCGAGTGGCCCAAGTTCGTAGCAGGTGACAGTCCTCGTCTGTCGACGAGTGGGTGATTCGGCGCTTCGACGCATTGAGCAGCCACGAAGGCGGTAACGGTCGTCTACGCGTGGCTGGCTTTGCCATCGCTTGAGCGAACGTGTCGCTGGGCGTCGGATTGTCGGGTGTAGCTTCGTCGGCATGCGTGTGTTGTTTGCCAGTCTTGCCTCTGTCGGTCATACCTACCCGCTGATCCCGTTGGCGATCGCCGCGCGAGATGCTGGGCATGAGGTGCATTTCGCCGTTGGTGAGGCCGTGCACGCGCCGCTGGCCGCGAACGGGCTTCGGCCCTTTCGTCCCGCAGATTCGTTCTACGAGGTGTATGCCGAGGATCTGGAACCGGAACTGGCACGGTTACAGCCCGACCTCGTCGTGCATGAATGGGGATTACCGGGGGCGGCCATCGCGGCGTGCCGTGCCGGAATTCCCGGCATCTGGCACGGGTTCGGCCGCATGATTCCCGAAGGAATTGGTCTTGAGCTTCCCACGAAGAACGCCGACGCTCCCGGACGGCCGCACCTCGACATCTGCCCGCCGTCCTTGCAGGACAAGGACTTCCTCGCCACCGAAGACCGGATCGAACTGCGTCCCGTCCCCTATTCCGCCCCGGCCGCGCTGCCCGCCTGGGTCAGCCGACGCAATTCGAGACCGCTGATCTACCTGACGCTCGGTACCGCGTTCGGCACCCCGGAATTGCTCACCACAGCCATTGAGGGGGTGGCCACACTGGACGCGTACGTGGTGGTGGCCGCCGGCCAGGTGCATCTGGAGCAGCTTGGCGACGTGCCGGACAACGTCACCGTGCACGCCTGGGTGCCGCAGGCGGAGCTGTTGCCCCACGTCGATGTGGTCGTCCACCACGGCGGCAGCGGCACCACCCTCGGCGCGCTCACCGTCGGCGCCCCGCAGTTGATCCTGCCCCAGGGGGCCGACCAGTTCGCCAACGCCGACGCGCTCAGGGCCGCGGGCGCCGGGCTGCGGCTGCTCCCCGCTGAACTGAGCGCGGACGCCATCGCCGAACACACCCGGAAGCTGTTACCCCACCACGGACCCGCCAGCCACCGCGACGCAGCCCGCGCGATCGCCGAGGAGATCGCCCGCATGCCCTCCCCGGCTGAGGCCGCCCGCCGTCTGCCCGAATACACCCAGCGTGGATGAACAACCAATCCCCAGTTCACCAAGCACGCCAAGGACCTCAAACGCGCACCTAACTGACTCGCTTTCGAACCCTGGGGTACCTCTGTTGAGGCTGATCGCGGTGCTGGATGAGCTGAGTGGATTAAAGAACATGCAGGTCAGCTGTAGTGCTCAGGACGCGATCGTGACACAGAGCGGCGCAATCGACCCCGCCTCGGTACGGCTTCGGGTCAAGGAGAACCGGAAGCTGTCGCCTAGCGAGGTGGGGGAGCTGGTGGACGCCTACGAGGCTGGAGCATCCCAGGCGGAGTTGACCCGGCGGTTCGGCCTCCACGAGCAGACAGGGCGAGCACATCTTCGACGGCAAGGCGTAAACCTCCGGCCGCAGCGGGCACTGACGGACGCTCAGGAAGCCGAGGCGGTGCGGCTGTACGTCGAGGAGATGTGGTCACTGGCTGAGCTAGCGGCTCGGTTCGAGGTTTGTCAAACGGCGATTCGTAATGTGTTTCGGCGCGGAGGGAGGTGGAGAGACGGGGGCAGGTGCGGAGGATGCAGCCAGACTGAGACAGTTGAACGCAGGTGGTACATTCACCGCTTGAGACTGTCTTTTACTAGTTCAGCCATCGCCAAGCGGGCGAATCACGAATCCGTCTAGACCGCTCAGGTATGTGAATTACGGTAAGATAGGATAGTTCGTTTCCTGGCACGATAATTCGGTCAAGTTCTAACCACTGAGGCTGCTCATTTGCCTTGCTGGTAACACGGACTGGACGTTGCAAAGCTACATCTTTTTGTTCTATGCCTTCTTCCGAGAGACTGAAGCTCAGTAATATCCCCTCTATGAGCTTGCCGTCCTTTAGCCGAAGGGCGACCCATGGAACTTTGCCTTTGGGTCTTGCCCCAAGCGCATGTACCCACACACTGC
>JBOHHE010000029.1:0-27350 GCA_050700355.1 Pseudonocardiaceae bacterium
GTGCTCGCCGTCGCCTTGGTCGCGGCGGAGGCCACCGCTCGCGGCGGGGCCCGCCCCGGCGGTGTCCCGCCCGGGGAGACGGCCGACCTGGTGGAGCGAACGGCCGATTCGGTGCGCCGGGTCGAGGCGTTCCTCGCGGGGTCGGATGCACCCGCCGCCGCAGACGCCTTCCTCGACGCCGAGCAGGCGCTACTGCTGGGTCACCTGCACCACCCGGCCCCGAAGAGCCGGGACGGCATCACCCCCGCCGACGCGCTGGCATGGTCGCCCGAACTACGCGGCTCCTTCCGGCTGCACTGGTTCGCCGCTGACCCGTCGGTGGTGTCGCAGGACGCGGTCGCCACCTCCCCCGCGTTGGGTGGCCGAGACGCCGCCACTCTGCTTGCCGACCTGGCGGGGGTCCCCGATCCGGCAGGTCGGGTGCTGGTGCCTGCCCATCCCTGGCAGGCTCGGGAGGTGTTGCGCCGCCCACAGGTGGCCGCCCTGCTGCGGGCCGGCCTGCTGGAGCCGCTCGGGGAGCGCGGCGAGCTCTGGTGGCCCACCTCCTCGTTGCGCACCGTGTACCGGCCCGGCACCGAGGTGATGCTCAAGCTGTCCATCGGACTGCGGATCACCAACTCCCGGCGCGAGGCCACCCGCACCGAACTGCGTCGCGGGGTGGAGGTGCACCGCCTCCTGGACGCCGGGTACGCCACCGCCACCGCCACCGCACACCCCCAATTCTCCATCGTCCGCGACCCCGCCTGGCTCGCCGTGGACGAGCCGCAGCGCCCCGGCGGGCCAGCACTGACCGGGTTGGACGTGGCCGTCCGCGAAGTGCCCGAAGGGATCGGCGCATTGCGCACTCTGGTAGGGCTGGTCGCCCCTCGGCCGAGGCAGGGCTGTTCCCGTCTCGGTGCGCTGGTGGCCAAAGGCCAGCTCGACCCGGTCGAATGGGTGGCCGACTACATCGACCTGGTGCTGGTGCCGATGCTGCACCTCTATGCCGCCACCGGGATCGGTCTGGAAGCCCATCAGCAGAACACTCTGGTGCGCACCACGCCGGACGGTCGGGTAGCCGGCGGGGCCTACCGGGACAATCAGGGTTACTACCTGGCCGGCTCGCATCTGCCTGCGCTGCTGCGGACCGGAGGTATGACGGAATCCACGCTGGCCGTGGTCGATGATTCGATCGTCGACGAGCGGCTGTCCTACTACTTGCTGCGCAACCAGGCCCTGGCCGTGGTCGGCTGCCTCGCGGTGGACGGGCTGGCCCGGGAGCCTGAGCTGTTGGACGCGGTGTCCGCCCGGCTGCGTGCCGCGCTGAGCGCGCTCGCCGCGGCCGGCCCGGACGGCGATCGGCTGGCCCGAAGGTGGCTGACGGAACCGACCCTGCCGTGCAAGGGCAACCTGCTCACCCGGCTGCATGGCATCGACGAGGTGGTGGCCCCGCTGGATGCCCAGTCGGTGTACCTGGACGCACCCAACCCACTGGTAGCGCGATGACCAGCCTGGCTCCGGCGCCGGCGGTGGACGCACCATGGCAGGTCCGCCCCGCTGAGCCGCACGGCGCCGACCTCGACCGGGTGGTGCGCTGGATGGCCCAACCGCATATCGAGGACTTCTGGCAGCAGGCCTGGAGCGCGGATCGCTGGGCGAAGGAGATCACGACCCAGCGCGCCGGCGAACACTCACTGCCGTGCCTGGTGTTTCAGGGCGGCACCGCAGTGGCCTACCTAGAGATCTACCGAGCTCGCCAGGATCGGATCAGCGCGCTGTACCCCACCGAGGAACACGATCTGGGAGTGCACGTCGCGATCGGCGAGGCCGGCAACACCGGCCGCGGGCTGGGCCGGTCGCTGCTACGCGCCATCGGCGAGGGACTGTTCGCCGCCGATCCCGCGTGCCGTCGCGTGGTCGCCGAGCCCGATGTCCGCAATGTCGCGTCACTGCGCGCCTTCGCCGCCGCCGGGTTCCGACGCTGCGGCGAGCTGACCCTGCCGGAGAAGACCGCCGCGCTGCTCGTCCGGCCCCGCGCCGAGCAGGATCTGCCCCGCTGGCGGGTGGACCGGTGAGCGAGGAGCACGACGTCATCGCGGTGGGGGCCGGTCCGTTCGGGCTCGGCCTGGCCGCACTCGCCTCCGGGGTGGCCGATCTGGATCTAGTGGTGCTGGAAAGCTCTGCTGAGCTGCGCTGGCATCCGGGTCTGATGTTCGACGACGCGTTACTGCAAGTGAGCTTCCTGGCCGATCTGGTGTCCCTGGTCGACCCCACCCACCCGTTGTCCTTCCTCGCCTATCTCGCCGAGGCGGGTCGGCTTTATCACTTCTATGTTCGGGAGCGGTTCCATCCCAGCCGCCGCGAGTACGAGGACTACCTGCGCTGGGCGGCCGCCAAGCTGCCCGCAGTGCGGTTCTCGCATGGAGTGCAGGCGGTCCGCTGGGAAGACCGACGATTCGTGGTGGACGTCGCGCGTGAGGACGGCAGCGTGCACCAGTTCACCGCCAGTGACTTGGTGCTCGCGGTGGGCACCGAGCCGTATCTGCCACCCGCGCTGAACCGGCTGCCCGACGAGACACTGCTGCACAGTGCCGACTATCTGCACCGGATCGGCGACGTCGAGGTCGCCGGGCACGTCACCGTCGTCGGTTCCGGGCAGTCCGGCGCCGAGGTGATGCTGGACCTGCTGCGACGCAACCTGGCAGGTGGTCCAGCGGTGAGCTGGTTGACCCGCACCCCTTCGTTCGCGCCGCTGGACTACACCAAGCTGGTTCTGGAGCAGACCACCCCGGCCTATGTGCGCCATTTCCACGGCCTGGCGCCCGACCTGCGGGATGGGCTGGTCGCCGAGCAATGGCGGCACTACAAGGGCATCGACACCCAAACCCTTGATGAGCTGCATGATCTGCTGTATCGCCGGGAGCTGGACCAAGGCTTGGCGCCGGTGCGGCTGCGACCGGGGATGACCGTCGAATCGGCCCGCCCGCAACCGGGTGGCGGGGTGACGCTGTGCTGTCGGCACCGCGACACCGGCCGGGCCGTGCTGACGCGCACCGACCTGGTGGTGGCCGCCACAGGGTACGCCCAGCGCGAGCCGGCTTTTCTCACACCGCTGACACCGCTGCTGCGACGCGACTCCCAGCGCCGCTACCAGGTCCGGCTGGATCACTCCGTCGAGCTCGATCCGGCGGTGCACGGGCGGATCTTCGTCGCCAATGCCGACCTGCACAGCCACGGCGTGGCCGCACCCGACCTGGGTATCGGCGCGGTGCGCAACGCCACGGTGCTCAACGCGATCACCGGGCGGGAGCTCTTTGTGCTGCCCACCCGCACGGCGTTCACGACATTCGGAGCAGACGCCTGACCCTTGCCGACGTCAATCCGTGTGGATGATGGTGCCCACGTGCTCCCCCTGGAGAGCTTTGACGATATTTCCGGGGGTACGCCCGTTGACGATCTGAATCTCCTTGACGTTTTTGGCGCGCGCCATGAGTTTGAGGAGCAGGGTGTCAATGGGGAGAGTGTCGAGGTCCATGGCGAGTAGTTCAGCGGCTCCGATGCGGGGAATCATCTCGGGCCGCTTTCCTTCGAGTGCCGGGTCGCTCGTGAACACCCCGTCGACGTCTTTGACGTAGATCGTGCTGGCGGCGCCGTAGGCGTCGGCGAGCAGGAATGCTCCGGTGTCAGTCCGGTGCGGTGGGATCTTGCCCGCCTCGGGGGGAAACTCGTAGAGCCCATAGGGGGGGTATCCGTTGGAGACGACGGCGCGACTGGCGGCCAGGTGCACGGCGAGCTGATGGGCGACCGTCGTGTGCTGGAGGTAGGACACCCCGTCGGCGGCGAGCAGCGCCGCGATGAGGTGTCCGTTCTGCTCGGCTTCGGTAGCGGCCAAGCCGGCGAGAACACCGGTGGGCAGGCCGAGGTCAAGCCCGATGCCGAGGATGTGGCGGGCCCGGATCCCGGGGCCGGTCAGGATCAGCATCCGATGCTCGGACAGCGCATCGCGCAGCTCATCGACCACCGGCCCGACCGTGTCGCGGCCATGGTCGATGATCGAGCGCCCGCCGATCGTGACGACCTTGAGCCACGGCATCAACCGGATCACCGGACGGTCGATCGGGCGGACGAGTTCGCGGTCGAGCAGGGTCTGGCGCATGAGCGCGGACGGCACGTCCTTGACCGCGAAGGAGGGATCAGTATTCGTCATGGCATTGTCCTTCGAGTGCGAGCAAGTAGGGGGCGGCGATCATGCAGCCGAAATAATCGTGCCGACGTGCTCGCCGGCCAGCGCGCGGGAAATCAACCCTGGCTTGAGACCATTGATGATCTGAACGGACTTCACATGTCGAGCGTGGCGCATCAGTCCCAGCAAGGAACGCTCAATGATGAGATCGGGCAGATCGAGGGCGATGAGTTCGTCGACCGTGATTTCCGGGATGAATTTTGCGTTCGAGTCGTTCTTGGGGTTGGCTGTGTAGAGCCCGTCCTCGTCCTTGACGAAGACCATGGCCCGACAACCATAGACCTCTGCGGCGAGGTAGCACCCGGCGTCGGTGCGATACGGCGGAATAATGCCCTCGTCCGGGACGTGCTGCCACATGTCGTACGGGGGCATCCCGGGAAAGATCGCAGCACCGCATTCGGCGATATAGAGCGGGAGCGCGCCAAACGCCTCATGACCCACGGTCGGCACACCGTAACGGGCCATGAGATAGCCCAGCATCTTCGCGTTCTGCCCAGCGACCGCCGCCCCGGCATCGGTGAGTACACCGGTCGGCAGACCAAGATCGGCCGCCACCGAGTACACATGCCGAGCCCGAGTACCACCGCCGGTCCCGATCAGCAGCTGCCTGCTCCGCTTGAGCACCGCGAGCTCTTCGACGATCGGATACACTGCCGCCCGGCCCCGGTCCATCAGACTCTGCCCACCGATCTTGAGCACACTGGCATCAGGCAGCACCGCGTAATCCGGCGCGGTACCACTGGCCTGCATCAGTTCCCGGTCATTCAGCGACCGACTCATCAGTAACGACTCCAACGTGGCCGTATCGCCGCCACCCGACATGTAGCCCTCCTCGCATAACCACCGGTGTCACCGGAGCGTTCAGCTGGTGGCACACCGGGCTGAGAAATGACGTTAGACGTTGCCAGCACCCCCTGCGGGGGACATCCCGACGAGTGGCCGCCCGGACCTGCGGGACGTTGCCCGCCGCATCGGCCGCGTGAGCGTGCGCCGCGACAGGTCGTGATCCGCTATAGCGACGCCACCCCAAAAGCTGTGATATTCATCACATCCTACTCACCGTGCAAGCGAAATGGCCGCCTGTCCAATGAGGCGTTGCGACGGCGGGACACTGTCAACAACACCGCTCTCGGTATCCGCAAAAATGAGTAGATATGGAATATTTCTACGCTAATGAGAAATTATAAAGCAAAATATTTCGCAGTTGAGGTATTCTGTACTTGGGGCTCGACGGAGTTGGAAGGGGCGGATGATGCGGATAGTGTTCCACGCCGAGCCGATCGGCGACCTCGGCGCCATGAGTCGGCCGGCCAGCCAGCTCATGATCAATACATCGGCGGCGCTGCTCCAGGCCGATCTGGCGCTCGCGAAGCTACGTACCAACTGCTGCGCGCAACGGTGTGGAGAGTACCGGCGACGCCCGACGAAGCCGGTTCCATGCTGCCGTATCCCGGCACTGTGAAAACCAGCGGATAACCTGGGCCGGTACGAGTCTTAGGAGGCCCCCGTGCCCGACATGCCCACCGGCCAGCTCATCCGCCTGTACCGCATCGACCGT
Source organism: Pseudonocardiaceae bacterium (assembly GCA_050700355.1). Classification (GTDB taxonomy): domain Bacteria; phylum Actinomycetota; class Actinomycetes; order Mycobacteriales; family Pseudonocardiaceae. The sequence goes on from JBOHHE010000029.1 coordinate 5,781, forward strand.
AAGAAGAGCACGGTCAACGTGGCCACGCTTGCCGGTATTACTGTGCGCCACCTGGAGATGATTGAAGCTGGTACGAAGACGCCGTCGCTGCACGTGCTGCGCAAGCTCGCCAAGGTGCTGGGGATACGCACATCTGCCCTGATCGGTGGAGCACCGAGCGAGGATCACGAAGGGCCGGTTAATCCGCAGTTAAACGAGGTCGAACGTGCGTTGTATACGTATCGTTCTGTCTCGCTGAGTCATCGCGATGACACTCCGCCTGAGCTGCCGGATTTAGCGGAGCGCATTAAATCGGCATGGGACACATGGCTGATCTCTCCCAACAAGTATACGGACACACTGAGCGTACTACCTGATTTGATCGTAGATGTTGAGAGTGCGGTGAACACTTACGAGCGTTCCCCGGAAGCCTGCCGTCAAGCCTCTGAGGTGTACCAGTTGGCGCGGGCAGTGTTGAAGCATGCCGGTCGGATCGATCTCGTGCCGTTTGTGTGTGACCGCGCGATGCATTATGCCGAGGAAACCGGAGATCCCCTCCTCATCGGCGCGGCGACGTGGTATGTCGGCCAAGCAATCCTGTCGAATGACATGCCACAAGGTGCGCTTGACATGGCCATGCTGACCGCTGAGAGGTTTGAGCGGCTGCTGCCTGACGGTACACCTGAGCATTTCTATGTTTACGGCAGCCTCTTGCAGCTGGCTGCCATTGCGTCGGTTCGTACCGGCGATCCCTGGCGAGCGCGTGAGTTACTGCGTGGCCCAGCCCGGCAGGCGGCTCAGCGCCTTGGTGACGGCAAGAATTACCACCACATCTTCTTCGGTCCCACGAACCTTGGTATCCATCGGGTAAGCGTTGAGCTGGAAGCCGGCGAGGTCTCCGAAGCACTGCGGATGTCCGACGACGTGGACATATCTCAAATTTCTTACTCGGAGCGCCAGACTGCACATCTCTACCAGGTCGCTCGCTGCTACGAATGCCGTAACAACGATACCGCCGTGTTCGTGCACCTGAAGATGGCGGCGAAAATCTGTCCGCAGGATTTCTTGTATACACAGAAGGCGCGCAGCATGGTGAACACGCTCGTTAAACGCGTTAAGCCGTCCTACGCCTCTGAGGTGCGTGAATTCGCAGGCCAGATTGGACTGCTAGATTAGTCACAAATTCAACGAACCAGCGGTTCGCTCGAACTAACAAGCGGCCAGTTCGCTAAAACGACGACTTCGCTTCCGTCCGCCTACAGACTGTTAACTTCCCTTCTACCCCTCATAGCTGACAGGGGTAGCGGCCGTACCGATGGCGTCCCGACGGCCCTTGGCCCCGTCATCGGTACGACCGTTCCAGTTGGAACGGCGAGGGGGACAGGTGGGCTACGGGCATGGTCCTGGTATTGTGAACGGGAAACCCCCCAAGTCAGCCTTCGTGACCGGTACGCTTGTCATCTACACCACGCGCGATGGACGGAAAGTGCGCGGGCAAGTAGTCGGCCCCGACCAGGACTACTTCCCGTCGCCGGACGAGGTGTTCGTGTCTTTCCCGTCGACAGGGTTTACGCTGCTGCTGCCGGTTACAGACCTGGAGATAGCGTCACACTCGTAGCCGGAAACCCCACATGTTATTGGCAATCCACGTACAACAAAGGCGGGCTGCCGAGATTCTTGCGGAGGTCTGCGGCTGGCGCGGTGGCTCCTCATGAAGTCTGCGGTGCCCATTCGTTGGCGAAGGTTTCCATTTGTTTGATGACGAGATCGACGGCTTCGCGTTCCTCGTCCGGTGGGTAGTCGAACTTCGCCAGCAAGCGGCGGATGCGGGTGCGCAGCTTGGCGCGGACCGGCTCGCGGGAGAGCCAGTCGACACTCAGGTTCTGCCGGACGTCTGCGACCAGCGCACGGGCGATCTTGGCGAGCGTGTCGTCGCCTATGAGGGCTCGGGCCATGCCGTGGTGGGCGACGGCGTCATAGAAAGCCAGCTCAGCATGGTTGAGCGGGGGGTCGAAGCGCTCGCCACGCCGGGCATCGGCGGACACCTCCTTGGCCAGGGCGACGAGTTCGGCGATCATCTCGGCGCTGCCGAGCTGCGCCCGCATGTAGCGAATCATCAAGTCTTCGAGACGCTCGGCGAAGCTGTCCCGACGGACGATGTTGCGTCGGGTCACCTCGCGCATCTTCTGCTCGATCAGGCGACGCAGGGCTTCGACAGCCAGGTGTGGGGTCTGGGTCAAAGTGGGTCGACGACGCGAGCCCGTCCGCGAGCTGGATCTGGAGCACGTCCTGATGAAGACCCGCTGTCTGCCGGAGGGAGAGCGCCTGCCGACGTTGATCAAGGGTTACATCCAGATGTGCCGGGACGCCGAGGGCAAGGACGCGGCGAGCCCGAAGATTCCAGCCCATAAATGGCTGGCCGCAGAAGTTTCCCTCGGCACGAGTCGCTTCTTCTTCCATGAGGGGCGCTGGTACGAAGTGGGCGACCGGCACCTGGAGAGCATCCAGCAGCAGGTGCACAAACTGCTGCAAACCCCCGCCGGACTCTCGCTGATCGACTGGACCGCCGATCTCAAAGACGAGAAAGACTACAACCGGGAAACCGCCAAGCATGGATACGTCTGTCTGGACCGGCTTCTCATCAAGACGGACTTGCACCCCCGCGGCTTCGAATCCTGCGACCTGTTCGGTCCAAACAACGAACTTATTCACGTGAAGCGAGCCGCCTCCACTGCCCCGCTGAATCATCTCTTCGCGCAGGGGCGCATCTCAGCCGATGCGCTGCGTTGGGGCAGCACCGCCCGCAGCAAGCTCCTCGCCATGGTGAAAGAACGGAACCCCCGGCACCCGGTGAGCGACGATTTCATGCCCAGGAAAGTGATCTACGGTATCTCCCTGAAGAGCGGCAAACCGCTCACTGTGGCGAACCTGTTCACGTTCGCGCAGGTTTCGCTCCTGCAGGCCGTTGCCGCGCTTCGGAACGGTTCAGGGATCGAGGTAGCGGTGGTGAATATTCCCACTATTTTAGCCTGACCATGATGGCTCAAGCAGCTTCACCGGCTGCGCCAAGCAGCTACCACCAGCACCCCCAGCCTCCTGACGGCACCTGCGCCAGCCACCAGTGACCCGGTAGCGCACGAAGCGGCAAGGCGCCCGCGTCGTCGGTTCTACTGGCTCAACCCAGACGGCGCTGAACAGGCGAAGGCTGCGCTGGCCGGCGCCTACCGGCCCCGCACTGAGCCCAGGCTGGGCTGGAGCGTTGCGCAGCCCAATACGGGTGGAGCACAAATATGAGACGCAAACAGTGTGCAGCGCGCGTGCCCGCCGTCGAGTACGTAGGCGAATTATCCGTGTTGCCAATGCGACGGGTGCGTGCTCGTTTCGCTCTTCACATGCTCCGTGGAATGCCGCGCTTGGCGGTGGTGCTGTGGCGGCAGTAGGTGAAAACGGGCTTAGTTCTGTTGGTCGCGGATGATGCGGCGGAGCTTGGGCAACCGCTCGACGAGGGCACGTTCGGCGCCGTGGCCGCTGGGGTGGTAGTAGTCGCGGCCGACCAGACCGTCCGGGGGGTACTGCTGGGGCAGCACGCCTTCGGGTACGTCGTGCGGGTAGCGGTAGCCCTGCGCGTGGCCCAGCTGCGACGAACCCGCGTAGTGCCCATCACGCAGGTGCGGGGGGACCGGGCCGGTGGCACCGGCTCGGACGTCGGCCAGGGCCGCATCGATCGCGGTGATCACCGCATTGGACTTGGGCGCGGTAGCCAGATGTACTGTCGCCTGGGCCAGCGCCAGCCGGCCCTCGGGCATCCCGATGAACTGGACAGCATGGGCGGCGGCCACCGCGGTCTGCAGCGCGGTCGGGTCTGCCATTCCGACGTCCTCGCTGGCGTGTACGATCAGCCGTCGAGCGATGAACCGGGGGTCCTCACCAGCCTGCACCATCCGCGCCAGGTAATGCAGCGCGGCGTCTACATCAGATCCACGGATCGCCTTGATGAAGGCGCTGATCACGTCGTAGTGCTGGTCACTGGCCCGGTCGTAGCGCACTGCGGCGTGGTCCACCGCAGACTCCACCGCGGCCAGGTCCACCTCCGAGGCGCCTGCGGATATGACTGCTTCGGCAGCGGTCTCCAGCGCGGTGAGCGCCCGACGAGCGTCCCCAGCGGCCAGGCGCACCAGGTGTTCCTCGGCTTCGGAGGCCAGTGTCAGGGCATTGCCGTAGCCGCGCTGGTCGGCCAGGGCACGCTGGACCAGCGTCCGGACCTCGTCGTCGGACAGCGGGTGCAGCTGCAGCACCAGTGAGCGGGACAGCAGCGGCGATACCACCGAGAAGAACGGGTTCTCAGTGGTCGCAGCGACCAGCAGGATCACCCGATCCTCGACGGCCCCGAGCAGCGCATCCTGCTGTGTTCGGGAGAAACGATGGACCTCGTCGATGAACAACACGGTGGCTTCACCACCCTCACGCCCCAGCCGCCGCCGGGCTCCCTCGATCACCGAGCGGACCTCCTTGACCCCGGCGGACAGCGCCGACATCGCCTCGAACCGCCGACCGGTGGCCTGCGACACGAGACGGGCCAGGGTGGTCTTTCCGGTCCCCGGCGGTCCGTACAGGATCACCGACACCGCAGCCCCACCCTCGATCAGCCTGCGCAGGGGGCTACCCGGACCGAGGAGGTGCGCCTGCCCCACGACCTCGTCCAGGGTTCTCGGCCGCATCCGCACCGCCAGCGGCGCCGACGTGGACAGCCGCCGCTCCGCGCGATCTTCGGCCTGGGCGGCGAACAGCCCCTCATCGAACAGGGCGTCGTTAGTCGACACCCCGTGAACCTACCGCCGCGGGCCGACTGAGCAGGTCCCGAAGTACCAGTGCGGCGGCGTGCGGCAACAGGTCCGCTCCACGCCGGCCCAGCCAGGGCACGCCCTGCAGGATCAGCCAGCCGACGTGGTGCGCAGTAGTGACCCGCCGACCCCCGGAACAGCCGAGATCGACCGGATGCGGCACCGCTATTCCGGCGCGGCGGAGTAACTCGGCATAACCTAGGGCCAATATCCGGTGGCCGAGTTCTGAGGGGTGCAGCCGATCCACACTCCACGCAGCAGCGTCATAGGCGCCGGGCAGCAGCTCCAGGTCCAGGCATAGCGCGCCGCGTCGAGCGACCACCTGTTCGGTGGCATTGTTGAGTTGCCGCACCCGGTGGTGCAGTACCCGGCGCAGTGGACCGGGCAGTCGGAACACCCGCCCATGCTCATGGAAGCGGGTGGTCAGAACCACGGTCCCGGTGTCCTGCAGCGTGGTGACCGTGACATCCAGGTCCTCCCGCACAGCGACAGGGTCGAAGTCCGCGTGCAGCGTGTCGTTCATTCCGGCGAGGATCACCGCGACATCGGGGCTCTTCCGCAGCGCGCCGGGCAGTTGCCGCTGCCGCAGGCCTCTCATTCGCGCACCGGTGACGGCCAGATTGGTGTACCGGATCTCTCCTGCGGTACCCAGTGCAGCCGCGAGCAGCGGTCCGAACCCGCGCCAGCCGCCAGCAGGCAATGGGTCACCCAAGCCAACCGCGGTGGAGTCACCGAGGATGGCCAGGCTCGCGGCACGACGACCTGCGGGCGCGACGACGGCGGGGAGCGCTTCCACGACCACCCTATGATGATCACGCTGTTCGGCTCCTCTCCGGTGAGAAGCGCGTGACCTCTCGGGAACGCCTTAGCGAACGGTCCGTGCTCTCACCGCGCCCATGCATGACGTACACCCTGTGCATGAGCACCGGACACACCGTGCTTGGGGGTTAGCGGAAGACGGGGTATAGGGGGAGGGGTTGGCCGGTGATGGTGAAGCGGCGGCGTAGGGCCTCGGCTACGGCGGTGGCGTGCGCGGCCGTCTCGGCGCGGCCGACGAGGCGTGCGTCGGTCGCGAGGAGCTCCCATCGGCCTACCAGCAGCCTGCCTCGGTCGGTTACCACGGCGAAGTCCGCTCCGGAGGGCAGTACCTCGGTCGCCGGGGTACGCGGTCGCAACAGCCACCAAGTGCACAGCCAGGTCCACACTACCTGGGCATCCAGCAACTGCCGGGCCAACAGGGAGCGGTCGGCCAGCTCCGGCCACGCGTGGACCACCTCGGCGTGCCAGGCCGACACCATCGCCTCCGCCATACCGGGCGGGAACGCGAGCGCCACCAGAGACGAGGGCAACGGAGCCCGCAGCTGCGCGGCGTCGAGAAGGGCGGTGCGGAAACCACCGCCTTCGAAGTCGATGAACCGCACGGTTTGGCCCGCAACGGCGTTGTCCGGCCCCAGGTCGGCCGGACTGAACGCACGATAGGTCCGCCCATCCAGCAACGTGGCCGCCTCCCGCGCCTCCGAGGCCGCAGCCGATTGGGTCCGCACGCCCAACTCCGACTCGAGCACCGCAGGCAGCCCGGCGAGGGCGGCGTGGCCGTCGGCGGCGAACAGATCCGTCACCTGCGGTGAGCCGAGCCGGCGCAGCAATGCGGCGAAGTCCCGCTCGCGGTTGCGAGTGGTGGCATGCAGTCGGCCCAGCGCGTGCGCCCACTTCAGCAACGCCTGCTCGGCGCGCGAGGCGGTGTGAGGAACGGTGGAATGCAGCAGGCTCGCCACGGTGCCTGATCGACCCAGATCCTCCAGTACCAGCAACCGCGCCGCCGCGCCGCAGGCGATCAGCTCTGGCCCGGGCCGGTCCTCCCGGCGCAGCGCGGTGAACAGCTGGCAACTCGCCGCCTCCTGCGCGAACAAATCCACCTCACACATGGGTGATCGCGGCGGACTGTGTTTGATGACCAGGGTCCGGGGCAGCGTGAACGGCGTGTGAGCGACCCGGACGCGCAGCACGGTGGAGCGCCCGCTCCCGCCGAGAACCTCTGGCTCGTCGAGCCGGATCTGAGCGCCGAGCCGTGCGGTGAGCAACCGCTCGGCGGCGTGCATCGCCCGGGCTACAGCCCCGCCCGCTGTGGGCTCGTCAGTATCTGGCTCGTCAGTATCAGGAAGCGGATCGGCAGGATCCGCGAAGTCGGTGGTCATCGCAGCTAACCCTATCCATTCGGATAGTAGCGTGCGGCTTGAACGAGTTCAGCCTTGAGCTAACGGACGGCGCTGATCCCCCCGGTAGCTGCGCGTGTGCAGCACCAGCACGAAGAATCCGGCAGCCACGATGCCGACCAGGTTCACCAGCAACTGCGCTGTGGAATAAGCGGCCGTCATCCAGTCACCGATGGTGACCGCGAGGACCGCGAACGCTGCTGCGGGCACCGTGGTGACCGAGATAAACACCCCGACCAGCGCCGCCGACTTCGTCGAAGTCAGGGAGAGCATCCCGGCGGCACCCGCAAGCAGCGCGAGGATGAAGGAAAAGGGTCCGACGGTATAGATGAAATCCACCTGATCGGCCGAACGGACCGTGGCCCCGTTGAACAGCCCGGCCCATTCGCCCAGCCATGCGCCCACCGCCGCAATGAGCATGGCCAGCGGGAAACCGAGCCCCAGCGCCACCCCCGCCCGGCGGATCAGGTCCCATCTTCGCAGCACCAGCCCGACCGCGAGCGCGGCCAGCGGCGCGAACTCCGGGCCGACGACCATCGCGCCCACCACGGTCACCGGGGAGTTGGTGACCACCCCCACCACCGCGATGAGACAGGCCAGGGTAAGAAACGCGAAGAACGTGACGGTCGGCCGCGAGTCGTCCCCCGATCGCGCGATGAGCTCCTCCCACACCACCGCATCGGCCGGATCACCTGGAGCGATCCGCTGGACGGCGTCCGCCGCGTCGGAGAGAACGGTGTCCAACGGCACCAGGGTGATCCCCCCGGTGTGATCGAGACCGATCCCGCACAGCATCGAGAGCACCTGGTCGGCGACCTCGCGGGCGATGTCCGCCTCGACCAGGTCACCGACGGGGTTGATCGCGGCACCACGCAGCGCCGTGAGGTGGGTGACACCTGGGTCATCCCGCAGTCGGTCGAGCACCGTATCGGTCGTCTCCGCGGGACAAACGACCCGTAGGTGCAGCACGGATCAACCCTTCGGGGGCGGCTTCGCATCCACCCCGGCCTCGGCACGCTGCGCAGGAGTGATCGGCGCGGGAGCGGCGGTGAGGGGATCGAAGCCACCACCGGACTTGGGGAACGCGATCACCTCTCGCAGCGAGTCAGCACCGGCGAGCAACATGATGATCCGGTCCCACCCGAATGCGATGCCCCCATGCGGCGGGGGGCCGTAGCGGAACGCCTCCAGCAGGAAGCCGAACTTCTCGGCGGCCTCCTCGTCGGAGATGCCGAGCACCCGGAACACCCGCCGCTGCACCTCAGGCTGGTGGATTCGGATCGAGCCGCCGCCGATCTCGTTGCCGTTGCAGACGATGTCGTAGGCGTAGGCCAACGCGGAGCCCGGTGCTTCCTCGAACCGGTCGAGCCACTCCGGGGTCGGCGAGGTGAACGGGTGGTGCAGCGCGGTCCAGCTGCTGTGGCCCACCGCGACGTCTCCGGAGCGTTCCACGGATTCGAACATCGGCGCGTCGACGACCCAGACGAATGACCACGCCGCCTCATCGATCAGCCCACATCGCCTGCCGATCTCGACCCGGGCGGCACCGAGCAGCGCACGGGCATCAACCGGATCGCCTGCCGCGAAGAAGACGCAGTCCCCCGGGTTGGCGCCGACCGCCTTGGCCAGGCCATCCCGCTCGTGCTCGGCGAGATTGCGGACCACCGAGCCGGAAAGTTCACCGTCACTGCCGACGAGCACGTAGGCCAGGCCCTTGGCGCCACGCTGCTTGGCCCAGTCCTGCCAGGCGTCCAGCTGCCGACGTGGCTGGTCCGCTCCCCCTGGCATGACGACCGCCCCCACATAGGGTGCCCGGAACACCCGGAACGGAGTATCGGCGAAGTAGGCGGTGAGGTCGGTGAGCTCAAGCCCGAAACGCAGGTCCGGCTTGTCACTGCCGTAGCGGGCCATCGCATCGGCGTAGGTCAGTCGGGGAATCGGCAGCTGGATGCGGTGGTCGGCCAGCTCGTACCACAGCGCGGTCACCACCCGCTCACTCAGCAGGATCACGTCGTCCTGCTCCACGAAGCTCATCTCGATGTCGAGCTGGGTGAACTCGGGCTGGCGGTCGGCGCGGAAGTCCTCGTCCCGGTAGCAGCGGGCGATCTGGAAGTACCGCTCGATGCCGCCGACCATGAGCAGTTGCTTGAACAACTGGGGTGATTGCGGCAACGCGTACCAGCTGCCCGGCTGCAGCCGGGCAGGCACCAGGAAATCCCGCGCGCCCTCCGGAGTGGACCGGGTCAGGGTCGGAGTCTCCACCTCGAAGAATCCCTGCCGGTCCAGCACCTCGCGAACGATCCGACTGGCGTCGCTGCGCAGCCGCAGCGCGGCGGCCGGGCCAGGGCGGCGCAGGTCGAGGTACCGGTACCGCAGCCGCACCTCCTCGCTGACCTCCAGGTGCTCATCGAGCTGGAACGGCAACGGCGCCGACTCGCTGAGCACCCTCAGCTTCTCGGCGATGACCTCGACCTCACCGGTGGGCAGCTCCAGGTTCTCGTTGCCCTTGGGGCGAAGTGCCAGCAACCCGGTGACCTGGACGCAGAACTCGGCGCGCAGCCGGTGCGCCTGCTGCGCCATCTCCCCCTCGCGGAATACCACCTGGACAACCCCGGTCTCATCACGCAGGTCGATGAAGATCACGCCACCGTGATCGCGGCGGCGGTCGACCCACCCGGCCAGGGTGATGGTCCGGCCGGGGAATTCGCCCGCCGAGAGCGTGCCTGCTAGGTCGGTGCGCATCAAGACTGCGGACTCCTCGAACTGGACTACGAAACCCTGCACAGGCTAATCCCGTCCCGGGTCTGCCCCACCATCCCCCACCCAGCACAGGTTCAGTCAAAAGAACTGCTTCGGACGGCGCCGGATCAACTGCTTACCAGGCTCACCGGGCCGACAGCGTAGCGCTGGGCAAGGCGTGCCAGCGGAGGGTAGCCAGCTCCTTGCGCAACAACTCCGGCGCGTTGACCTTCACCACGATCTTCGAGTCGAAGTCCAGGCCAGCGTCAAGATCGAGATACTCATGCGTCCGCCGGGCGAAGCAGTTATGGGAGACCACGCCGTTGGCGATGAAATCCTCAGTCCCGGTCGTGATGTCGTACATCGGCAGTTCCACACCGAGGTCCTCGATCGAGACCACCTGCCGGCGGTGGTCGGCCACCATTCCGGCGATCGACCTCTTCCGGCTGATCGCCGGATCAACGGTGTGGAAGAAACGGAGCTGCTCACCGAGGCCGCCGAGCAACCGGACACACCGCAGACGGTGGGGTCGATCGGAGTCCTCGATGGTGCAGGCGAATCCGAAGCGAGCCAAGCCGGACACCACCGACTCAGTGATCTCCGAGTCGGCATCGACGATCCGGAGAGCACCGTGGGACCAGCTCCCCTCGGCATCGAAGATCCCGGCCAGGAACCCCTTCTGCCAGTCCTCATCTGGGCAGCTGGGCCAGCTGATGATCTCAGCGATGGCCTCGAACCCGGCGCTCATCGCCTCACGCATCCCCGACCCCCTCCGGGATCCGCCAGCAGGTTGGAGCGCCGGCTCGCGGGTGCGCACACCGACGTCCGCGAAATAGCGGCCCACCCTGCGCAACGCCTGGCGATCCACCAACCCCAGCGCGACCCGCGCATCGCCGCGAACCATGCCGCAGAGATAGCCTCGCCGGTAGCCGGCCGACTCCTGTGGTGGTGCGGCGAACCGCCCGGTGCCCACGAGCTCGTCACCGATCGCCAAGTACGGTCGAGGGCCTGCCCCCATCACCTGCTTCCACCCCAGATCGGTGAGGAACCGATGATCACCACTGGCCACGAGCTCCGTTCCATCGTCGAGTGTGACGCGGTGGGCCTGCTTGACCGTCCTCCACCGGGCCAGCACCTCGGTAACCGCGTACCGCCGGTCGCCGCCCTCATCTACTGTGCCGTAGATCGCATCGCCGACCCGGACGTCCGCCAGCGGGGCGCTGCGCCCGTCCGCCATAAGAATCTGGGTGTCCCCTGACAGGCAGTACCTGCATGCATGACTGCAACCCCGATACGGGTTGAGCGTCCAGGAGAAGGGCACTCGCGAAGCGCCCGACACCTTGTTGATGATCGAACGTGCCCGCACCTCATAGAAGGTCATCCCCCGGAAATCCGGGGTGTCGAATGTCCGCGCCACGACATCGTCCACCCCGAATAGCGCATCCTGGTCGGGCCGTGTCAGGTTGTCCCATCGCACGAACGCAGGCTATCGAACATGCGTTCGACGCGCTAGCGATACTCCGAAGGAACCCGAGCGGAGAGGAACACCCGACTGATGAGTCGACCAGGCCACCGGGCCGGCCGGCACCGCGACCGGGGGGCACCCGAGCCGGCCGGGTCTGGGCACGGCCATGGCCATGGTCCCGGAGCACCATCCTCGTGGCCGGTGCGGCTACTGCTGGTCGCGGTGCTGGTGCCCTTCGCGCTGGCCACCCTGATCGGGATGGTGCTGACCTGGCCTGATGATGAGCCACAACGCACTGGCGTCGACCTCGGCTTCGGCCAACGGCCCGTGCACGGCGAGGTCTTGGAGGTGACATCCGCTCCGTGCACGAGCGGCTCAGCCGAAACAGGCCCGGGCACCGAGTGCAGGGGGCTCACCGTGCGGCTGACCGACAGCAAGTCCGCCGGCACGACGATCCGGCAGGTGCTGCCCGACGAGCCGAGTACGCCGCGGTTCACCGTCGGCGATGAGATCGTGCTCGCCTACAACGGTGGCGACCCGGGGGACGAGCTGTCCTACCAGGTCGTCGACTTCCAGCGCGGTGCACCGATGCTGTGGCTCGTGGCACTGTTCACTGTCGCGGTGCTCCTGCTGGGCCGGTGGAAGGGCCTTGCGTCGCTGGTCGCGCTCGGCTTCAGCTTCCTGGTCCTGGTGGTCTACCTGTTCCCGGCGATCCTGGGTGGTGCGGATCCGGTGATCGCCGGGGTACTCGCGGCCACCGTGATCATGTTCGGGGTGCTGTATCTCTCACATGGTTTCTCCGCGCAGACCTCGACGGCAGTGTTGGGCACCCTGCTCAGCCTCGTGCTGATCGGCGTATTGGGTACCACATTCGCCGCGGCCGCCCGGCTGACCGGTCTGGATGCCGACACCGCGAACCTCGTCGGGATGCTGGGCCACGGTATTGACACCCGAGGATTGCTACTCGCGGGATTGATCATCAGTGCCCTGGGGGTGCTCGACGATGTCACGGTCACCCAGACCAGCGCGATATGGGAGCTGCGCCGAGCCAACCCGGATCTCGGAGCGGTGCAACTCTACCGCTCCGCCTTACGAATTGGGCGCGACCACATCTCCTCGGCAGTGAACACCCTGGTGCTGGTCTACGCCGGTGCCACGCTGCCGGTGCTGCTGGCCTTCTCGATATCCGGACAGACGTTCGGGACCCTGGTGACCGCGCAGGACGTCGCCCAGGAGGTGGTACGCACCCTGGTCGGCAGCATCGGGCTCGTCGCGGCGGTACCGATCACCACGGCGATCGGCGCGCTGGTCGCCCTTCGCGATGACATCGACCCCGGTTCGCAGCGCTGAGCGGGCCCGTCCCCAGGCAACGAGTCAAGGCGAAACCCGATGCCGATACCGCAGTTACTCCACCGTTAGGCGCAGCTCGGCGCAGATGCCCGCCGCGATCCCTTGATTATGTATCGGACCACCAGTAACGTTCGGAGCTCGACAAAACGCAAAATCGTGTGACAACGATTCGGGGTGGTTTCAGTGCGTTCAGCTCACAGTGATCACGGCAGGATCAGTGATCGGCCGCACGGCGCGTTGCTGTTCGCACGCTATGCCTTCCCTCCCAACGAACTGGGATATTGCGGACCAGCGGACAGTCAGCAGTTGCTGGAATACGGCGCTACGGGTGTCGTGGATCGTGGGCTGGCCGCATTGGCGCGGCAATTCGACGGCGCGTGGCCATATCTTGAACTCATCGCGGGGGCTACCGGCATCTCCGATCCGCTCGATCACCGAGTCGTGGAAGCGTACTGGGTGGGAAATACGCTGCTTGACCAGGTGGGAGTCACTGCACTGGGAAATTCGATGGACGAGCGGTTCCGCAAGCACGTGGGCCGCAAGTTCAGCCTGCTCGCCGAAGGTGCCCTCGCGGGTGGGGTACCACATCACAGCTTCCACGTATTCGGCGTCTACCCATGGGTGGGCCTGCTCAGCACGGACCGGATCGCGAGCAAAGCGCTGGAAGTCCTGGACCGCTGCCGCATCCGGTGGGGAAAGGTGGACGCGGTGGAAGGCGACCAGGTGCTGCTGCGGTCCCAGCCCCTCACCTGGGATGGTAGGCAGCTGAAGTTGGGGGAACCCATCACAGAAACCGCAAGGCGGGCGCTTGACGGCAGCGGCTTCGTCAATGAGCTCGCTCCCGGTGACTGGGTCTCGCTGCACTGGGACTGGGTGTGCGATCGGCTCGGTCCGCGTCAGCTCGCGGATCTACGTCGCTACTCGCAGCGCCAACTCCATATCACCAACCATGAGGTCACCTCCTCCGGACCGGCGACCGTGCTGAGCTAGGTCACAAGCCCCGGGGTGTGCCGGGAGCGGTCAAACCGTGCAGAAAGGGGTTGCCTGCACGCTCCCGGCCGACGGTCGTGGTGGGGCCGTGACCGGGTAACACGACCGTCTCGTCGTCGAGCACGAGGATCTTGTCCCGCAACGAGGCGAGGATCTGCTCGTGGTCGCCACCCGGGAAGTCGGTACGGCCGATTGAGCCGGCGAACAGGGTGTCACCGGAGACCAGCAGGCCCTGTCCCTGCTCGGTCGCTGACCGGAACGTCACCGAGCCGCGGGTATGACCCGGTGTGTGATCCACCGTCAGGGTCAGCCCGGCCAGCTCCAGGCAGCTCCCGTCGTCGAGAGTGCGCACCTCGCGCGGCTCGCGCAACTCCACTCGCCCCCCGAAGAACCGCCGGGCCTCGGTGGACAGCCCGCGCATCGGGTCGGACAGCAACGCCCGGTCTTCAGGATGGATCCAGGCGGGGATGTCGTTGCCGTCGCAGACTGGAGCCACCGCGAAGACGTGGTCGAAGTGCCCATGAGTGAGCAGTACCGCCACCGGAGCCAGCCGGTGCTGGCGCAGCAGCTCGTCCAGGGGCTGCTCAGCCCCCTCCCCCGGGTCGACCACCACACACGGACCGCCCGCCTCGGCGGCGAGTACGAAGCAGTTCGCCTGGAAGGAGCCGGTCGGAAAGCCTGCGACAAGCACGGGGACCCTTTCCGTTGCGGGAGGGAGGACACCACCAGCGTAAAGCGGTTGGCGGGGTGCCCGACATCAGACTCCTCGGTCGTCCACCTAGACTCGCGCTGATCACCATCGAGCCACAGGAGTACGGGTGCCCACGAACGAGCAGCGCCGCGAGGCCGCGAAGCGCAAACTCGACCGCCAACTCGCCCGTCGCGCCAAGCGAGCAAAACGCCGCAGGACTTTCGCGGTGCTCGGCAGCGTGGCGGGTGTACTCCTCGTGGTCGGGGTCGTCGTAGGGATCAGCCTGCTCGGCAACGGGGAGCAGAGCAGCGTCGATCCGGAACCATCGGCGTTGCCACTGCCGACCAGCGAACCACTGACGATTCCCACCGCGATCGCACCACCCCCCGTCCGGCCGGAGCCGCTCACTGCCCCGGTGGACTGCCAGTACCCACCCAGCCCTCCACCAGCCACAGCGGTCAAACCGGTGACGCCGCCACCTGGCGGTTCCGTCCCGATCCAGGGGACCCAGCAGGTCACCCTGCAGACCTCCGAGGGTCCGGTCGAGCTCACCCTGGACCGGGCACTCGCCCCGTGCACCGTGCACAGCTTCCTCAGTCTGGCTCAGCAGGGCTTCTACAACGACAGCCCGTGCCACCGACTGGTCACCAACCCAGGACTGCAGGTATTGCAGTGCGGCGATCCCACCGGCCAAGGCAACGGCGGACCGGGTTACACCATTCCCGACGAGGTGTTCCCCGAGCTGACCTATGGGCGCGGATACGTCGCAATGGCCAATAGCGGTCAGCCGAATAGCGGCGGCAGCCAGTTCTTCCTGATCTACGGCGATGCCCAGCTCCCACCGGACTACACAGTCTTCGCCACCATCCCCCCCGCAGGCCTGGAGATCATTGATGAGATCGCCCGAGCAGGCGACGACGGATCACTGGAACCCTCCCCAGGTGGCGGCAAACCCAACAAACCGGTCACGATCACCTCAGTCGACATCGCGGCCTGATGATTGAGAAAGTCAGCTCGTCAGTTGGATGAGGTGACGCGGTAGACGTCGTAGACACCTTCGATGTTGCGGACCGCCCGGAGGACATGGCCAAGGTGCTTGGGATCGCCCATCTCGAAGGCGAACCGGCTCACCGCGACCCGGTCGCGTGAGGTGGTCACCGATGCCGACAGGATGTTCACTCGCTCGTCGGCGAGCACCTTCGTGACGTCGGACAGCAGCCGGTGGCGGTCCAGTGCCTCCACCTGGATCGAGACCAGGAAGACCGACGACGCCGAGGGCGCCCACTCCACCTCGCACAGCCGCTCGGGCTGGGCCCGCAGGGCTTCGGCGTTGGTGCAGTCGACGCGGTGCACGCTGACCCCACCGCCACGGGTGACGAATCCCAGGGTCTCGTCACCGGGAACGGGGGTGCAGCAGCGGGCCAGCTTGGCGTAGACATCGCCGACTCCACGCACCAGTACTCCGGAGTCACCTGTGGTCTTGCGTCGCTGGACGGTGGACGGAGTGGCTCGCTCGGCGAGTACCTCCTCAGCGCCCTCCTCCCCACCGAGCAGGGCGACCAGGCGCTGCACCACATGGCGCGCCGAAGCATGGTGTTCGCCTACAGCGGCGTACAGGGCGCTGACATCGGGATACCGGAGCTCCCGGGACACCGCGACCATCGATTCGGCCGAGACGAGCCGTTGCACCGGAAGACCAACCCGCCGTAGCTCCTTCGCGATGGCGTCCTTGCCGTGCTCGATCGCCTCCTCGCGGCGCTCCTTGGCGAACCACTGCTTGATCTTGGCGCGGGCCCGTGGTGAAGCGACGAAGGACAGCCAGTCCCGGCTGGGACCGGCACCCTCGGCCTTCGAGGTGAAGATCTCGACGACCTCACCGTTCTCCAATTGCCGTTCCAGCGCGACGAGTCGTCCATTGACCCGCGCCCCGATACAGCGATTACCGACCTCGGTGTGCACCGCGTAGGCGAAGTCCACCGGCGTACTGCCGGTCGGAAGGGTGATCACCTCACCCTTCGGAGTGAAGACGAAGATCTCGCGGGTAGCCAGGTCGTAGCGCAGTGCCTCGAGGAACTCACCCGGATCGGCGGCCTCCCGTTGCCAGTCCAGCAGCTGGCGCATCCAGGCCATCTCGTCGACATCCACCCCACCGTTGTGGGTGCCACGGGTCTCCTTGTACCGCCAGTGCGCGGCGATGCCGTACTCGGCGGTGCGGTGCATCTCCCGCGTCCGGATCTGCACCTCCAGGGGTTTACCGTCCGGCCCGATTACGGTGGTGTGCAATGACTGGTAGACCCCGAACCGGGGCTGGGCGACGTAATCCTTGAATCGGCCGGGCATCGGTTGCCACACCGAGTGGACCACGCCGACCGCGGCGTAGCAATCGCGCACATCATCGACGAGGACCCGCACTCCGACCAGGTCGTGGATGTCATCGAAATCACGGCTGCGCACGATCATCTTCTGGTAGATCGAATAGTAGTGCTTGGGCCTACCCTCGACGGTGGCGGTGATCCGGGAACCGGACAGCTGAGCCGACACCTCCTCGATCACACTGCGCAGATAAGTTTCCCGGGAAGGGGCCCGATTGGCCACCAGCCGCACGATCTCGTCGTACTTCTTCGGGTGCAGAATCGCGAAGGAGAGGTCCTCCAACTCCCACTTGACGGTAGCCATACCCAGACGATGCGCCAGTGGGGCGAATACCTCGAGCGTCTCCTTGGCCTTGCGGGACTGCTGCTCCGGTCGCATGAAGCGCATGGTGCGCATGTTGTGCAGCCGGTCCGCCAGCTTGATGACCAGCACTCGGGGATCGCGCGCCATCGCGATGACCATCTTGCGGATCGTCTCAGCCTCGGCGGCGGCACCGAGCTTCACCTTATCGAGCTTGGTGACACCGTCGACGAGGTGCGCGACCTCGTCGCCGAAGTCCTCGGTCAGCCGGGGTAGGGAGTAGTCCGTGTCCTCGACGGTGTCGTGCAGCAGCGCGGCCACCAGCGTGGTGGTGTCCATCCCCAGCTCACCGAGGATCGTCGAGACGGCCAGAGGGTGGGTGATGTAGGGATCACCGGACTTGCGCTGCTGATGAGAGTGCTTCTCCTCGGCGACGTCGTAGGCCCGTTGCAACAAGGCCAAGTCAGCTTTGGGATGCAGCTCACGGTGGACCGCGACGAGCGGTTCGAGCACCTGCTTGACCGGGCCGGGTCGTTGGGCAGTGATACGCCGCGCGAGCCGCGCCCGGACCCGGCGGGTAGCCGACGGTCCTCGGACCTCCCCTGCATCAAGGTCCACCGGCGGCACAGCCACCTGCTGCAGGTCCTGACTCAACCGCACCCTCCCACCACGTGGCGACCGAAGTGTTCAGCTTACCGCTGCGCACCCCGCTGGATCCGCATCGGCCGCGCAACCTGGGAGTCTCGATCGGTTAGACCGTCAGGAGAGCACGCAGCGGGCGAGCTGCCAACCGGAAAGCAGCCGCGTCGGCGAACGCCGGAGTGAGATCTCGGAAGAGCACACCGGGTTCCGGGAAATCGGGAATTTCACGGATCAGTGGTGCGAGCAGGATTCGAAGGTCGTTCGCGGTCGATCTGGGAAGCACCTTGCCCACCCTACTGGGCAGCGCTACCAACCCGGCTCCCCGAACAGCGAACCGTCGTACTCCTCCTGCCCTGTCGACCAATCCGGAATCGATGGGGTCAACTCCATCGATCCCTCGTTCCAAAGCTCTTCCTGCATCCAGGGGAATTCAGTCTCCGATATGGGCTCCTGCACCACCACGGGATCAGACTCCTCCGCGCACTCCGCGGGATCATTGCCTGGCACCGTCCCGGGGTGGGGTGGCGATCCTGACATCGGCTGGGCCGGGACCGGTTCCGCCGAGGTCGGAGCTGGTCCCGTCGGAGGGGTAGCCGGGGCCTGAGTCGGCGTCTCGGGAGCGGAGGCGGCCTGGGGAGGCGCCGAGCTGGACAACGGTGTCGCTGTGGCCATCGCTCCCGGCTGAGCTGTGCTCGCCGCGGTAGACTCCACCGACTCAGTCATCGCGACCGCCTGGGGACCCGCTGCTTGAGCCGGTGCCGGACCTTCCATACCCGTCTGGTCCCCTACCGAGCCATCAGAGGATGGGGGCATCGGGGAGGCTCCTACCGGTGTACCTCCTGATGGGCCAGGTCCGTCGGACTGCGGCGCGTCGGTCACCTGCTGACCGGCGGTGATCCCGGCGGCCATGACGAGCGCCCCGCCCAACGCGGCGGTAGGCCGGATCCGCGGGCGGTGTATCCGGTTCGCCGAGACGCTGAGGCCGGCCAACACAGACCGGTCGGGCAGGTGCGACGAGCTGGTCAGCAGGCTGGTCAGCTCGCGTCGACCACGACACTCCCAGTCAGGACCGAGAACGTGGCTCGCTACCTTCTCGATCTCGATGAGGAGGGCACGCGCGCTCGGCCGGTTCGCCGGATCCTTGGCGAGGCCCCTTGCCACCAGCTGGCGGACCGACCCGGGTACCGCCTCGAGCGGAGGATCACTGTACCCATGCAGCGCGGAGAGTGCAGCTGGACTGTCGGCGTAGAACGGGGGTGCGCCTGCCAGGCACTCGAAGAAGGTGACGGTGGCGGCGTACAGGTCTCCCGCAGAGGTGACGGGTCCACCACGCCACTGCTCCGGGGACAAGTAGAAAGGTGTCGACCACTCGAGCAACCGCTGACTGTCACCGGTGGAAAGGCCGAGGTCGGTCAGCCGGACTCGTCCGGAGGAAGTGAGGAGCACGTTCTCCGGCTTGAGGTCGCTGTGCACCACACCCGCGGCGTGGCTCGCCACCAGACCGCGCAATACGTCCTTGAACATGACCAGCGCTGCCTCAACGGCGATGGCACCTTCTTCGATGAGCAAAGCCCGCAGCGGAGTCCCATCGACATGATCAGCCACGACGACACCATGGCCGTCGGACACCACGAACTGATGTAGCCGCGCCACCCGAGCATCCCGTAGCCGCGCGAGCCGACCGGCCTGCGCCGCGAATCGGCTCCGGAACTCGACGTCGGCGAGAAGATCCTGGGAAAGGTAAGTGACCGACACGAACCTGCGAGTGATGCGGTAGCGGGCAACCATCCGTTGCCCCACCACGTCCGTGCGCACCTGCCGGACATGCACTAAACCCGGAAGGGCATACCCCGTCATCTCCTGCTCCTCCCTGCTGGCGACGCACCATACGGCTGTCACCAGAGTGTCGCCCGGCCCCACCCCCCGCTACAGAGCGTGCTACCAAACGGGCCAACAGGCAAGGATTTAGGGTAACGAGTAGCCAACCATATCAGAATTGTTAGGTCATTGTGATCGAGTGATTACGGCAGGTGACAAACCGCTCAATGCGGCTTGTGGCCGGTAGATCTGCCCGTTTTGCCCGACGGCCTGCTCCCCTTGCCGGCGGGACGCCCACGAGGCCGTCCTGACAGAGACTTGCCGACCCTGGCGGGTACGCCCGCAGCAGCTGCTATCGACTCCTCACGACGGGTACCGACAGCGGCAGGCGTGGACGACCTCGGAGAATCCCCGTCGGACTCCCCAGCACCGGCGACCTTCGCGGCCAGCTTCGCCCGACGCTGAGCGACGCGCTCAGCCTGCTCCTGATACCTCGGGTTACGCATCGTCAGATCTACCAGCAGTGGTGTCGCCAGGAAGATCGAGGAAGACGCCCCGGCCAGCATGCCGACCATCTGGACGAGCGCGAGATCCTTGAGCGTGCCGACGCCGAGCAGGCCAACTCCGACCACCAGCAGCCCGAGGACCGGGAGCACCGCGATCAGCGAGGTGTTGATCGAACGCATCAGGGTCTGGTTGACCGCCAGATTGGCCGCCTCACCATAGGTACGTCGGGTCAGCCCGAGCAGCCCACGAGTGTTCTCCTGCACCTTGTCGAACACGACAACAGTGTCATAAAGCGAGAATCCCAGGATCGTCAGCAGACCGATGACCGAAGCGGGCGTCAACTCGAAGCCGACCAGCGAGTACACGCCTGCGGTCACCAGGACGTCGTGAACGAGCGCGACGAGCGCCGCCAGCGCCATCCGCAGCTCGAAGTACAGCGCCAGGAACACGGTCACCAGAGCGAGGAACACCAGCAGTGCGATCAACGCCTGCTTACTGATCTCCCCACCCCAGGTGGCGCTCACGGCACTGTCGCTGATCGCCTGTGCGCTGGGCTTCGCGTCACTCCCGAGCGGCTGCAGCTGCTCGAACAGGGCATCCTTCAGCGCGAACGTGGTTCCAACGTCCAACGTGTCGGAGCGGATCAGGATGCTCGCCGCGGCACCACTGCCGACCGTCTGCACCGATTTCGGCGGCTCGCCGATCGTCTCGCTGAAGATCTGCTCCACCCGCTCGGTACCGATCGGACCGTTCACCCCGATGGCCGGCAACTGGACCCGGGTGCCACCCTCGAAATCGATGCCGAGGTTGAACCCCCGAAACAGAATCGAACTAAGGCAGACCGCGACAAGAACTCCGGTGAGCACATACCACAACCGCCGCCGCCCGACGATGTCGAACGCACCATTTCCGCTGTAGAGCCCCCGCAATACTTCCGCCATCTCAGGTACCCCTCCCCGCCGTCGCCAACTCCGAGCGGTTCTGCGCCCCGACTCGCTGCGCGCCACCCAGCCCGGACAGCTCCGGCCGGGACAGTACGCGGGATTTCGACGCCATCGCCACCAGCGGATGCGTCACCAGGAAGACCACCACCAGGTCCAGCACCGTCGACATGCCGAGGGTGAAGGCGAAACCTTTGACCTGACCCACCGCGAGAACGTAGAGCACCGCGGCGGCCAGGAAACTCACCGCATCCGCCGACAGAATGGTGCGGCGGGAGCGGGTCCAGGCCCGGGGCACCGCGGAGCGGAAGGTCCGGCCTTCTCGCATCTCGTCCTTGAGCCGCTCGAAGAAGATCACGAAAGAGTCCGCGGTGATGCCGATGGCGACGATCAAGCCGGCCACACCGGCCAGATCCAGGGTGAACCCGATCCATCGCCCGAGCAACACCAGCACGGCGTAGACGATCAGTCCGGACAGCGCCAAAGACAAGATCGTCAAAACCCCGAGCAACCGGTAGTAGAACAGGCAGTAAACGAACACCACGGCAAGCCCGATCGCCCCGGCGAGCAGTCCGGCACGCAGCGAGGCCAGGCCCAGAGTGGCCGAGACCGTCTCGGACTCCGAGGATTGGAAGGACAGCGGCAGCGAACCGTACTTGAGCACGTCGGCCAGGTTCTGAGCCTCGGCCTGGGCGAACCTGCCAGTGATGCTGGTCGGGCT